>JACOXU010000002.1 GCA_016182185.1 Candidatus Levyibacteriota bacterium
CCAAAAATATGGTCGGCGCGAAGCGCCGTCTGTTCTGCATTCCCCCCACAAAATCCTGATTCTGCAAGGATTCGCCACGCTCCGCGTGGCTCCTCGTTTGCCAATACAATTCTATGAATAATCACACCAGAAAATTTTTCATCTATACTCGTAAATCAACCGACACCGAAGATCGGCAAGTGAGAAGCATTTCCGACCAACTGGCCGAACTCAAAGAGTTAGCGGTTAAAGAGCAGATTGATGTCGTTGATATTTTCGTGGAAAAACAAACCGCCAAGATTCCGGGCCGGCCAGTATTTGACGAAATGCTTCTCCGTATCGAGCAAAACGAAGCAAATGGGATTTTAGCGTGGCATCCCGATAGATTAGCGAGGAATAGTGTTGATGGTGGAAAAATAATATATTTGCTCGATACGGGAAAGATTGCCGAGCTAAAATTTCCAACTTTCTGGTGTGATACGACACCGCAAGGAAAATTTATGCTTTCAATCGCTTTTTCGCAATCCAAGTATTATGTGGACAACCTAAGTGAGAATATCAAGCGTGGTAAGCGAAACAAAGTGAAAGACGGAATATGGCCTCAAATGTCTCCGCTCGGATATATAAACAAGGGTGGAAAAATTGTTGTTGATGAAAATATTGCACCACTTATCAAGAAAATATTTGAGGCTTATTCGTCTGGGTCTTTCACTTTGCGCCAACTCCGCGACAAATTTAATGAACTTGGATTGAAGCGAAAAAGCGGAAAGGAACTTGCGGTGTCGAATTATCAAAAACTTTTGAAAAATCCGATTTATACAGGGCTAATGCTGTATAACGGCGAGATACACGAAGGCAAACACGAACCGATTATCACAAAGAAACTTTTTGATTCTGTTCAGGAAGTGATGATGAGAAAATCCAAACCTCACTCGAAAGGACTTAAACCATTTTTGTATAGAGGATTTTTCCGTTGCGGAGAATGTGGCTGTTTCATTACCACCGAAACCCAAAAAGGACATAACTATTTGCGATGCACCAAACGGAAAAATCCTTGTTCACAAAAATATACTCGTGAGGAAATCATCACTTCCGAAATTCAAAAGGAAATCAAAAAAGTTTCTTTGCCAGACGATTGGGCTAAATGGATGTTGACGGAAAACGAAAAAGATAAACTGGTGGAAGCCCAATCGTCTACGCTTTTTGCAGACAAAACAAAAGCCGATATTTCTCTTTTGGATTCCAAGATTGAGAAGCTGATGAACGCTTACTTAGAGAACGCACTTTCACTAGACGAGTATCGAGATATGAAAAACAAGTTAGTGAACGAAAAACAGCTTCTCAAAGAGAAATTATCGGCTTTTGAGCAAAAAGCGAATAATCGGTTCGAACTTACGGAAAAGTTTTTGAAATACAATATGGAATTGGCAAACGAGGGAATAAATGAAGAGAAACTTCATTTATTCAAAAAAGTCGGTTCGAACTTTATTATTGAAGCTCGAACCGTACTTTTTGAGCCACGCGGAGCGTGGCGAATTTTGTGGGGGGAATGCAGAACAGACGGCGCTTCGCGCCGACCATATTTTTGGCGGAAATTTGAATTCCGAATTTTGGCGGAGAGGGTGGGATTCGAACCCACGGTGACATTGCTGCCACGATGGTTTTCAAGACCATTGCACTAGTCCGCTATGCGACCTCTCCAAGGCTAGTAAAGTATAGCAAAAGAGAGTTTTCTTATCAATGAAGAGAAGATCAAACCTTAAATAAGTATCCGACTATAACACCTATGGCAGTCGCTATCGAGCCAATTATAAATAATTCTAATGCACTTCGAATCGGCTTGTGTTCAACCAGGTATCCTTTCAAATAGCCTATAATGAAAAGGCCCACGAAGGCTGATATGAGAGCCAGTATTTTTGCAATCGGCTGATCAAAGGCGATAATTGGAACTATTGAAAATGCTCCACCCATCATATAGGCAATGAACATGATGAGCGCTCCTATCAGAAGATTATCCGTGTGTTTTCCGCTTTTGTCCATCTGATGGACTGCCTTTTCGCTTGAGTATTGGCCGGCAGCCATTGATGAGGCTTCAACCATCACAGCCACCAGGGCTGCCAAAACTATAATTTCCTTGTTGCTAACTCCAGTTGAAATACCAATTACGACTCCTGTAGTGGAGACTATGCCGTCTTGAAGGCCAAACATGAGCGAACGAAGATAATCTTCGTGCAGAACTTCTTTGACTCTTCTCATAGCTGCTTTAAAAAAGCGGAGAGGGTGGGATTCGAACCCACGCGAGCCTTTCGGCTCAAGGGTTTAGCAAACCCTCGCAATGGACCAAACTATGCGACCTCTCCTTACTTTGGGTATTATAGCACTTATCTTTACGCCTTTGCTACACTAAGATTGTGGATTTTTTGAATTTAATTTTTCCTAAATATTGTGTCGGCTGTAAAAAATTAGGACGTTATCTTTGCGATAAGTGTTTTTCGTACTTATCGTTTGACACACAAGGGATTTGTGTTGTCTGTAATCATGCTTCAACCAATAATCTCACCCATCCGGGGTGTAAAACTAAATATACAATAGATGGAATATTTTCCAGTCTTTCCTATAACCCAATTGTCAAAAAACTTATTTATAATTTTAAGTATAGACCGTATCTTTCTGATCTCAAAAAATTATTGATTGATTTATTTTTCGAAGGATTGATTCAGAGAGAAGAATTCTACAATACTAACCAGTATCTAAAAGGAAAATCTGTTCTAGTACCCATTCCTCTTCATGTCTCAAAAATGAGAATACGAGGCTATAATCAATCAGAAATCTTAGCAAAAGGATTAGAGGGCAAGCTAAATCTTAAAAAATATGATTTTCTTAAAAGAATTAAAAAAACTGTTTCTCAGGCTGGACTTTCTCAAAAAGAGAGAAGAAAAAACATTTCGGGTGCATTTGCAGTATTTTCTGATATTTCGCTAGATAGGTATCCCAATATTTTTCTGGTTGATGATATTTTTACCACAGGTTCTACCCTGAATGAAGCCGCAAAAGTGCTTAAGAGAGCCGGTGTCAAAAGCGTCTGGGGATTGACTTTAGCCAGAGATTGAGCTACAATACCGCTATTGGGGATGCATTGCATCGACAAGAAAGCACGTTAAAAACTGCAAGCCGACTTTGATTAACAGTCGTAAAACAGAATCAAAATATAAATGCTAGAAGCAATTCTAGATTTCAACCAAATTACGCATTTGCTTAATTAAGTTGATGTTCGTAATTTCTTTCTCAACGAGATCTTACGGGCATAAATAAAGTTGAGATATAAATAAGAGATTGGTTTGTCTCTTATTTGAACTTATCAAACCTATTCTTTATTTATTCCTGCCAATAGGAAAAGAATAAAGAGAGAAATAAAAATTGGCTATGCTTGTAGATGTTTTTAATTTAATTTCTTGGACTCCGAGTCACTCTCGGACATCTCCACAAATAACCTCGCCGATGGCGGGTTTTCTTATTTAATTTATAGAGGAAAGCTCAAGCTCCATATCGCGTTCAATATCTTTCTTCTTTTTTGCTTCTCTTTTCTCGAATTTCTTTTTTCCTTTTCCCAACGCGAGCTCAAGCTTAATGAAATTCCTTGTTGTATACATGGATACCGGAACAATTGTCAAATTTGACCCCTCAGATTTTGATTTAAGAGCTATTATCTCTGTTTTGTGAAGAAGGAGTTTTCTTGTTCGTCTTTCATCATAATTCTCTGGCCGGCCATATTGATAGGGAAAAATCTTGGCATTGATAAGATAAGCCTCGCTGCCAATTATTTTTACAAAACTTCCAGTAAGATCTGCATGTCCAAGGCGCACTGCCTTGACTTCCGCGCCGATCAGATTGATTCCTGCTTCAAATCGATCGAGGATTTGATAATCTAAGAACGCCTTTTTATTTTGAATTTTCATGGTTCCATAAACTCGCTAATATGATAAACGATAAAGAGGTAAAAGTAAATTTTTGATTATTTTCCGATGACAACCAGGACATCGGCAGCAAAATCTTGGGAAAGGTCAGAAGAAGTGTCATTAACGGTGTATTTTTCGGATAAATCATTTTTGAGAAGGAGAAGATAAGCATTAGTAGAACTTTTTACCTTTATTGTTGCCCCTTTGTAATTATAGTTTTTCGCATTTCCTGTTGAGATTACATTGTAACCTTTTCCTTTCAAAAAATCAGAAGCTTTTCCTGCGGCTCCCTCAATACCGCTCCCGTTCTCAATGCTAATTGAGATTTTGTCTCTTTCTTGGTTTTGAGCAATTTTCTCAGGTGAATTTGCTTCAAGTTCCTTGTTTACCTTTGCCATTAATTCTATAATTTGTTTTTCTTCTTTGGAATCTTTCGGAAATTTTGATTTACCATCCTCAAGAATTTTTAAAGCCGAAGTAAAGTTATCCCGGGCCAAGTTTTTGTTAAGCCCAACAAGATTTTTCCCCGCTTCGTATTCTTTCTGAGCCTTTGGATAAATATCATTAAATAAGCTTTGGATTTTTGCTTCATTCTGTTTTTTAATGGCAAAATTAATGGCAAGAATAAAAACTATTAGTATGACAACAGCTATAGTAAAGATTATTTTACGGGAGTGGCTTATTCTTTTAAGGCCAGATAATTTTATTTTCTCGACCAATGGATTAAAATAATTACTCACACTTAATAATTTTTGGGGAATATTCTCTTCTGATTCTTGTTCTTCTGGATTACTTTCCGGCATGGGCTCTTCTGTCTCAGAAATACCTAGATCCTGGCTCTCTTTAACAAACTTATATTCTATTACTACTGCTGCGGATCCACCCTTATCTTGACCATGAATAATCGGTGCTAAAATTTCTGAGATTTCCTCAGGCGGCTGATGATCAAGCGAGGCCGTAAGGATATTTGGAGTAATTATTTCTGTAAATTGTTTTGTCTGGATAATGATTAAATCTGAATCCAAAAGCACTCCCGATGCTGAAACAATCGAGGAAGAGCGCGATTCTTGTGATTCTAATATGTTTCCAATTTTATCCCCACGTTTAATATCGATTCTACCAGCTCCAATCGTAAAAACATATAGAACATCATTTACGATAGAAGCAACTACAAAAGAGCATGAAATATCATGAGGAATTCTTCCAGCTGTAATTTGAACTGCATTTTTTATCGAGGCAAGATCTTTTAATTCAAGCGTAAAGAATTCCTGCTCTAGTGTTTCAAGTACGCCCTTTCCTAAGAGATTTAAATAGTCCTTTTCTTTTAATTCCTCTTTGCTCTCAAGAGATAAAACCGCAAAAAGCTTGCCAGCACTGTATGCCTGCGCCCAAGAAGATTCCGATGGGGTTGCGACAATTTTTGCAACTGAGACATTTCTATCCTCAGACATCGCTTATAGTATAACAAGTGCTATAAAAAAAAGCGAAATAGCCAAGATAAAATTAGTAATAGAAGCAGCCAGAAGTAACTGGGAGGAAGTTGGAACATAAATAATCTTATTCATGGCTCTGACCTGGTTAATAATAACAAGAGAAAAAACGACATACATCGAGATAAATAATAAAAACAGTATCTTTATCCAGAAGCTAATATTGAAAAATTGTATTAGCAGATCAAAATTATCCACTGCCGCCTCCTTTTCCAATGGAATCTGCTACGATGTGTGCGGCATTGGCAGGATCGGGAATTCCAATTGCTTCTAAGTTTTCTTTTCCGCCGGCAGTTTGAATAAAAAGATCGCCAAAGTTAAAAAGAGATCTTAAGAATCCGGTTTTGGTATAGTTGACGTCTTCAACTAGAGTAAGTTTGGTGAAGGCTACGTCATGATAAAGAATGCTTGAATAGTCAATGTCAACTACTCCTAAATTGGTAATAATTAAAATATTATAAAACCAGCCCATAATATTTACTAGAATGTAGCCTAGGATAACAAGGTAATAAAATAAGAGGATAAAGGTAATATATTGCCCAGATAGGAATGAAAGGTAATTTTCTGTCAGGCCAAAGTTATAGAATAATAATGGTAAAAGGATAAGAATAATTGAAATTGCCACCCAGGGAAGATTTCTTACAATGTGGGCTCTTAAGAATAAGACTATTTCTTCATTTTCTTTTTGATTTGCAAATTTAATTTTTCCTGAGCTTTTTATTCTCGCTTCCAGGAAATTTCGTATATGAAAATTTCTCTTTCTTGCCACTGGATGTCGAGTATTTGACTCTTCTTTATTGGCGATGAAAATGTCAGGCATAGAATATCAACTTAGAACTAAAAACTAATAGCTGAAAATATAATTTCATTTTTGTTCGATATTAAATAGGGGTCCTACAATTTGTATGTTTGCCGGAGCTCTAAGATTGAACCAATCTTTAAATTCAGAACCGTCAAAGGAAGTACCGCCTGTGTCCCCTGATATATTCACAGAATTCGTTTTACCCGTCCCAAAATCAGCTCCTACGGATACTTCTGAAACTGAATTGAAGGGAGTAATATTGCGGGACCGTAATTCTTGCTTTACCCTTTCTTCATTCCAGACTTCTCCGCCATAAGGATGAGGTTTATCTGTTTGATAAAGATGATCTTTGGTCGAGGAATCAGCTCTTGCCAAAAGGATTGTATTTACTATATCTGCAACTTCTGATGGTTTGAGCCAGGCTGTTTTATTGTAGCTTGCACGTGATCCCCAGTCGCAATAAAACCAAGGGGAGTCTTTATCGTAGGCGTTGCTATTTAAATCAGAAAAACCATTCACTGATCCTGAAGGGGTATCAACTGCATGTTTGGTCCATGAAGTTGATTGCCATCCCTTTAATTCTGAAGTAGACAAAACATATCCGCCGTGAGTTGATGAGTACCATGCTTTAACAGGACTTCCTCCCTGGGTAATAACCCAGCCTCTTGTTTCATTGACCGCCTGATCCCATCTCCCACCCTTAGGATCAGGTTTGAAAACCTGACATTTTTCTGTCGTGCAGATGGAGCCTGATCCATTATTTGTATAGGCGAGTGCATATGACCTGGCGGCAATTGCCTGAGCTTTGAGAGCCTCCATTTCCCAGGATTCAGGCATTTCATAAATTCTTTTAACATACTCCTCAATATTATATCCGCCATAACCCTCAACATTTATAGTGATACCTGAATCGTAATCTTTCTTAAGTTCAAAATTTGTAAAATAAGCATTTAAAATCTGTTCTACCGATTGTCCAGCCTTTGCCCTGCCATTTGCTCCGTACTGGTTAAGCCCTGTTCTATTGGGAACTCCATAAGTAAAGAAAGCAAGTCTTGGAGAAAAACCAGGATCGATATCCCTATCATCAACACAGGCAGGCGCCGCAGTCCCTGCGGATCTTGGGATATTTAAGCTTCCTAATTTTTGAGCAATTAATTGCTGTTGTTGCGCAGACAATTGGGCAATTTTTGAAGAAAGAGTGCTTTGATAGGCCTTGGCGCCTGAAACTATTTTGTCAAGCTTACCCGATTGCTCATCAAGACTTGCCTTAAGGGATGATAGTTTAACCCTCTCACTTTCTAAATTCTTCTTTTTTTCTTCCAAGGATTGTATAGAAATTACAATGTTGGTAATAATTGCCTTATCCTGGTCAACTGCCTGTTTTTGGTAGGCAAGTATTTGTGTCACATCGGTTACAGAGGAGGCTGAGAGAAAAATCCAAAAGGGCGAGTTATAATAGGTTTTTATGTAATAATCAGAGATTGCCTTTGCTAATGTTTCTTCCTGCTTGGCCAGATTTTTATATCCATCATTGATATTCTTTTCTTTAACAATTATATCGTTTTCGATTGATGAAAGTCTGTTTTTGATTCCGCTGATTTGATTTTTGAGGTTATTAAGTTCGGATTCAAGCGGCTTGGTTGCCTTAATTGATGAATTTAATTCATTGGTTAAATCTTGAATTTGCTTGCTAATATCGTCGAGTTCATCTGATAAAGTTTTTTGGGGTAAGGCTAGATTAGAAAAAATAAAGAGTAAAAAAAGAAGCGATAAGGAAACAATCTTTTTCATAGGGATAAGTATATTATACCAGATTATTTTAATTCCTCTTGCCAAATGCTAAATTTAGTGTTAGTATGTAGGGGTCAAAATATGGAGGATGTCAGCTTTCAATCCCCTGTCCTTAATAAACCTGCCAAAAAACCAAGACGGTTAATATTTTGGATAGTGTTAATTATCATAATTGGAGTGTTAGCATTGATGGGGTTTAGATTCATTGGAGGAAAAGATCAGAAGTCCGAAGAAAAAATAACTCCAACCCCAACAGAATTTATTATTCCAACCGAAGCTCCGACACCGACCGAAGAAGTGACACCGACCGAAGAACCCGAAACTACCCCTACTTCCAAGCCGACTTCGAATCCGATCGACAAGACAACAGGTCTTAACAGAAGTAAACTTTCAATTACCGTTCAGAACGGAAGCGGAGTAGCGGGGGTCGCCGGAACCGCAGCAAATTTTTTAAAGAATCTTGGTTATAATGTAATTTCAACGGGTAATGCAGACAATTTCGATTATTCAAATGTTACGATTCAAGTAAAGACAGGAAAAAGCGAATTTCTCTCTCTTCTTAAGAAAGATTTAGGCACGCAATATACTCTAGGCAACTCCTCATCTGATCTCTCAGCCAGTTCCTCGGCAGATGCTCTGGTAATCATCGGTAAATAATTGACCCTCAAAATCATTTATGTTACTGTAGATTTAATTATATGGATGTATTTGATGTAGTTGCCGTTGGTAATGCTAAAATAGATATTTTTCTTCAGGTACATGACACAAATCAACATTTCAAGCTCAATCCCCAGACAAAAGAATTATGCGTAATTTCAGGAGATAAGGCTTTAGTTGACAAAGCTTTTTTTACAATTGGCGGAAATGCAGCCAATGTCAGCGTCGGGTTGTCAAGAATGGGTCTAAAAACAGCAATTGTAGCTGAAATAGGATCTGATGAATTCGCTGATAAGATAAAAAACACACTTAAAAAAGAAAATGTTTCCGAGGATTATCTTAAGCAAGCGGAGGGCGAGTCTTCTCTTTCGGTTATTATAAACTATGCGAAAGAGAGAACTATTTTTGAGGAAAATGTTGAAAGAGAACACGATTATAATTTCGATAATATTTCAGGGAAATGGATTTATCTTACTTCAATAGGAAAGAAATGGGAAAACGCGTATAGAAAAACTTTGGATTTTGTAGAAAAAAATAATCTTAAGCTTGCATTTAATCCTGGAACAGCTCAATTAGATGATGGGCTTTCGGAAATTGCGGGAATTTTTAAAAAAACAGAAATTCTTTTTCTTTCGAAAGAAGAAGCAATAAAAATATTGAAACTTGATTCTTCTTCTTTCACAAGCGATGAAGAAAGCATAAAGAAACTCCTTTTTCTGCTAAAAGAATTGGGGCCCAAAGTTGCTATCATAACAGATGGCAAAAACGGATCTTTTATGCTAGATGAAAATAATAATTTCTTTTTTCAAGGGATAAAAGAGGCTGAGGTGGTAGAGAAAACAGGGGCAGGGGATGCTTATGCGAGCGGATTTTTATCAGCAGTAATTTTTGGGCAGAATTATCAAACTGCCATGAAATGGGGAACTGAGAATTCTGCTTCGGTAATTGGAAAAGTAGGCGCTCAGACTGGCCTTCTAAGACGAAAAGAAATGGAGAAGACTTAGCCATGAATATGGGCTACAAGAAACTTTTATTTATTCTTCCATTTGATCACCGTTCAACCTTTGCAAAAGGGATGTTTAAAATAAACAACGAGGAGGATTTAACAGCTGAGCAAAAAGAAAAAATCAAAAATGAGAAGAGAATTATTTACGATGCATTCAAAAAGGCAGTAGATGCAGGTACTCCTAAGGAATATGCGGCCATTTTGGTCGATGAAGAATACGGTGATGAAATATTAAAAGATGCATCTTCTAATGGATTTATCACACTTGTTACAACCGAAAAGAGCGGACAGAAAGAATTTAGTTTTGAATACGGAAATGAGTTTGGCGAACATATCAAAAAATATAATCCCACTTTTGCCAAAGCCTTGGTTCGTTATAATCCGGAAGATGATAGGGATTCAAAAGAGAGGCAGGCAGAACAATTAAAAAAGCTCAAAGATTTTTGTCAAAAAAATGACTATAAATTTATGATAGAAGTTTTAATAGAAGCAACAGAAGATCAATTAGCATCTGTCGGTAATGATAGAAACAGATTTGATACTGAGATTAGACAAAAACTTGCACTAGGAGTTATTAAAGAATTTCAAGAGCAGGGAATTGATCCGGATGTTTGGAAAATGGAGGGAATGGAAAAAGAAGAAGATTATAAAAGGCTTATTGATCAAGCAAGAGAGGGCGGACGGGAAAGTGTCGGTATCGTAGTTTTAGGCAGAGGAGCCGATCAGGGAAAAGTTGAAAAATGGATCTCAGAGGGCGCAAGCATAGAGGGAATAATAGGTTTTGCGGTCGGTCGGACAATTTTTTGGGACCCTTTAGTCATGTTCAGCGATGGTAGAATTAACAGGGAAGAAGTAGTTGATCAGATAAGTAAAAACTATATTCATTTTTATAATTTATTTATGCAAGAAAGGCAAGGAGCATGAAAGTTTATATTGGTGCGGATCATAGAGGGTTTGAGCTTAAGGAAGGACTGAAAACTTGGTTTACGGAAAATAAGATTGAGATAAAAGATCTTGGGGCATTTAAATATGATCCTGGTGACGACTATCCTGTTTATGCCGAGCAAGTTGCAAGACATGTAGCAACTGATTTGGGGAGAGATTTTAACGACTCAAGGGGAATCTTGATTTGCGGAAGCGGGGTCGGGGTCGATATTGTTGCAAATAAATTTAAGCATATCAGAAGCGGTCTTGCTGTAAATCCAGAACAAATAGAAAAAGCCCGTTTAGATGATGATATTAATGTTTTGACAATACCGGCAGATTATATTAACGAGCAAAATGCTAAAATAATTGTTAAATTATTCTTGGAAACTCCGTTTTCCCATGAAAAGAAAAAGGAAAGACGCTTGGCTGAAATTGAAAAAATAGAGAATGAACAATAGTATTATTCCAGGGATTCTTGAAAAAGAATGGAGCGAAATAGAAAAGAAAATAATCCAGATTCTTCCTGTCACCCAAAATATTCACATAGATATCATCGACGGTAAATTTGCTCCAAGCGCTACATTTCTTGATCCTGCCCCTTTTGCAAAATATGCAAGACAAGCTTATTTTGAACTTCATATGATGGTGGATGAACCGGTCAATTTTTTAAAACCCTGGGCAGAGGCGGGCTTCAAAAGATTCCTGGGTCATGTTGAAAAAATGTCAGACCAGGCAGAATTTGTCGCACAGGCACAATTATTAGGAGAAGCAGGTCTTGCAGTTGATGCACCGACAGCACTTGATGCAATTACGGTTCCCCTATCTGATCTGGATGTTCTTCTTTTTATGACGGTTAAAACAGGTTCTTCAGGACAGCAATTTGATTCAAAATGTCTTGAGAAGCTAGAGAAAATTAAAGAGCTTCATATCCCAATCGAAGTTGATGGGGGAATTAATGAAGATACTATTCATCTTGCAAGAGAAAAAGGCGCAACGAGATTTGTTTCAACTTCATTTATCTTTTACAGCCAAATGCCCAGAGAACAATATATTAAGTTAAATAATAAATTAAAATTTAAAAGGGGGTGAGAAAATGATAGAAGGCAAGGTATTTCATGAGAAAGGTTTACTACTTGAAGCATTTGGAGTTCTTGCAATAATTTATGGTATTATTCAGTATCTCATGGCAGGATTAGGATGGCCAAGCTATGGGGCCTGGATGGCAGGAGGAGTAATACTTCTTTTGGTAGGATGGGCCAAAAAATCCATGAGTTAATTAGGAGTAGGACTTGGAGTTATTTTCTGAGAACAATTAACAAAGCTTTCGGTCCCTTTTATAAAATACTCCGTTTTGCCCATGCAGGATTTCTCAACGACATCATCAGGAATAGGCAACTTTTCATCGGGAAGAGAACTGATAAGATGATTCATAATCCGATTCCAAATAGGTGCTGCTCCGGTAATACCTGAGGCAAGATTCTGACTCATCGGACTATTGTCATTATTTCCCACCCAAACGGCAACAACATATGAACTAGTATATCCAATTGTCCAATTATCCCTTTTATTGTCAGATGTCCCGGTTTTTACAGAAACTTTATGATTGGGTATGAAAAGCGGCGAATTGATACCGAATTCCATGGCTCTTGCATTGTTGTCAGCTAAAATATCAGAAATTATAAAGCCAATCCCGGGATCTAAAACTTTTTTTCCTTCAACTTCATCTTTTTCCTCCAGAACATTTCCTTGGTAATCAGTTATTTTAAGAATAGGGTTGATATTGACTCTGACGCCTTGGTTGGCAAAAACACCGTAGACGCTTGTCATGTCTAGCATTTTTACGTCCGCTGCTCCAAGAGTTATAGCAAGTCCGTATTGTTCCGGATCCCCCCAGGTTGAAATTCCCATTTTTTTTGCAAGACCAACCATTGTGGGTATTCCGACTGCATTCAAGGTTTTAACTGCCGGAATATTTACAGAATTGGCCAAAGCAGATCTTAAAGTCATTTTTCCATGAAATCTGCCATCATAGTTTACCGGCGAATAAGTCGGCGCGCCCAAAGACGTGAAAGAGATCGGAGAATCATCTATTATGGTTGAAGCAGTAAATTTATTGGATAAGGCCGCGCTATAGGTAACCACTTTTATGCTTGATCCTGGTTGACGAAGAGCCGTCGTTATATTGTAATTCCCTCCATTGGTATCCGAATAATCACGACTACCAATCATTGCAAGTATGTCTCCATTTCGAGGATCAGTAATAAGAGCCGCTCCATTACTAAGGTTAAGATAAGTATTTTTTTCTACTTCTTCACTCACTATTTTTTGAGCCATCTCCTGAGTTTTAAGATCGAGGCTGGTTTTTACAGTAAGTCCTCCTTTTTCTACCATCGCAAGCCCATACCTTTTTACAAGTAAATCTTTTACATACATTACAAAATGCGGAGCATGAATTGGAATCTGTGGTGTTTTAAATTGCAATTCTTTTTTTTGAGCAGAAAGAGACTCATTTTTGGAAATATATTTAAAATCAACCATTTTTTCAAGTACTTCTTTTTGTCTTTTTTTCCAAAGATTGGGGTTTTCGCCATAAGGAGAGTAAAGCGTTGGTGCATTTGGAAGACTTGCTAAAAATGCGCTTTCCGAAAGGTCAAGATCTTTAGCATTTTTGCCAAAATAAGTTTGTGCGGCTGCTTCTACGCCCCAGGCGGTTCCTCCATAAGGAATTTGATTCAAATACATTTCAAGAATTTGCTGTTTTGTATAGATTTTTTCAGTCCAAAACGCCAGAATTACCTCCTTTATTTTTCGCGTTAGACTTAACTCAGGTGTAAGAAGTGTTGATTTTATAAGCTGCTGAGTTATAGTTGATCCGCCTTGAAGAGCTTCTCCTGATAAATTTGCCTTGGCTGCTCTGGCAATTGCAAGCATATTGAATCCAGGATTTGTATAAAAATCTTTATCTTCAATGGCAATTGTTGCTTCCTGCATATACTTAGGGATTGAAGAAAGGGGGATAAAGGTTCTATTTTCAGAGGCATATATTTGGAAAAGAAGATTGTCATTCCTATCATAAATTTTAGTTGTTTGAGCATCTTGTTTTAAAGCTAAGGCTTTCGGATTGGGAAGTTCTTGAAGGAAAATCAGAAAAAGCAAAGGGGTGAAGAAAAAAATAAAAGAGAATAAACTTCCGATAATAAAATATTTTATTTTAAATAAAACTGGAACAGGGAAAATCTTGGTCGGCTTTATTTTTTTAAATTTTTTAATTTTGAGAACTTCGGTCCGTTTAACAAAAAGTCTTTTTAGTCTCAAATTTTTTATGAACGTGGTCGTTTTTGAGGCCGTTTTAAAGGGGAAGATAATTGATAAGAAAATTAAACTATAGAGTAAATTTAGTATTTTTTTACTAATTGAGTAGATGGGGGAAACGATAGTTTTTATTAACTTTGCAAGTAGTTTAAAGACAACAAGAACGAAGTCTCCTATCAAAATTAGGAATTTGATTGTCAAAGATAAGATATCTGACAAAAATACCATAATATAGGGCAGGGATAATAAAATAACTTCGAAGTAGGCAAATTATACTATAGGCGTATAGTAATTGAAAGAGGGAATTTATGGCCCGGCAGTTGGAGTAGGCGTAAGCTCTAAATGAGGGCACGAAACACAATACGTATCTCCAGTCGGATCTTTGACGATTGTTACTTCTTTAAGCTCTAAATTGTCTATTTGGCCTTCCTTTACAATGTCTTGAGTTGTTTTATCGATCCAGACATTCTGTTTTCCATATTCAATTTTATTTGTTTCGGTATTTCGGAGAAAATATTCATATCTTGTTTTACATCTGTCAGAAGAATCTTTAGGACCTGGTATTAGACCCGAATCCGCACAAACCTCTTTTTGAATGATCTCAGGCGGCCTTTGAAAAGGATGAGGATTCGTATTCTTAAGAAGTTCGCTCATTATGCCATTCCAGATTGGAGCCGCACCTGTTATTCCGGACACCAGTCCGCTCATAGGCGTGTTATCGTTATTTCCCACCCAAACGGCCACAACATAGGACGGTGTGTACCCAATAGTCCAGTTATCCCTGAAATCATTTGTGGTTCCTGTCTTTACCGCAACCGGGAAATTTTTAACCTTAAGCGGAGAGTTTGTGCCGAATTCCATGGCTCTTGCGTTATTGTCAGATAATATATCAGAGATAATAAAGGCCGCTCCCTCAGGTATTACTTTTTTACCAAATATTGGTGATGCAGCAGGCTTGAATTCTTCCAATATTTTTCCTTTACTGTTTATCACCTTGAGTATTGGATGAAGAGGAATTTTGTATCCTCCATTAGCAAAGACTCCATAGGCAGTTGCCATATCAAGCATAGTTACTTCTCCGCCTCCTAAGGTTAAAGATAGCCCATAGCGGCTAGGGTCAGTAAAAGTTGTTATACCCATTGCAGAGGCTGTAGCGATCATGTCTTCTACTCCATTTACTTTTAACATTTTAACCGCTGGTATATTAATAGAATTGGCCAGAGCAAAGCGCATTTGAACAATTCCATGCCATTTGCCATCATAATTTACCGGGCAATAAGGAGCTTGTCCGGGATTTGGGAAACATGTCTTTTGGTCAATAAAAGCAGTGGCAGCAGAATACCCTTTAATAAGACCTGTTACATAGTTAATGGGTTTTATGGAGGATCCTGGTTGACGGAGAGCAAGCGCGACGTTAACATTTCCGTCATTTTCATTATTAAAATAGTCATGACTTCCGACCATCGCCAATATTTCTCCGGTTGCTGGATTTGTTATGAGAGCCGCACCGTTTGAAACTTTTTGTTTTTTTAATTCTGAAATTTCGGCTGATACTGTAGCCTGAGCCATTTCTTGAGTTGCCAAATCAAGGCTAGTGACAACTTTGAGCCCTCCTTGTTCTACTGTTTCCTCTCCATATTTTTTTGAAAGAAGATCTTTAACATATAAAACAAAATGAGGAGCGTTTATTCTATTTGAAATTTTCTGATAAGAGATAGTTTCTTTTATTGCTTTATCCATTTGATTTTTATCTATGTATTTTTGCTCGTACATTTTTCTTAAAGTTTCCTCTTGCCTTTTTTTAGCAAGTTCTGGATGAGATCCGAAGGGAGAAAATGTAGTAGGTGCTTCGGGAAGTCCTGCTAGAATTGCCGCTTCAGCCAAGGTTAATTCTTTGATATGTTTACCGAAATAGGTCTGCGAGGCAGCCTCGACTCCATAGGCTGTGCCTCCATAAGGAATTTGATTTAGATACATCTCAAGAATCTTATCCTTGGGATATAAGAGTTCTGTTGCAAAAGAAAGAAGCACCTCCTTTATTTTTCTTAAAATTGTTCGCTCAGGAGTCAGCAGACTATTTTTTACGAGCTGTTGAGTGAGTGTGGATCCGCCTTGGAGCTGTTTTTTAAATATTGTAGAATAAGCTGCGCGCATGACCCCTCTTATATCTATCGGGCCGTGGCGATAAAAGTCTTTATCCTCAATAGCAATGGTGGCTTGTTGAATATTTTTTGGGATTAAAGACAAGGGAATAAAGGTTTGATTCTTTTGACCATAAATTGTATAAAGAAGCTCACCATTTCTGTCAAAAATTTGAGTAGACTGAGGAATGGAGCTGCTTGTAAGTCTTGTTGGCGAAGGAAGGTCTTTTAAAATGAAAAAATAAAATGGTAAAAAAAGTAAAAATCCTACTACAATAAACTTAGAGTATCTGAATCTTTTAAATTTTTTTAATTGTTTCTTAATTTTTCTTACTGCATTTATCATAGGCTATTATGATAGCATCAAAGCCTTGATTATGACAATAGATATAAAATTATATATAATACTACGAGGTCAATAATATGGATATAGGTCAATTCGTAAACTATTTATTGAATCTTTTCTCCCCATTTAAGAGTCTCAACTGGCTCGACTATGTAATTATTGCCGTATTGTTCTTTTATATTATTGAAGGATATGCCATCGGTTTTATAGCCTCGTTTCTTGATTTAATTGGTTTTGTTTTATCGTTTATCATCGGGCTTAAGACTTATATTTTTGCAGGAACTCTTATTGCTCAAATTTTTTCTATTCCGCCCGGATTTTCCAAAGCGCTCGGATTTCTGATTACAGCACTTGCTTCAGAGATTATAATTGGATTCCTCTTAAGAGGAATTGTATATCGACTTTTGTCTGAGAAATACAGCGTAAAGGACTCTATTATCAAAAACATCGACCACTTTTTGGGAGTTATTGTTGGAATGTTTTCTGCTCTTATCTTGCTTTCATTTATTTTAACCTTGATAATTTCACTTCCCGTTTCAGTTTTTCTTAAGCATTCTGTTTCATCTTCAAAATTCGGAAATATCTTAACTGCCAAGACTCAGGGTTTTGAAAAAGAACTAAATAATATTTTTGGTTCTGCTGTGAATGATACTCTGTCTTTTCTTACAGTTGAACCCAAGAGTGACGAGACCGTTAATTTAAAATTCAAAACAGAAAACCTTTCAGTTGACCAAAATGCTGAAGCACAGATGCTTGTTATAGTCAATAGAGAAAGGCAGTCTCAAGGCGCATCTGTTCTTGAAAGAGATGAAAAGTTAACTCAGGTAGCCAGAAAACACTGTAAAGATATGTTTGTTCGGGGCTATTTCTCACATTATACGCCAGAAGGCCTAACCCCTTTTGATAGAATTGCTCAAGGAGATGTTCATTTTACATATGCTGGAGAAAATCTGGCGCTTGCTCCCAATACGACTTTGGCAATGCAGGGACTTATGAAAAGTCCGGGTCACAGAGCCAATATTTTATCTGCGAACTTTGGTAAAATTGGAATAGGAGTAATTGATGGAGGAATATATGGCGAGATGTTTTGTCAGGAATTTACAGACTAAAACTAATAGCTGAAAGCTAAGAACGAATAACTAAAAACGACATGATCAATTTACCGGATTTAAAGCCAGAAATAGTAAGCGGGAAGAGAATACTTCTTAGGGTAGATGTTGATGTTCCCTTTGAAAATGGCCAGATAATAGATGATACAAGACTTAAGGAGAGTCTTGAAACTTTAAAGTACCTTCTTGACCATAATGCAGCAGTTTTTATGACGGGTCATCTTGGGAGACCAGAGGGAAAAGATGAAAAACTTTCCCTAAAACCTATTGCAAATTGGTTTTTAAGAGAATTACAAATAGCACAAAATGAGTTACAAATAACTAATATTGAAGGATTTGATTCTTTTAAGCTTTCTGATAGCTTATATCTTCTTGAAAACATCAGGTTTTATAAAGAAGAGGAAGAAAATAATTCTGAATTTGCCAAAAAACTCGCAAGTCTTGCGGATATTTATGTAAATGATGCATTTGCAGTTTCCCATAGAGAACACGCATCTGTGGTGGGCGTGGTAAAACTTCTGCCTCATTTTGCCGGATTCAGGCTTATCAAGGAAATAGAAACCTTGGGAGAAGTTCTTGAGAATCCACAAAGACCTTTAGTCGTGATAATAGGCGGAGCCAAGATTGAAACAAAACTGCCTTTGGTTGAGAGAATGCATGAGTTGGCTGATTATCTTCTTGTAGGAGGAAAAATAGCTGAGGAAACTAATATTCTTTCTGGTGTGCAGCATGAGAAAATCAAGGATAGAAATTCAGTTTTGTTGGTTGCAGATCTTAATGAGGACGAAACAGACACGACTCAGAAAAGCGTTGAAAACTTTCTTCAATTTATAAATTTGGCAAAAACAATTATCTGGAACGGTCCAATCGGCAAAATCTACAATTCGGAGAAGGATAAAGAAGGTACTACTGCCAAGTTGGCAAAAGGAATTGCCCAAAGCAGTGCTTTTAAAGTAGTTGGTGGAGGAGACACCCTGGGGCTTTTGAGAGAACTTAATTTGCTTGATAAATTCTCTTTCGTCTCAACCGGTGGCGGCGCCATGCTCGAATTTCTCTCCGGCGAAAAACTGCCGGGCATAGAAGCTCTTATGGAGGTGAGTAAATGAAAGGAATTGAACAGGGAGGAAAAATTAACCCAGTTGATTTGGAAGAAATCAGGAGAAATTTTAGACAAATTGCTAGAGATATAGATCCGAGCTCTCCTTCCATGAAAGAGGTAAGGGAAGCCCGCGACCAAGCAGACCAAAGATTGGCAGAAAAAGGAGTTACCATCATCCTTTCTAGGTTTTAAATCTTCGCTTGACTTTTGTTAGATTCTAAAATAAAATGCGGGCATGGTAACAGAGGCACAAAGAAATAGGAATTTGGCAAGAGAATTAGCTTCTAAAATGATGAAACAGGATCAAAGAGAAATTGATTCTCTTCTACGAGAGCCTGCAAGTCAAATTAAGACAATGATAGCACAAAGAGTTAATGAGGCTGTACAGTTGGATTGTTTTCCGGAAGAAGAAGTTTTCATCTTAACTCAGGGATTCCAGGTTATAAATGGAACATCTGTTACAAAACCAGATTTTTACAAAGAAGAAACAGAGAGACCATTCGTATCACAAGATGGAATATTATATATATGCCCAGATATAGTTGAGCCCAGTAGGGGAAAAGTGATTAACTGGAGTAAAAAAAGAGAAGCAACTGCGAGAGAATATATTCAACATAGCTCTGCAGTTCTTACGCGTTTATCCGATGCAATCGATTGGAGATTAAATCCCCCAAACCCCTATTTTATGGATTAATTACCAGGATGTGCGGATGTGTTTCATGGCGTAGTTTAGGTCGCCGTTGACTTTTTTTCTGGGGTTGAAGATATTATCAGGGTCAAAGATCCCTTTGGTTTCTTCAAAAAGCTTTACGATATTTTCCCCATACATTTGTTTAAGATAGGGCGTTCTTATAAGTCCATCATTGTGTTCTCCTGTAATTGAACCATGATACTTGGCAATAATTTCATAAACTTGGTTTGAAATCTCAGGAATTGCGGTTCGAACAGTTGGATTGTTGATATCAACCAAGGGAATGATATGGAAGTTACCGTTGCCTACATGACCTGCGACGGTGAAGATAAATTCGGGATGTTTCTTCAGAATATCAGTCACCTGAGGTACAACTTCTGCGATATACTCTGGTTTTATGACAAAGTCATCAATAAAAGGAGCAGTATGTTTGTCGCGAATTTTTTTGCGAAGCAGATTAAAGCTCTCCCGTCTTACCAGCCAATATCTTTTTTCCTGATTTTCAAGTGCAGTTTGGGTCTGAGGATGGAGTGGTTTGAGTTTTTCTCGAAGTGTTTGTACTTTCTTCCTTACGGTTTCCAAGTCATCGCTCGTGAAGTCGACTTGGAGTACCAACTTGGGCAAGCTTCTGCCTGTGAATAGATCAAAGAATGCTGGAAGAAAGGCGATACCCGCCTCAATAGAACCCAAAAATCCAAGCTGTTTGGCAAATTCCGGAAAGTAGCGAAGCGCAAGCTTTAAGGTATTGTCATCATAAGATTCAAAACTTTCTGGCTCAAGCGCCAGGACTTCATTGATAATTTGTCCAAGATGGGAAGTGTCGTGAAGGAAAATCACCAGCATATCGCGGTGCTTATGTACGGGAACGAGTTCTAAGTCGCCTTCGACCAAAAGCCCGAGAGTTCCTTGTGCTCCTACAAAAACTTGAGTCAGGTCAAAAACTTTTTTATCAGGATCCCAAACATTCCAGAGGAAATATCCTGCGGAGTTTTTCGTTACATCAGGCTTCGCATTAGTTATTAGTTCTAAGTTATTAGTTATTAGATCAAACATTTTCCTATAGAGTTCTCCTTCAAAATTTTTTTGATCCATCTTTTTCTTTAACTCATCTTCCATCAAAGGTTTTAGCTCATATGTATTTCCGTCTGAGAGAACTACTTTCATGCGTTTTACATATTTTTCAGTCTTGCCGTACGCAAGAGATTTTTCTCCGCCTGAATTGTTGTTGAAAATTCCTCCCATGGCGCAAAGTTCACGTGAAGCAGGGTAGGAAGCAAAAATCAAATTAGATTTAAGGGTTTCTTTTTCAAAATCACGATAAAAAACACCCGGCTGGGTTGTAGCAATATTTCCATTTATAACAGGAGTTTGGGCAAAATATTTACCAAAAACGACAATAATAGATTCATTTATCGAGCCTCCCCCCATGTCGGTTCCTGCGGCACGTGCAGTTAGGGAAAGAGATGGATCATCTTTTTTATGCTTGTTGACAAATGCAACAAGATTTTTTACATCTTCTTCGTCTTTTGGAAAAACAACGACTTGTGGCTTTACCTCAAATAGCGAAGCATCGTGACTATAAGTTGATAGAGTTTGCTCGTCATTTAAAACATCCCCTTTGATTGTTGTCCTTAATTCTTCAAGCAGTTTGTTCTCCATTAATTTCTAATTTCTAAATCCTAATTTCTAAATAAATCCCAAATTTCAAAATCCAAATTAGAAATTAGGGCAATTAGATTAATTAGGTCAATTTTCTAGAGATCACTTTCTTAACAGCTTCTTTTATAGCAGTTTTGTCCATTTTATATTTTTCCATAAGTTCTTTTGGAGTTCCTGATTCGGCAAAAGTGTCTTGAAGTCCAATAAATTCCATTGGTGTCGGTCTATTTTTACTCAGCGCCTCAGCAATCGCCCCACCCAGCCCTCCTGCAACCTGATGATCTTCAACTGTTACGACCCTACCGCATTTTTCAGCCAGTTCAATAATATTCTCATCATCGAGGGGTTTTATGGTTGGGACATTTACAACAAGCGTATTTATATTTTCTTCTTCCAAGCTCTTAGCAGCGAGAAGAGCCTGATAGAGAATATGCCCGGTGGCAAATATAACCGCCTTGGGGTTTTCTGATGTCCAAAAAATTTGATTCTTTCCTGTTTCAAAAGGAGTATCCTGGGTTGTAATGACCGGAGTTTTATCACGGGTGAATCTAAGATATACCGGCCCGTCAATTTCTGAAGCCTTAAGAGTTGCTTTTTTGGCTTCAATTCCATCGCAGGGGACAAAAATCGTAATCCCCGGCCAGGCCCTTATCGAGGCAATATCTTCTGTGGCTTGATGCGTGGCGCCGTCTGGTCCGGTCACAACTCCTGAATGATGTCCAGCGATCTTTACATTGGACCGGTTATAGACAATGGTCGTTCTGATTGTTTCCCAGTTTTTACCGGGATTAAAGGTAGCGTAAGAGGAAATAAAGGGAATTTTTCCGCTTACGCCAAGACCTGCGGCAATTGCTGCCATATTCTGCTCGGCAACTCCTACTTCAAAGAATCTTTCCGGGAATTTTTTCTCAAATCCTTCGGCTTTGGTCGATTCGGAAAGATCGGCAGTCAGAACTACGACATTGGGATTTTTCTCCCCCAGCTCAACCAGACCTTCACCATAGCCTTGTCTTGTGGCTTTCTGTTCAACGCTTGTTTCGCCGCTAGGCGGGTCTTCATCAAATAATTTTGGATTTAGTTTTAAATACGGATTAAGCATTATTAAAATTTCTAATTACTCTAATTACTAATTGATCTAAACAAGTCCCAATTCACAAATTTAGAAATTAGAGCAATTAGGTTAATTAGGTCAATTTTCATCATTGGTGTTCGCTTTGGATCTTGCCTTGTAAAGTTCTTAGTTCGGCGAGTGCTTTTTGGGCCTGTTCTTTATTCGGTGGCATCCCGTGCCAATGAAAGTCGCCTTCCATAAAATCCACACCTTTTCCTGGAATTGTATGAGCTATTATTACAGTTGGTTTCTCAAAAATTGCCCTTGCCTCCCGAACGCTGTCAACAAATGCTCTGATGTTATTCCCATCCACTTCCAAAACAGCCCAATTAAACGCCTCATATTTAGCTTTTAGGGGTTCAAGCGGCATTACATTTTCGGTAAATCCGTCGATTTGAATATTATTTCTGTCGATAATCAAAGTCAGATTATTTAATTTATGTTTACCGGCAAACATTGCAGCTTCCCAGGTATTTCCCTCTTGATGTTCGCCATCTGAGGCAATGCAATAAACATGGTATTTTTGATTGTCAAGTCTCCCTGCTAAAGCAATTCCGATTGATTGGGAAAGTCCTTCTCCCAAGGGTCCTGATGTAGTTTCAACTCCCGGCAAGATAGTTCTATGGGGATGTCCCTGAAGCCGTGAGTTTAATTTACGAAGTGTTTTTAATTCCTCAATTGGAAAATAACCGGCAAGGGCCATCGAAGCATAACGGACCGGACAGATATGCCCGTTTGAAAGAATAAGCCTGTCTCTATCTTCCCAGTCCGGATTTTTGGGATCATGGTTTAGAATATGAAAATAAAAAGCAGTGAAAATATCCGCCATGCCCAGGGGCCCTGCTGAGTGTCCGGAGCCTGCCTCAAGCAAAGTTTCGATAATTAGCTCGCGGGTCTTAACAGCTGTAAGTTCAAGCTCTTTAAGTTTGTCTTCGTATAATTCTTCAACCATATATATTTTAAATATAAAATATAAAAGATAAAAAATACAGATCAAAAATCAAATATTTTTATTCTTCCCTTTTAAGGTTAACAGACTTGAGCCAAATATTCTAGAGATCTCATCCAATTCTTTAAGCAAAAAAGCAGTTTTATCTCTATCTACATTATCTGTATCTTTAAGCAATGCAATCCAAACCTTACTTTCATTTGCGGATTTTAAGGAATAATTAAAGTAATTTGTGTAATCTTTTTTTGAACTTGCGGCGTGCCCCTCAATATAGTTGGCTAAGATACTTGTTATGCTTCTTATCAATTGATCTCCAATTATTCTTGATGTGGAAGATTTTTTTGCACTTTCCACCAGTTTAATTGTTTGTAAGATCAGAACATATAATCTTTTTTTAAATTCTTTTGTTTTCTCATTTTTCATTTTTAATATGCATATTCTATATTTAATCTTTTATTTTTAATATTATTATAAGGTCGGAGACGTTTGAGGGGAGTCTGCCAGTTTCAATTCCATCACCTGTTTTCTCAAAAAACTCCAGACTATTGTCCGTCTCTAGGAATTTTAGGGGTTCAACCCCTAATTCATTTGCGCGTTCAATGGTTTTGTGATCTCCGAACGCTCCTGCAAAGCGAGAATTATCCCAACCGTCCGAATCAAAAGATGAAATCACGGTTTTTTCATTCAGAAATTGTAAAGTCGCAAGTACCAACTCCTGATTTCGCCCTCCTTGTCCGTGCTCTCCTTTGACTTTTACAGTTGTTTCCCCTCCCACTAAAAGGACCGAATTGTCAGAAGTTTTCTCTACGAGTTCTTTTCCAACTTCTCTGGCTATTCCCTGAAATTTGTCGGAAAATATCTCTGCTTTAAGCCCAAGTTCTTGGGCTTTTTTTTGCATAGCTGAAAGGGCGGTCAGATTGCTCAAGATCAAAAGATTGGAAACATTTTCAAAATACTTATCGTCTTTGGGATTTTCGGAAAATTCTTCACGCGTAAGTTCTAACTTTTCCCAGAGATTATATTTTTCAAGAAGTTCTATCGCATCATCAACAGTTGTATGATCTTTGACTGTTGGACCCGATGCTATAAAAGATAGATCGTTTCCCGGAACATCTGAAAATATCAAAGTCGCAATATTTGATGGATAAAGAATTTCCGAAAGTCCGCCTCCTTTGACAGTTGAGAGATGCTTCCTTATTGTGTTCATTTCGATTATATCAGCACCTGACTCAAGAAGCGCTTTCCCAACCTCTATTTTTTTCTCAAGACTGATGCGATAGGGATGGACGAGCATGGCCGAACCTCCGCCGCAGACTACGATTATTACAAGATCTCTTTCTGTAAGATTTAAATCTTTGAACCTTTTTATAACCGAATCGGTAAATTCTACATTTTGCTGAGAAGGAAGAGGATGTGCGCCTTGAGTGAATTTGATCTTTGCAAAATTTTCTGAATTTGTATCAATAACAAAGCCTTCGGTTAGTTTCCCTCCGAGCTTTCCCTCGATTAACTTAGAATTCTTGGCAGATCCTTTACCAAAGCCAAGAAGAAAGATCCTGTCGAAATTTTCAATATTAAAAGTCTTATCATTTATAAAGAGTTTGTTATTTTCCAGTTTGACATTTTTATTAATTACCTCTTCAGGCTGGATGGAAGATAGGGCAGCTTCGATAAGCTCAAGGACTATTTTTCTGTTGGGAGTTTTGGCAAGATTATCAAAATTTTTAATAAACATTGTGATTAAGTTTGACCGAGATTGACAGAGTTTATAAATAAGTGTATCCTATTTGTAGAAGTTTGACAATTACATAGGGAAATCCTTTTGAAAGGGCTGCCTATGAATGCGGAAACAGGGAAATTATTACATTTTCCAGAACATTCTAAATCATCTGCTCCGCTTTTGCGATTCTCCGAACCGTTTACCCTTCTTGATTTTTCAAAAGCAAAATTAGAAAGACAGAAGCTGGAAATGACAGCAAGACGACAAGATGTGATAGAACTGCAGAAATTTCAAATAACAAATCAGATAGAAAGACTTATTAATTTTGGATTTCATCGAGAATTAGGCCAAGATGAAGCTGAATATACGCAAACGTTTTCAGGTATTCTTGAGCAAGTTGAAAAATACAGAGGAAAATTTAACACTCCACTTGTGGTTGAAGGAAGAGTTCCTCTTAAAAAACAGCATGAATTAGTGGGCATTGAAGAATTTTTCAATTCAGAAAAAATCAAGAATCATATAAAGATTCCTCAAGTACCCAATAACTGCCCTTTTATAATTTGGATTCCTAGTCCAAGAGATCTCAGAGAAGAAACAATCGCAGAATCTTTATCCGGGCTTCACGAAGGAGAGGTTGATTGCACTCAACTTGAAGTAACTTCTTTTTTCATTCATCATTCTGATTTCTTTAAAAGTAGCAAAATTATAATGACTGCAATGGGGTCACGTTTTAATGACAGCCACATTCCTTATATAGAATATTATAATAACAGGTCGCGTCTTGATGTGATCTCAGAATACGTCCGTCATCAGCAATCCGTGGCTTTGTTGCGTGGCGAAAGAATAACTTTCCCTCTTGCTGCATAAGAATCTGTTTCCCTCTTGCTGCATTTTTTTTTCTGGTTTATACTATTTTAATGATACGGGTTGCGATAAATGGCTATGGAAGAATTGGAAGAATTGCTCACAGGGTTATCCTTCAAAAACATACCCAGGAAATAGATGTTGTTGCCATCAATGCTGGTTCCTCAACAGATATTAAGGGCTGGATGTATCTCTTAAAGTATGACACGTCGTATGGAACACTCCGTGATCATACTTTAGAACTTAAATCTCAAAACTCAAATTTCAAAGATTCAATTGGATCACTTATTATTGACGGAAAAGAGATTCCGGTTATTTCTCAGAAGGATCCCGGTCTTTTGCCGTGGAGAGACTTAAATGTAGATGTAGTCATTGAATCAACAGGACACTTTACTACGGCTGAGAAATTAAAGCCTCATATAGATTCTGGAGCCAAAGCTGTTGTTTTGTCGGCACCAGTTAAAGGAGGAGAGGTGCCAACTTATGTTATTTCAGTCAATTCAAATAATTATCAAGGCGAGAAGATAATTAATAATGCATCTTGTACTACAAATTGCATTACCCCGGTGGCAAAAGTAATGGTTGATCATTTTGGAGTGGAAAAGGCAATGATGACCACAATTCATGGCTATACATCAGATCAAAGGATTCAGGACGGAGGGCACAAAGACTATAGACGCGCAAGAGCAGCCGCTGAGAATATAATTCCCACCTCAACTGGTGCGACAATTGCAGCAACCGAGGCCGTGCCAGAGCTTAAGGGCTTATTTAATGGCCTTGCGATAAGAGTTCCGGTCAAGGTCGGTTCACTTTCTGATTTTACTTTTCTTCTTAGAAGGGAAACGACAAAGGAAGAAGTGAATAATGTTTTAAGAGAATCAGCCAATAACCCTGCTTTTAAAGGAATTCTTGAAGTAACAGAGGACCCCATTGTTTCAAGTGATATTATCGGTAATCCTCATTCGGCCATAGTTGATTTATCTCTGACTCAAGTTGTCGGTGGGAATCTGGTAAAAATCATTGCCTGGTATGATAACGAATACGGCTATTCAAGTCGTTTGATTGAAGAGGTAATTATGATGGGAAACAGATTAAATCCTAATTTCTAATATCTAATTTCTAAATAAATTCCAAGTTCCAAAATCAAAATTTAAAACTATTTGAGATTTAAGTATTAGAATTTTTAAAAGCATGAATACTCCAGCAGAGCTTCCAAATATTAGAAATATTACTGTCTCGGGGAGAATTGGTTCAGGTGCCACGACCTTGGCGAAGAAACTAGCAGAAATTTTGAAATGGGAGATGCTTGAAGGCGGACAAATAATGAGAAAGGCAAATATTGATGCTGGAGCATCAGTGATCGAAACTGACAAAAGACCTGATGACGCAGATCTTAAATATGAAGAAATGGTCAAAAAAATTTTAAAAGAAGAAAATCACCATATTATTCAAAGTCACCTAGCAGGTTTTGATGCGCAGGCAATTGAAGGGGTTTTTAAAATTTGTGTAATCTGTGAAGATGAAGAGGGGAATGACAAGACAGATATACGAATTGACCGCTTGGTAAATCGGGATAAAATCTCAGTTGATGAGGCTAAATATGAAATCAAAGAAAGAGAAGAAAGAAATCTTAAGAAATGGCGAAGGCTTTATGCCAAGAATGATTCAAGCTGGATTTATTGGGACAAAAATTATTATGACTTAGTAATTAATACCTACTCCCATAATCCAAGAGAAACCCTCGACCTCGCCCTTGAAAACATAGGATTCAAGAGCTAGTCTTTTCTTGCTTTCATATAGTAGTCGATTATCTCGTCTCTTATTTCAGGAGTAGCTGCAGCAATGAAAAAAGGAACCTTTCCTTCTACGTACAGCTGAGGATTTTCGTAAAACTCAGGAGTAAGTTTTATCTCCTCATATGAACCATCAGGATTTACACTTACCACTGTGCATTTCGCCGAACGCGCCAGAGTAAATCCAGGAAAAATTTCAGAGTATGGTTCATCGAACATCACATATGCATCGACAGAACCATTTGCTAAAAGACCGTATATAAATGCTCCTCCTCCTGCATAAAGTCTTGCCTTTGGTGGCATGTCTTCAATCATTTTTCCAAAATGTTTAAAAAATTTCAACGAATATTCTTTACTTCCTAAATAGCTTGCAATTGTTGCCTTGTCATCTTTAAGAGTTGTTCTTCTTGAAGCAAAAACTTGACTGTAGTGGTCTGGCATTTCAGTATCGAGTTCGTACACTCCGCCATCGTGCGCTATAAAAGCCTTTCTATCTCTTATGTTACATACAGCACCTGCAATTGGTTTCCCATCTAAAGAATAAGCACTGACTACCGTGTAGACTGGGGTGTCGAGTCCTCTCATGTACTCACTAGAATTGTCGAATGCATCAATCGGTATTATAACTTGAGGCTGTCCAAATTCAGTAAAAGTAGGAGGATTATGTTCCCCCAAGACAATAGCGGGTAGCTGAATATCTCTTATTAGGTTCGCCAATAAATCCTCTCCGTAAGAATCAATACCCAATTGATCGTCCTCTGGTCTTCCGGGCACCGATCCTATTATTACTTTTCCCTCTCCTCTCCTGACTGTCGGATACAATGCCTTAATTGATTCCCTAGCGTAATCATTTATAACCCTACGAGTTCTTACAGTTATTTCTCTCCGCGATAAAGGCTCTCCAGTTAGTCTGCCTAGTTCATTACCGTTTCCCATAGCATAAATACTGGGTTTTTGCCCAGAGTTTTAGGCTTATATCACACCCTCTTGCTATTTGTCAAGTTTAATGATAAATTAAAGGCGCAATGATGGCGAAAAAGAGCGATTATCTTGAGTTCCTCAAGATAGTTGGAAAATCAAAGAGACTTTTAAGAACCGGATGGGTAAGAGAGGGTATAAAAAACCCGGAAAGCATCGCTGCTCA
Source organism: Candidatus Levyibacteriota bacterium (assembly GCA_016182185.1). Classification (GTDB taxonomy): domain Bacteria; phylum Patescibacteriota; class Microgenomatia; order Levybacterales; family UBA12049; genus JACOXU01. The sequence goes on from JACOXU010000002.1 coordinate 28,547, forward strand.
TTCATTTCGTGTAGGCGTTCTCACGATGACAGTGGCCGATGAATTAAAAATTGACAAGGATAAGTTAATGAAAATGTCTCTTATTCACAGTCTTGGGGAGGCAATAACAGAAGACAAAGTTTGGGTTAGGTGGGGAGTCGTAGATTTAAAGGCAAGGAAAGTTAAAGAAGAACAGGAAATAAGAGGAATAGTAGGTCTTTTTAACGGAATTGAAGGAGGAGAGGAGTACATTGAGATATTCGAAGAAATGATCTTGCGGTCTTCAAAAGAAGCTAAACTTTTCTGGCAGATTGACAAGCTTGAAATGTCACTACAGGCATATGAGTATGAAGAAGAACAAAATAAAAAGCTGGATGAGTTTTTTGCAACTGCTGATTTATATATAAAAGAGCCGTTTTTAAGAGAGATGTTTGATGAAATTATGAGAAAAAGAGAGGAAAGGGGAAAAACCTTAACAAAACATGAAAGTCTCTGATGCGATGTCCAAAAATGTTGACTCTGTACGTACAGATACAAAAGTCAAGGATGTCTCACTTCTTATCTTCGGACGCGGTATTAATGGCGTCCCGGTCTTAAAGGGAAAAAAAGTAGTAGGATTTATTACTGAAAGAGATATACTTGCAAAATTTTATCCTTCGATATCCGAATATGCCGAGGACCCGTTTCGAGAAGGAAATTTTGAAGAGATGGAGGACAAGGTTGATGAGATTTTTGAGATGCCAGCCGATAAGATCATGAGTACTCAAGTAACATTGGTTACTCCCAATACTCCACTTCTTCGAGCTCAATCCCGAATGTTTATAGAAAAAGTAGGGAGACTTCCCGTGATAGACAAGAGCGGGAACTTAGTAGGTATTATTTCAAAAGGGGATATCTTCAGAACTTTAGTTGGGGACAGGCTTCTTTTTACAGAAAACGAGGAATATAATGACTGGCTTTCCAAAACTTATTACGCCTCTGTCGACATTAAAGACAGATTGGGGCACGAAGTTCCCGATCTTCTAAAAATTTTTGCCCAAAACGAAGTAAAAAGAATTCTTGACATTGGCTGCGGAACAGGAGATCACGCAATTGATTTTGCGAGAAGAGGGTTTGAGGTAGTTGGGATCGATCGAAGTCAAGGCATGATAAGAGAGGCAAATAAAAGAAGACAAGTTCTCTCAAAAGAAGCATCAGAAAGACTTAAATTCTACTGCTCAGACCTTGAAAGCTTTATTCCTAAAATAAAAACTACGTTTGATGCAGCACTTTTTTTAGGCAATACTATTTCCCATAATCCCCATAACTATCAAGAATTAATAGCAAGAACTTCAAAACATCTATCAGAAAAAGGAGTCATGGTGCTTCAAATTACAAATTTTAATAAGATTCTGAAGGTGAGGAATAGAATTTTAGGTCTTAATTTTGCAGTGAACAAGGCAGAGCCCAATAGAGAATACGCATTTGTGGAATTTTATGATAATCCTTCCGATCACGGTAAAACCATACTTAAAACTTTTGCCATACTGACATCAGATGGTGGAAAAAGATGGAAGTCAACCGGTGTAAGAAATAGTGTCATGGCCTATCTTAACAAAGACAAAATAAATGCCGTTCTTAAAAGAAATGGATTTTCAAAAATTTCTGTTTTTGGAGGAGCTTTTGACGGAAGACATTGGGACTTTCTATTTAGAAAACCATTTAAAGAACTTGAGAGCGATTGGCTAAATGTTGTTGCAATAAGATAAAAACAGAATTATATGAAAAAAATCCTTTTTCTTCTGGTCTTTTTCTCATTTTATTCTTTCAGTATTAATTTTTCTTTTGCTCAGGGAGCTCAAGATTCAACTGCCTCGGCAGAAGTTACAGAGGAGATTAAGTACGCTTTGCCATACCCCGGTCTTCTTCCTGATAACCCATTATATTTTCTTAAAGCAATAAGAGATAGGGTGGTAAACTTCCTGATATCCGATTCTGTTAAAAAAGCAGATTTTAATTTACTTCAAGCAGATAAACGTTTAAATGAAGGAGTAATGTTATTTGAAAAAGGAAAGGCAAAGCATAGTTTGGCAGTTACTACTGTCTCAAAAGCGGAAAACTATTTTGATGAGGCAATAAGGCAAATCAATCAAGCAAAGGAACAGAAAAAAGAAACAAAAGATATTACTGGGCGGCTTTATCAGGCGGCGTTGAAGCATGAAGAGGTTATCAAAAATTTAGAAGTTAAAGCAGAAGGTCAGATCAAAGACGGATTAAAAAGTCAAGCTCAAAGAGTAGCTGGTTTTCAAAAAAGGGTCAAAGAATTAATGCTGTAACGACAGGATAAATAGCTAAGATTGAATAATATTTATTCCGACATTTACAAGCGAACTTGAACAACCCACATTTTTTTTACTCTATTTCTAACCCAAAATCTCCGAGAAGAAAAAACCGAGGCTAAATTAAAACCTGATATTTTTTGATCTACTTATTTCTAGTTGACAGGGTAGATTTAGTGTAATACGATTTGTCTTGACACTATTTGTAGTGTTTGAGCATGGAAGCTAGCTTATATGAAGTGTCCATACTGCGGATCGACGGAAACAGAAGTAGTTGAAACAAGAGACAGTGAAGATTTAGAAACAATAAGAAGAAGAAGATCATGCTTAACATGCGATAAGCGATTTACAACATACGAAAGAGTAGAAAATATCAATTTAGTAGTAATTAAGAAAGACGGGAGAAGAGAACAGTTTAACAGAGACAAATTAAAAAGCGGAATAATAAGGTCTTGCGAAAAAACAAAAGTATCGCTTGAGGACATAGAAAGAATTGTAACAGAGGTTGAAAGGGAGCTGCGAGGAGCAGATTCACTGGAAATAGATAGTAAAAAAATAGGACAAATGGTAGCGACAAGACTCAAAAAGATAGATAAAGTTGCATATATCAGATTTTCAAGTGTTTTTAAAAGATTTGTAGATGTTGAGGATTTTGAAAAAGAAGTAAAGAGGCTGATAAAATAATGAAACAATTAAAAACAGAAATTATTGCCCTTTGCGATTATGCAAGCGTATCGAGAGAAGGAAAGTTAAGTATTAATGGGATTTTTGATGAGATAAGAGTTCAGCAATTTCCAGGAGGATTGTCTCGTGCATTTTTTGTAGCAACAGTTAATGGAGCCCCGGTAACTAAATATAAACTAAATTTAAAAATAGAACCATCTAAGGGTCTTGCTGGGGAGCAGAGTAGCTTTAATCTTGATACCTTCACTGGCCCTAATGGCAAGAATAATTTAATAGTAGAACTCGCAGGTCTCGGATTTAAAGAAGAAGGTCATTACAAGTTTATTTTAAGCGAGGGAGATAAAGAGATTGACTCAACAGTTTTAAAAGTTTTTCAAAAGGATAAATATGCTACTAAGGATATAAAATTATCAAATTAATATGAGCAAATCGAGGTCAAATAGTTATATTTTTAATTTATTCCCAATTAATGTATCTATATGTAATGGTAGGCATGATAGAGTTTTAATAAAAGGAAATTCTAATAGAATTACTACATCAGATACCAGTAATGGAGCTTCTTTGAAGGATCTAAGCGACAAATCTTTGGCAACCGTAACTCCTTTTACCAAATTAGTTATCTTTATTAAAGATATTGTTAATAGTCCGACATATAGTGAATTTTTATTAAAAACCATATTGCCAGTTGGTATTTATTTATTCAATGGTAGATCACCACCATTTTTTAATTAACAAAATTTATGAAGCTTGATGGAATAAGAAATAAAGTATTTTTGGACAGATATGCTCTTAAGGGAGTCAAAGGAGAACTCTTAGAACATACACCCCAAGAAATGTGGAAGAGGGTCGCCCGGGGGATTGCCGAGAATGAGAAAAAAGCTGTAAGAAAACACTGGGAAAAAGAATTCTACAACGTAATGAGTGACTTTAAGTTTGTTCCGGGTGGAAGAATCTTGTCTGGTGCCGGAACAAATTATGAGGTTACTTATTTTAATTGTTTTGTTATTCCATCACCCAAAGATTCAAGAGAGGGAATTTTGGAATCCCTAAAACAATTAGTAGAAATTCAGTCAAGGTCTGGTGGCGTAGGTCTTAATCTTTCATCCTTAAGACCAAGAGGCGCTCGTGTTAAAAAGGTCAATGGAACTTCTTCAGGTCCTGTGACATGGGCTGGACTTTTCTCCTACGCAACGCATGATGTCGTCCAGCAGGGAGGAACAAGAAGAGGTGCAACCATGCTTATGCTTTGGGATTGGCATCCTGATATCGAGGAATTCATTACTGTCAAGCAGGATCTCTCAAAAATAAATGGCGCCAATCTCTCAGTTTGTGTTTCTGATTCTTTCATGGAAGCGGTCAAAAAGGACAAAGATTGGAGTTTGATTTATCCTGATCTGGATGATCCAAAATATGATGAGAAATGGGATGGTGAGATAGATCAATGGAAAAAAATGGGCGGGAAAATAAAAGTCTATAAAACTATAAAGGCCCGGGATCTTTGGAATCTTATCTGCGAAGCAGCATGGAGATCTGCTGAGCCAGGCCTTCATTTTCTTGAGAGAAGCAACAAGAGAAGCAACACCTGGTATTTTGAAAAATTAATCGCCACGAATCCCTGCGGTGAACAGCCATTGGGACCCTGGGCAGTTTGTAATCTCGGAGCTATGAATTTGGCAGTATATGTAAAACCTGCCTCGCAGCAAGGCGGGAACGGCGAATTTGATTACAAGAATTTTGGGAAAGATGTCAAAACCGCAGTGAGATTCTTAGATAATGTTATTGATAAAACATACTATTTTTTCAAAGAAAATGAAAAAATCGCCAAAGAGATAAGAAGAACCGGTCTTGGCATCATGGGCTTGGGAGATGCGCTTATTAAGATGAAAGTAAGATACGGATCCGATGAATCTTTGGAAATAATTGATAAAATATTTGAGACACTTAGAAACAGTGCCTATGAGGCCTCTTCTGATATTGCCAGAGAAAAGGGTGTATTCCCGAAATTTAACAAGGCAAAATACATGAAGGGGTACCATATCAAAGAACTTCCTGAGGAAATTCAAAAGAAAATTACCAAACAGGGCATAAGAAATGCGGTCCTTCTTACCATTGCTCCAACCGGTACCACATCTCTTCTTTCAGGTGTTACTTCAGGAATTGAACCTGTTTATGAATTTACATTTATTCGTCGAGATAGAACTGGAGAACATATAATGTACCATCCGCTATATGAAGAGTGGAAAAAAGAAAACCAAGAGAGAGAAAAATCCTTCGACTCCGTTCAGGATAGACCAGAGTATTTTGTCAGCGCAAATGATCTTACCCCTCTTGAACATGCTCAGGTCCAGGCAGTTGCCCAAAAATATATCGATGCATCAATCTCAAAAACAGTCAATGCGCCAAATGCACATACCGTTGAAGATGTAAAGACACTTTACATGGCAGCTTATGATTTGGGACTTAAAGGTGTAACCTACATGAGAGATGGATCAAGAGAAGGAGTTCTCACCCGAGTCGAGGAGAAAAAAGAAGAAGTCAAACAGGAGAAAGCCCTAACGCCTCTTGGTAAGCCTGTTATTCCGCGACCGATGCAGCTTGAGGGAGTAACTTATGCAATCCAAACGCCGGTAGGCAAGACTTATATCACGATTAACCACGATGAAAAAAGAGAACCATTTGAAGTATTTATAACCATCGGCAAATCAGGTTCTGACGTTGCGGCAATGGCAGATGCATTGGGGCGAATGATCTCTGTAAACCTTCGTCTTATTGGCGGCTTGACGCCTAGAGAGCGCATAAGACAAGTTGTAGCACAACTTGCTGGAATAGGCGGAGCCAGAAGTGTTGGATTTGGCAAAGACAAAGTCAGATCCTTGCCTGACGCAGTCGCAAAAATACTGTCTATACATTTTGACTTTGCAGTTAATGGAAATGTGGAGGACAGAAATAAAATTATTGCAAATGGACATGCTCCGGAGAATATCTCAGCTTCTTTAAATGGCTCAGCTAAGAATGGAAGTCATGAGGAGGAAAAAACAGAGGATCCTGAGATAGTTAAATTACAGCAGTTGCCTCTTGTAGGACAGGCATCTGGAGTTTTTGCCGAAGATAAATCCTCTCTTGATATGGAAGCCGGAACCGGACTTTATGATATCTGTCCTGAATGTGGAGCCGGAAGCCTAGCATATGAAGAAGGCTGTAGGAAATGCTACAGCTGTGGTTATTCCGAATGCTAGAGCTTGATTAAAAGAGCTTTCTATTTTAAAATCATAAAACTTAAGCATAGGTAATTACGGTGGATATCCGTAGCTGTGCCGCAACTGTAAAAGCCAGAAAACTATGCTAAAAAAGTTTTCCCGAGCAGGAAATTAAGATTTATCCTTCTTGGGAACAAGAAGGATTTTTTTATGCCAATTTATACCAAAAAAGGTGATAAAGGAAGAACGTCTCTTTTTACTGGGAAAAAGGTTTCAAAAACTGCAGCAAGAATAGAGGCGATAGGAACTATAGACGAGTTAAATAGCACGATAGGGTTTACAATATCAAATATAAAAAATAAAAAATCAAAGATTAAGGAAGAATTAATTGAAATTCAGAGAGATTTGTTTGAAATTGGTGCATCTTTGGCAAATCCATCAACGTTTAGGAAACTTAAAATTTTAGAGAGGGTTTCACATTTTGAAAAGTTCATAGATGAGATGACGGAACAGATGCCTAAACTTTCAAATTTTATTCTCCCAGGAGGAACAACTGCTGCTTCATATTTGCACATCGCCCGTACAGTCTGCCGAAGAGCAGAAAGAAGACTGGTTGCCTTATCACACAAAGAAAGGATTGATAAAAAAATCTTAGTTTATATCAACCGACTCTCGGATTTATTTCTAACCATGTCAAGATTCGTGAATTTTAAAAGTGGCAAAGAGGAAACAATCTGGAAAGGAGACCATAAATGATAGCTGTCGAAGCCCGTCCATCAGTTTTTAAAACCGAGGACGAAAGCCTCACGGGAAATCCTTTGGCAAAAGAGATAAGATATTTTGATCTGAACTGGAGACGGGAAGGGTTGCCATCTGACTGGTATAACCTGAACGAAATTGGATTTAGTATGAATGGGCAAATGAATCTTCTTCAAGGATTGGATCAGGAGTCAAAGTCAATTTGGCTAAGACAAACAAAAAGAGATATTTTGGGTTTTGGCTTAGAATACCTTCGGCAAGGTATAGTTTTTCCATTCGAATACGAAGTTACGGAAGTTGAGGGAGAACGGGATCTTATAGATTCTGAATATGGAAAAAGATTACTTGATACTGTTGATAAAAAGGAAAGAGATGGGTATGTTCTCTCATCTCTTCGGATAATTCAGGAACATTTATTAAAAAAAGATGGGACAAGCGCCACGATGGTAAGCCCTTTGGGCTGGACAGGTCTTAAAACTGATAGGGGAGAAGATATCTTATATCAAGATACGCAAGTATATTTCTTAAGAAGAAAAGAAAATACGATTATCGGAACAACCTTTAGAACTGATTTCAATTTTGCCGAGACCAGAGAAGCGATCAGAATTTTAACAGGGAAAGAACTCCCTGAAAATGCGTCTGTGATGGATTATATAAAGACTCTTTCTCTGGAAGATTCTTCGGAAAGACATGAAGAAGATATTGTATTTGATTTACTTTCTTCGAGGAAAAATATTTCAGGTGAAGATAAGTCTGCATATAAAGATAAAACATGGAGAGATATGTTCCAAGCTCTTAAAAATAGAAATTTTCTTTACGATTTTGATGAACAGGTAAAGCAAATGATTGGCGAATTTGAAGATTATGTAGTTTCAAATAATCTTTCGAAAGCTGAAATCCGCAAGGCACTTGCCGCAACAATACTTAGGATATCCAAACACGCTTTATTCGGTCAAGATGATAGGGAGTATAGGTATTTAAAGACTGCTTACCATAGAAACAAAGACCATCTTGATACAAGAACAATAACATATGGAGAAGTTTTTGAAAAAGTTAAAGAACTTCCGGGGTGCGCAGGAGGGGGATCAAAAACAAGCTCAATAGAATCTATAACGGATAGAAGTATCAGTATATTTGAGGATCTGGGATACGATTTTGATCAACCAGGCCCATGTAAAAAATGCGGAAGCGATACCAGGTGTGGACCGTGTGGAATTTGCAAAAGCTGCGATATTTCAATACGAAGAAAAGAAGCTTTCAAAATTGCTGCGTGATGATACTGTGAGCCAAATGTAATGACACGATTCTAAATTCGTGTTATCATGTTTACATATGGATAGCAAGATTCAGTCAGGCTCACAACAACCATCGGGAGGTGCGGATGTTTCAGGAGTTGAAGTAGGATCTGGAGCAGTTTCTCCAGTTTCTGTCGCACCGAAAAAAGAAGGTGCACCAGTAGAAATCAGACCCTCAGAACCGGAATTAAATATTCATCCTGAAATTGCCGAAATTGGTGTTGAAAAGGCAGAGAAACACCCCGTTTTAACAGCAGAACACGAAGAGGCGGGACTAAGACTTTCTGAGCCAAGGCCAATTATTTCAGATAAACCCCAAACACAGTCATTACCAGATTTACCGTTATCAATAGGTCAGGCAAAACATATCGCCAAAGTTGGAAAAACCGATGACAAGAAATCATGGCTTGCCAACCTGGTCCTTAGGGCATTTGAAAAAATTAGAAAGAAAGAATTAGAACATGCAGCCGCTTGATTTACAAAATTTAACTACATTTTTGACTGTTTTTTTGGCAGGGCTTTTGGCCTCGATTTTGATTGTTTTAGGCCTTATTTTACTAGGTTATATTTTTATTATTTTATACAGAAATCGCAATCGGGAAAAAGAATCCCTTGATTCGATTCTTCTTCAAGTTTCACTGCCAAGAGATAATGAAATCAAAATTGACGCGGCAGAACAAATGTTTTCAAGCTTTGCTTCAATTAGAAAAGGCGGAAGATTCTCTTTTTTAAATCCTCAGCCACATCTCTCCTTTGAAATTGTCGGAATGCCTGAAGATATCCGCTTTTATGCAAATACACCAAACAATTTAAAAGATTTTGTTGAGAAGCAAATAAATGGTGCATATCCTGAAGCAGAAATAAAAGAAGTAGATATTAAAAATTTCGCCAAAGAGGGCTATGCAATCGGAAATGAGTATAATATTTTTTCAGGGGAGGGAAAGGTCGCTTTTGCCAGTCTGAGACCTAAATCTTCAAGCTATATGCCTATTAAAGTCTTCAAAGATTTACCTACCGACCCACTGTCCTCCATTACTTCTATTTTGGCCAAGATGACCGAGGGAGAGGGTGCGGCAATTCAAATAATGGTGAGTCCGTCTGATTCCAAATGGAAAAAATTAGGAAGAAGCTATATTGCCAAAACCAAAAAAATGGAATCAAATCCCGAGACCGCAAAATATGCGGCTGACCCCAAAGAGCTTGAAGGAATTGAGAACAAAATTGGAAAAGCAGGTTTTGATGTAGTGGCAAGAATTGTTATTTCTTCAAAAACAAATGAAGCGGCCAAGGCTCATCTGAGTAATATTATCTCAAGTTTCAGTCAATTCGACGGGCTTAATTCCTTCACCAAAAATTCTCATCGATTCAAGGGATTATTCATGAAGGATTTTATTTATCGCTTTATGCCGATGCGAGGACAGACAGGAGTCTTGTCGAGCGAAGAATTGGCAACCATTTTTCATTTTCCCAACAAAAGCGTTGAAACCCCTCATATTCATTGGATTACTGCCAAGAGAGCTCCTGCTCCTGCTCAAATTCCTCAAAGAGGACTATTTTTGGGGAAAAGCACTTATAGGGGGATCGTTAAACCGGTTCATATTAGCCTTGATGATCGCAGGCGTCACATGTACATCATCGGGAAGACAGGAACCGGAAAATCAGAATTTTTAAAATCCATGATTATGCAGGATATCAGAAATGGAGAGGGACTGGCTGTGATTGATCCTCACGGAGATTTGATAGACGATATTTTAAAACTTATTCCGCCCCAGCGATCTGAGGATGTAATACTTTTTGATCCTTCAGACACACAAAGACCAATGGGTTTTAACATGCTTGATGCAAGAACAGAGGAACAGAAACATTATGTAGTTTCATCAATTATTGGGCTTATGTACAAGCTTTTTGATCCCCATCAAACAGGAATCATCGGGCCTAGGTTTGAACATGCGATAAGAAATGCGATGCTTACTGTCATGTATGAGTCGGGAAGTACATTTGTTGAAGTCGTAAGAGCATTGACTGATGCGACTTATGTGCAAGAGCTTTTACCCAAAGTTCAGGACCCTATTATCAGGCGCTATTGGACAGATCAGATCGCCCAAACTTCGGATTTCCATAAATCCGAGGTCTTGGATTATATAGTTTCTAAGTTCGGAAGGTTTGTTACCAATAAGATGATCAGAAATATTATCGGTCAATCACAGAGTTCATTTGATTTCCGAAATGTAATGGATGAGCAGAAAATTTTGCTCATCAATCTTTCAAAAGGAAAAATAGGGGAAGAGAATTCGAATTTCTTGGGATTAATATTGGTTCCTAAAATTCTGGTGGCTGCGATGTCTCGGCAGGATGTGCCGATTGAGCAAAGAAAAGACTTCTTTCTTTATGTTGATGAGTTTCAAAACTTTGCGACTCCTGATTTTGCCCAAATTCTTTCTGAAGCTCGAAAGTACCGCCTTAATTTAATAGTCGCAAACCAGTTTATCGGGCAAATGGAAGAGGAGGTTAAAAACGCCATCTTTGGAAACGTGGGTAGCGTCATGGCCTTCAGAGTCGGAGTAACAGATGCAAATTATCTTCAGCATGAATTCCAACCAGTCTTTAACGAATCAGATCTTATAAATGTTGAGAGATTTAATACCTATATGAAGACAATCGTGGGAGGGGAGCCCGTACTGCCATTTTCTATGGATTTGACACGGGATATGAGTGAAGAAAAAAAGATTGCCAATCAAAGAGTTTCAGAACTGGTCCGCGAACTTTCGCGCTTAAAGTATGGGAAAGAAGCGGAAATTGTTGAGGCAGAAATCTCCAAAAGGGCCAAACTCTAAACGTGCGTCCGCTTGGATTCGAACCAAGGACATCTACTTTATAAGAGTAGCGCTCTGCCACTGAGCTACGGACGCAAAGTACTACAATTTTACCAAAGCCGGAAGACAACAGCAACCTTGAGAACTCCTTTTATTTCCTCTATAATCGCCCTAAAGTTATGAGAAATAGCAGAGTGGTTTTGGCCGTCGGGGCTCACCCGGATGATATAGATTTTGGGGCAGCAGGAACTATTGCTAAATGGACCGGGGAGGGCGCAAGAGTATATTATCTTGTCTGTACCGATGGAAGTAGGGGCTCTGACGATCCTGGGATGACCCGCAAGAAACTTGCTCAAATTAGAAGAGAAGAGCAAGTCAATGCCGGCAGAGTTTTGGGGATCAAAAAAATTTTTTTTCTAAAACATGCCGATACCACGCTTGTCTCAGATTTTAAACTTAAGAAAGACATCGCACAGGTTATCAAAACCATCAAGCCAAATATTCTTCTGACCATGGATCCCTCTCTTTATTATTCTGAGAAGTTTAGTTTTATAAATCACTCAGACCACAGAGCTGCTGCTTTGGCAGCCATGGATGCCTGTTTTCCGCTTTCGCGTGATCGTCTCACATTTCCTGATCATGAGAGAAAGGGACTTTTCCCTCATAAGACTAAAGAACTCTGGTTGATAGGTTTTGAAAAAAGAAATCAATTGGTTGATGTCACAAAAACATTCGAGAAAAAATTAAAGGCCTTGTCGATGCACAAAAGTCAATTTCCAGATTTCCCTGCAGTTAAAAAGAAAGTTGAGGAGACAGCCAGATATTTTGGAGAAGGCCTGCCTGCCGGCAAGCAGGCAAAAGGTGTCAAATATGCAGAGAATTTTACCAGAATTGTAATTTCTTAAAGATCTGAAAGATTTGAAGTTTCTTTTCCGCGTTCACCTACGTACTCAAGATACCTTTCAGTAGTTGAAAGTCTCTTGTGTCCCAGTATTTTTGAGAGTAAGACCAAAGAAACCCCTTGTTTTAGGTGATGGGCAACAAAAGTGTGCCTAAGATCATTAACTTTGGCGTCTTTGATTTCAGCAAGACGAAAATATCTTTCCATTGAGGTTCTAATATTTCTGACGAGGAAGGGCTTTCCGGATTTAGTGACATAAACATGTTCGTCTTTGGTCTTAGGTCGAAGTTCTAGATATTTACTAAGAGCTTCAAGGACGCGTTTGTTAAGAGGTACGGTTCTTTCGTCATGTTTTTCATAAGGTCTTATTTTCATAGTTTCTTTGTTAAGATCTGATAATTTTAGCTCTGCCAATTCTCCAATTCTTATTCCTGTCTGAAGCAAAAGTTCGATAATAGAAAACATACGCGGATCATTTCTGGCCGCATCTCGCAACGCCCTGTATTCAGTCGGGGTGAGAATTCTGGGTGTTGCCAGTTGATATCTGGGGTGGGCTACCAAAAGAGAGGGGTCATCCGTAACATATTCATTTACCTTCAGAAATCTATAGAAAGTTCGGGTAGAGTTAATTTTGCGAGAAATTGATTTGGGAGTATAGCCCTCTTTGGTCAATTTAGCCAAAAAGGCCTCGATATCCTCTTTGGTCACTTCATGAATGTGATTTTTGGACAATTCTTCGAGAAAAGAAACAAGCTGCTCTATGTCTTTACCGTATGCTACAATGGTAGAGCCTGAGTGCTTTTTTTCCTTTAAAAAATCTTTAAATTTTTGGTGGGCATCTCTGAGTTTTACTGGTTTCATGCTAGGCTAAAAAATATAAGATGTCCTATAATATCAAAGATTGCCTGGGTAGTCAAGATGGAATACACTGAGAGATAAATATGAAAAAAGCGGTGTTTTTAATCATAATTGTTCTGTCGGCTGTCATAATAAATAGTCTTATCCGCTCAATCTATGACTTGTGGAAGAAGCAGGATTTAGTAACCCAGGCAAAAATCGAGCTTGAAAAACAAAAACAGGAGAACCAAAGGCTTAAGTCTCAACTTTCAGTCGTTAAGGAGGATCAATTTATCGAAAAGGAAGCGCGCAACCAATTATTCTTGGTAAAGCCTGGGGAGCAGGAGGTGATAATCCCCAAGGAGGTCCTTGATGCCAGTAAATCAGCTAAGCCTAAAGTAGATAATACTCCGAATTGGAAGAAATGGTGGGATTTATTTTTTTAAACTTCTGTTACCATTTTTCAATGGGAGACTTGAGTAAAAAGGTGACTGCAGCGACCTCGCGACGATTTTCTAAATAGCCGGCATGCGGTACGACAATAGTTCCAACAATTTCAAAACCCGCCGAAACTGCCTTTAGACCAAATTCATGAATAAGATGGCGTCTATCACGTTGACTCAATGGATCAGCAATAACTTCATAAGCCTCTACTTGTATCGTAGAATCTTGAACTTGTTTTCCTTCCTCAGGAATCGGGAAATTACCTACATACGAACTTATCCAATCTCTTCTAAAATCTCTTCTTAGATCTGCTGGGGTTTTTTCTGAAAAAGATTTATCTGCTCTCTTTTCAACCATGACGCGAATTATACAACCCTAGGTCAAGAAATACAATAATGGCGGCCTAAACAGAGGGTATAACTTTGTGTTGCGGGGCTAGGAGTTGCGCCTAGCCTATGAGATTATGAGCCTCATGTGCACTGTACACTACCCCGCGCGTAAGCTGTATTATACCAATTTGACCTCAATCTGTCCACCTGTTAAAATAGGAAAGCACCCGCCTTGCGGCGAAGCAGGCCAGGGTAGCTCAGTCGGTTAGAGCACAGGATTCATATCCCTGCGGTCGTGGGTTCGATTCCCACCCCTGGTACATCTTTTTGCTATAATCTCCTCATGCAAGAAGGGGGAAAGACGATTACTATTTGTTCGAGTGCCTCACATTACAAAAAACCAATATTCATCTACAACGAAATAGATGAAGATTTGAATATAAAAGAAGAAATATTAGGCCTTAATCCAATTTTTCTAAACACCAGGCTTAATATAATTAAAAGGTTTATTTAACTTCTTATTTTTACCTATTGCAACTTTCTTTTAAGCTATTATAATCAAATTATTAGACTGGTTTATGAGAGTTGAAGCAATCTGCGGAAACTGTCAGTTCTTCGACAGAAATAGGATGGATGGCTCTTCTGTTGGTAAAATAGTGACTGATGGAAAAAAGATAGCACAAGGACTATGCAGAATTAACAACGGGCTCATCATGCAAACAAGACAAGAGAATTCTGTATGTAAACAGCCAGACGGAATTTTTAAATCCATTGAACTTAAATCTCCCCAAGTTTCTCCTGAAGTGGTATAATTTTTCAATCTTTTTATGAAGAATCAGCCAATTGGTGTTTTGGATTCGGGTGTTGGTGGCTTGTCAATTCTCCGTGAGATCATAAAAAAACTTCCTCGTGAATCTTTTATCTACCTTGCGGATTCAAAAAATTGCCCATACGGAGAAAAAACCTCAAAAGAAATTTATGGTCTTTCCAGGAAAATGGTTAAGTTTCTTTTGGCGGAAAGAGTGAAGCTAATTGTTATTGCCTGCAACACTATTACTGTATCTTGTCTTGATAAGCTCAGAATTGATTTCCCCAGTGCTCCAATTATAGGAATTGTGCCAGTGGTAAAGACAGCTTCAAAATTAACAAAAAATGGACGGATCGGAATCCTGTCAACGAAGCAAACTGCAAAAAGTAAATATCAGAGGGGTTTGATAGAAAAATTTACAGATGGTTTAAAAGTATTGAATCTAGGGACGGATAAATTAGTACCGATTATCGAGACAGGAGAACATAAAGATATAAAGATATTAAGGGAAGAGCTAGAACCATTTTTAAAATTTGATATTGATACACTTGCTCTTGGCTGTTCGCATTTCCCATTTTTGAGAAAAGAAATAAAACAGATACTAGGAGGAAAGGTCAGAATTTTGGATTCAGGAGGAGCTGTGGCAAGACAAGTAGGAAGAGTACTCAAAAATAATCACTCTCTTTCAGTTTCTCAAAAACAAAGCTCTCTGCTCTATACGACAGGAAATGTTGAGAAATTTCAAAAAAATTCCTCAACATTATTAGGAAAGAGATATGCCGAAATGGTAAAATCAGCGAAGAGGATTACTTTATGATTAGTTTTAAGGGCAAAAAAATTGCAGTTATTGGTGCTGGAATAGAGGGCTTGGCAAGCGAGAAGTTTTTCAAGTCTCATGGAGCAGAAGTCACAGTTTTGGACCAAAAGCACGGGAAAGAATATTTAGATAATCTTGAAAAGTTTGATTTAGTAATTAGAAGTCCGGGAGTAAAGCTTGATCTTTTAAATCATCTAGCAAAAAATAAGATAACCTCACAGACGAAACTCTTTTTCGATCTTTGCCCGTGTCCGATTATTGGCGTAACCGGAACAAAGGGAAAGGGGACGACAGCTTCGCTTATTTACGAGATGCTGAAGAAACAGGGTTTTGATGCTTATCTTGGCGGAAATATCGGCCAGGCTCCGCTTGATTTTTTGGAAAAACTTAAAAAGGATTCGATCGCAGTGCTTGAATTATCCAGCTTTCAGCTTCAGGATTTGACTAAGAGTCCCTCCTTCGCTAAGGCTTCGGCGGGCAAGCCACATATTGCCGTAGTTCTTATGGTGACAAGCGAGCATCTGGATTATCACAAGGATACGTACGAATATGTAGATGCAAAGAGAAATATCTTACGTTTCCAAGCCCAAAGCGACTATGCAATTCTCAATAAAGATTATCCGGCGAGTAATGAGTCGGACATTCATACAGAGGGACAAGTATTAAAGGTAAGCAGAGAAACTGAGGTTGAAGAGGGGTGTTTTGTAAAGGATGGAAAAATTTGGATAAGGATTGGCGCTGAGGTCGCTCGGGGTCCTGTCCCGAAATTCCTTCCCGCCAGTGCTCGCCTAGATGATGCAAAGCCTCAACGACTGCGCACTGTCGGGATCCCTTCCTTTCGTGCCACCCCTCGCTCTATAGAAATTACGAGCACAAAGGAGATTCTTTTGCCAGGAGAACATAACTGGGAGAATGTTTGTGCGGCGGTTATGGCAGCATGGCTATCTGGAGTATCGAAGGCAAATATTGTCAAAGTTCTTAAAAATTTTAAAGGACTCCAGCACAGACTCGAATTAGTAAGAGAGTTAAATGGGGTTAAATATTATGATGATTCTTTTTCGACCACACCTGAGACTGCAATTGCCGCAATTCAAGCCTTTAAAAATCCTGAAATTTTGATTTTGGGCGGGTCAGGCAAGGGAAGCGACTTTACAGAACTTGGTCAAGTAATATCTAATGCAAAGAGCATAAAAGCTATTATTGGAATTGGAGAAGAATGGAAAAGAATTAAATCCCAAATCACAAATCCCAAATCACAAATAAATTCCAAAATTCAAATTATTGAGGGTTGTAAAAATATGAAAGAGATCGTACGAGAAGCTTCTCAAATCGCAAAGCCCGGTGATATAGTACTTCTGTCGCCTGCCTGCGCAAGCTTCGGAATGTTTAAGAACTACAAAGACCGCGGGGAACAATTTAAAAAAGAAGTAGAGAAGTTCCTTTAATTGACAGAAGATCTAAAAGTCTCCTATATTAGAATTAGCGCCAGAAATGAAAGGGAAGAATAATAAACAGTTCATAATCATTGTTTCTATTTTATTTTTACTGACTATTGTTTTTTTATATCTTGCCCGAGGTAAAATTTTGCAGACAAAATCCACTAAAAAGCTCCAGATGATAAATACTTATTCGCAGGGAGACCATCCTGTTCCCAAACTGAATGAAAAACCTTAATGAAGCGTAATGGCTTTACATTAATTGAGCTTCTAGTTGTAATCGCAATAATATCAGTAATTGCCGCTTTGGCATTGGTAATTGTCAACCCCTTTAGGAACATTAGGCTCTCAAGAGACACGGTCAGAAAGCATGACGTGAGTCTTATTGCAAGGGAGCTTGAATCATATCTTATTAATAATGAAGTTTATCCTGAGGATTTAGATGTTTTGACTCAAGAGAAAGTAAGGGTGCCCAGCGATCCGCTTTATCCTAAATATATCTATGTGTATAGTGCTGATAACACCAAAAACCCTCCGGAATATACGCTTTGTGCATATCTTGAAACCGAAGAAGAGGTCTTTTGCAATGAATCAGGTAAACAAACAACCCTTCTTGCTTTAGATGATCCTTCCATCCCAGACCCAGGGCCCGTTTCCTCTGAAGGCCCGACACCGACCCCTGTTGAAAACTGGATAGCCTGTGCAGGCGAAGGACAAGTTTGCTCATTTACTGGAACCAAGACAGTCCGTTATGGGGCAAATGGCTCTTTTGCCTATGGAACATTTACAGATGGCGTTGCCTGCAGTAATAGTGTTTTTGGAGATCCTGCATGGGGATTTTCCAAGAAGTGCTATTTTGATGTCGGCGCAACTATCTCTTTCAATGCCGGTAGTCCTGAAGTAGTTCCGGTAATATTTCTTGCCAGCGACTCTGATGTCGGTGACGTAAATGTATATAGAGCACAGGTTAATTCAAGTTTTGATACAGTCAGAACTTGGTATTCAGGGCAATTGGGAGGCAAAACATTTAATCTTGCTCCTGCCATTATGTTAAGAAGCAGCAAAACAGAAGCAGAACTTCATACATTATATGGTAATGGTGGAGGAATTTGGTACGAGGGAGTGAGGCAGACGACTGTGGCAAATGGAATGCATCCCTGTGATCCCAATCGTGACTACTATTTTGTTACACCTATGGATAATATTTGGGGAGGCATGGTGGGATCAGAAAACTTAGGTTGTTCTTTTGTTCTGCCGGGAACCCAATCGATCCCAAGTCATATGGGCAGAATGCTAGGAGGGATTGTTGAACCTTGGGGTGAGTGGTGGGCAGATGAAATAAGGGAAGCACAAGGTGGTGTTGCCCACGAGCTTGGTCACGGCTTCGGAGGAGAATGTACGAATGGCAATATTTATCCCGGAGGAGACTGCAATGGACTTCCCCATTCTTCCTCACCATCAATCATGTATGCGTGGTGGGATTTTGGTACGACTGGAGTATTTTTTGACTATGAAAAAACAAAAATCCTCCAAAGCCCCTTTATCCGTTAGGACCTGCTATAATTAATCCATGAAAAAACGAGTCTATTCTGGCATAAGGGCGACAGGGAGACTGCACTTGGGAAATTATCTTGGAGCACTCAAAGGAATGCTTGCGCTCCAGGACAAATACGAGTGTATCTTTTCTGTGGTTGACTTACATACAATTACCGTTCCATACGATCCCAACACGCTTAAGGAATCAGTTCGGGAAATTATTCTGGATTATTTAGCAGTAGGTCTTGATCCTGATAAATGTTATCTTGAAATCCAGTCAAAAGTTCCTCAGCATGTGGAACTTGCTTATCTTTTATCGACCATTTATCCAGTTTCAAGACTTGAGGATTTGCCTACTTACAAAGATAAAAAGGCGCAATATCCAAAATATGTGAATATGGGACTTTTGTATTATCCGGTTCTTATGGCAGCCGATGTCCTTTTATATAAGGGCGAATTAGTACCTGTTGGGATAGATCAGGAGCCGCATCTTGAAGTAATGCGGGAAATTGCCAGAAAGTTCAATTCAATGTTTGGTCAAACTTTCCCAGAGCCTCAGCGTTTCAAGACAGAGGGGGAGTATGTGCCATCACTTACGGGAAAAGGAAAGATGAGCAAATCCGTTGAGGGAAGTTTCATCACTATTACTGACGACTTTAAGACTATTAGGGAAAGACTAGCAGCAGCTCCGACAGACAGCGGAACAGAAGGAGGAGACTTGCCAAAAGATAGCCCAGTTGCAAATCTATTCACTCTTTTAAAACTATTTGTTTCTGATGATGTGTACAAAAAATTTGAACAAGATTATAAAGAGGGTGATATACGATATGTTGAATTAAAAAATGTTTTAGCCGAAAGTATCTACAAAGAATTAAAACCAATCCAGGATAAAAGAAAGGAATTTTTAAATAATGAAAAACTGGTCGATGAAATTATTGCTGAAGGAATCAGAAAATGTACCCAAATGGCTGAGGAAACAATCAAGGAAGTAAGAGAAAAAATGGGCTTTATCTATTAGATTGACTTCTTAATCCTTACGCAGTAAGATACGCCTCATGACAGGAAAAGTTGAGCAATTAACAAGAGAAATAGCAAGAGCAAGTTTAGAGATAGCTTTAAATTCAATTGCGGAAAGAACCACGACTGAAAAATCTCTCAAAGCAGTCAATGAGCAATTTAATATCCGTTCTTATTTTACGGGGAGGGAAAAAGCTGCTTTGACAAGAGACGGAGCAGTGGTTTTAAGTTTGGGACGCGAAACATTGAGAGAGTTAAGAAAGGCTGGAAGGCCCTTTTTACATCTATTTGACGGTGGCGAAAACATGCTTGATACTCCTACAAGGCTTAGGGAAGTTGCTTTATATGTTGATCCATTAAGGTTTTTTGTTTCTAACAGTAGCTGGAAGAATTGGGATAGACAGCTTTGTGAGATCTATGAAGATGGTATTGAACTTCGAAGAAGATTGAATATTCCGACAATAACACAGATTATGCCTGAGGCAATCGATCTTGCACAAATCATTCTTCAGCATCCCGAAGAAGTTAAGCATTTAACTTCAGATGATAGTGATCGGCAAATAAGAACTGCTACTTCCATGAAAACAGGAAGCGATACGTATGTGGCTCGGGTTTCAATTTTGTCGGGGGGCATGCTTGATATTACAAGTTGCAATGTAAAGCATGGTAATCCATACATTTGGGCACCACGCATAATAGTCCCAAGAAATCATCCCAGAGAGGTTGGCAATAGCCTCATCTTATGGTATACTCAGTCCCATGGCAGAAACTAAAAAAACCAGCAAAAAGCAAAAAATAGTCAAAGTAAAATTTGATTTTTCCTGGAAAAACATAATCCTCTATGGATTTATTCTTTTATTTACACTATTTCTTTTTGTGGGAGCAACGCAACCTCTTGAGCAGACCAAAACAGTCCCATTGTCACAAGTTATCTCAGATGTAAAAGCAGGCAAAGTGAGTGAAATAGTAGTTCTTGAGAATAAACTGACTGTCAAAAAAGATAGTGGAACAATTCAGACCTTTAAGGAACCAGGAGCCAATGTTTATCAGCTTTTCAAGGATGCGGGAGTTTCTTTGGACAAGACAAAAGTTAATATAAAGGATGAGACAGGCCTTAATAATTGGGTCAATATATTAACCTCGATTCTCCCAATCATATTAATGGTTGCATTCTTCTACTTTATTTTCCGTCAAGCAAGGGGAGCGCAAGAAAACATCTTTTCATTTGGTCAGTCAAGGGCTAAGCTTTTTTCAAAAGACACGCCTCATGTTACTTTTTCTGACGTAGCGGGTGTTGATGAGGCCAAACAGGAGCTTTTTGAGATCGTCGATTTTCTCAAGAGCCCCGGGAAATATAAGGCGATGGGTGCAAGAACTCCAAAAGGAGTTCTTATGGTTGGACCTTCAGGGACCGGAAAAACCTTACTTGCCCGTGCGACTGCAGGAGAAGCCAAGGTACCGTTTTTCTCGATTGCCGGATCAGAGTTTATGGAAATGCTGGTTGGAGTCGGAGCATCAAGAGTACGGGATCTTTTCAATACTGCCAAGAAAAGTCAGCCGGCAATTATATTTATAGATGAAATAGATGCTATAGGGAGACAAAGAGGAGTAGGAATTATGGGAGGACACGATGAGAGAGAGCAGACTCTTAATCAAATTCTGGTTGAAATGGACGGATTTGCTCCAACCGAGCAGCTTGTGGTAATCGCCGCGACCAATAGACCTGACGTTTTGGATCCGGCATTAGTAAGACCGGGAAGATTTGATAGAAGAGTGGCTCTGGACATGCCGGATATTGTCGGAAGAAAAGCTATTTTGGGAATTCATGCACGCGGTAAACCATTTGACAAGAAAGTTGATTGGGAAAAAACTGCGCGAAGAACAGTCGGTTTTTCAGGCGCGGATCTTGAGAATATGTTAAACGAGGCAGCTATCTTGGCAGCAAGACTGGGCAAAAAAGCAATTGATATGCGTGATCTTGAAGAGGCCGCAACCAAAGTTAAACTTGGCCCTGAGAAAAAAAGATTACAATCCGATGAAGATCGAAAAATGACTGCCTATCATGAGGCAGGACATGCGCTCGTATCTTGGCAGATGCCCCATATGGATCCGGTTCACAGAATCTCAATTGTAAGCCGCGGACTATCATTGGGACACACCATGATGGAGCCAAGTGAGCGCGTGCATGAAACCAAAACGAGACTCCTAGAACAGATTAGCGTTATGCTCGGTGGAAGAGCAGCAGAGAACCTAATCTTCAATGAAATGACAACTGGGGCATCTGATGATATCGCCAAGGCAACCGAAGTGGCAAGGACAATGGTGGTTGAATGGGGAATGAGCGAGCTAGGTCCCATTAATCTTGATGGACAGCAAAGACGCTTTTACGAACAGGCGAATGTTTCAGAAGAAATGGCGGGAAAAATCGATGAGCAAGTCAAAAAAATCACGGATGTTGCCTATCAGCAGGCAATAGCAATTCTTAAAAAATTAAGAAAGAAGCTTGATGTTCTGGCAGGAGAGCTAGTAAAAAAAGAAACAATTGAGTCTGAGGAATTTGAAAAACTGATCGGGCCCAAGAGAGGGTTTAAAAAACCCAGTCTTGCCTACGCCACAGTAGAATCCTAGATTTGTTTGACATTCAGGGTTTATCTTGAAATACTTGAGTTGAAAGGAAAAATTGGCAAAAGCAACATCCGCTAAATTATTCTCAAAGAAAGAGGCAATCAAATTTGGATTTTCCTTCTTCAAAGAAAATATCGTAACTTTCCTCAAGCTGGGAGTGGTAGTAATTTTGATCAATTTTGCTGCAAGCGCCATTACCGGCGGAGTGAAAGATAGTCCTATACGCTTTTTCTGGTCAATTATTTCAATTGTGATATCAATCGCCGTTCAAATCGGAATTACCAAAATAACGCTTGATCTTCACGATAAGAAGCCCCTTAATTTGTCTTATTTCTACACACTTTATCATCTTATCTTAAATTATTTTATAGCTTCAATTATCTATGGAGTTATCGTAATCGCTGGATTGATTCTTTTGATAGCCCCAGGAATCATCTGGGCAATAAAATTCCAGTTTTACAGTTTTTTAATTGTAGACAAGGGGGTTGGAATTATGGATTCACTAAAACAAAGTTCAAAAATGACTGAAGGCGTGAAATTGAACTTACTTCTCTTTGGTGGACTACTAATTCTTATAAACATTCTTGGAGCGCTTGCCCTGGGCATTGGTCTTCTAGTAAGTATTCCAACTAGTCTTATGGCTACAGTTTACGTTTATCGCAAACTCCTTCCCAAAACTACTTCAGTCGAAACTTCTTGATGGTATAATAGCTTCATGCATTCTGATCAGGAGAAGTTCGTTTTGATTGATGGCAATGCCATAGTTCACAGAGCTTATCATGTGATGCCCCCACTTACGCGCTCAGACGGCACTCCGACTGGGGCAGTTCAGGGGTTTTTTTCAATGGTTCTTAAAATCATTCAGGAGCTCAAGCCCGCTCATATTGCAATTGCTTTTGACAGTCCATCCCCAAATTTCCGAAAAGAACTCTTTAAAGACTATCAATCTCAACGGCCTGCGATGGAGAGTGATTTATCGCCTCAGTTCGGAATAATTCAAGGAATTCTTCAAAAGGCAAAAATCCCCATTTATGCTGTTGATGGACTTGAAGCAGATGATATCATCGGCACAATTTCAGAGAAGGCCAAAGAAACAGGCCATCTGGTTTTTATTCTTACAGGAGACAGAGACATGCTTCAGCTTGTGAATCACAAAACCAGAGTCTTAGCACCTGTTAAGGGGATAACAGAAATGATTTTATATGACGAAGAAAAAGTCAAAGAAAAATATGGTATAGGGCCTAGTCAGTTTGTTGAACTTAAGGCTCTCGTGGGCGATAGCTCTGATAATTACCCCGGAGTTTCGGGTATTGGACCTAAGACTGCCTCAAATCTCATTAGTGAATACGGTTCGATAGAAAATATTTACAAAAATATTGAAAAAATCAAAGCCAAAAACCCAAAACTGGCTGAAAAGCTTGAGGCAGGCAAAGATAATGCAAAACTTGCCCATCAGCTTGCAACAATTTTGGTAGATGCTCCTTTTAAATATGATTTTTCCGACTGTGATATGAAAAATTTGGATGTGGCGGGCTTTAGGGAGGCTCTGGAAAATTATGATTTTAAGACTCTGCCCAAAAGACTAGACGAAATTTTTACAAAGAACGGAATTGAAAAAATCACAGACAAACAGATCAAATTAATAGAATGAGGGTTGCGCTTGTCCATGATTATATCAAGGAATATGGCGGGGCAGAGAGAGTCCTTGAGGCCTTGCATGAGATTTATCCTGATGCTCCTGTTTTTACATCTTTGTACATTCCGGAATTTTTAGGGCCACATCGAGAAAGATTTGAAAACTGGGATATAAGAACTTCAATTGCTCAATTTTTACCATTTAAGGCAAAACTAATAAGCCCTCTTCGAATTATTGCACCATTATTATTTAAGTCCTTTGATTTTTCAGATTTTGATGTTGTAATTGTTTCTGCGACCGGCGCTTATAATCCAAATATTATCAGCAAAAAAATTGCAGTCCAAATTTGCTACTGTCATACTCCGCCTCGTTATCTCTATGGTTTTGCAACAGCCCGGGAGTGGAAAAATAATGTTATTTTTAGAGTATTAGGAGAATTGGCAAATCATTTTTTAAGACTGGTTGACTTCAGGAGCGCGCAAAATGTAGATTTTTTCATTGCTAATTCTCAGAATGTGGCAGCCAGAGTCAGGAAATTTTACAGAAAAAATTCAACTGTAATTTACCCGCCGGTAGGGTTGAGCGCTGAGGTCGCTTCCAAAAATTTTCGTGTTCACAACGCGGGCAAAATTTCTGATTCAGACAAGGCTAATGGCGCAAATGCTCACAGCGAAAATTTTGAGATCTCCCCGCGCTCATACTATTTGACAGGCGGTAGGCTTGCGAGGCCCAAGCATATAGACTTGATAGTAGAAACTTGTGCTAAATTAAACTTATCATTAAAAGTTTTCGGTAGGGGGTTTGCTGGTTTTGAGGAGGAAATTAAAAATAAAATATTAAATATCAAAAATACAAATAAAAAATCAAAAATTGAATTTCTTGGAGAAATTAAAGACAATATAAAGTTAGAATTAATGAGAAATGCCAAGGCTTTCATAATTGCAGCAGAGGATGAGGATTTTGGCATTACTCCGGTTGAAGCGATGAGCGTAGGAACGCCTGTGATAGCATATAGATCGGGTGGAGTTTTAGAATCTATTATTGCGGAAAGAACGGGTCTTTTTTTCAACGAATTGAGCATCGACCATTTATCTAAGGCAATAAAACAATTTAACAATTTAACAATTAGGCCTGAAGATTGTATTTTTCAGGCCCAAAAATTCTCAAAAGAAAGATTCAAAAAAGAAATTAGCGCTTTTGTAGAAAATAAAATATAATTTAATTTTATGCCAAAGATTTTAAAAAACCATCAGTTTCTACGTCTTTGGGGCAATCAGGTTCTTCTTCAAGTCGCTTTTAATATGTGCAATTTTTCGGCTCTCCTTATCCTGGCCGACAGAACCCACTCGCCTTTTATTCAGGCCCAATTTTACACAGCGCTTATACTGCCGGCCATCCTTTTCGGGCTTATAGCAGGACCGATAGTTGACATGACCAATCGTAAACAGCTGATACTTCTTACCGATTTTCTTCTGGCGCTTCTATTTTTCTCTTATATTTTTATGGATGGGAAAATTTGGCTTGCCTTCCTGATTGCTTTTCTAACATCCTCAGTCGCCAGATTTTTTACTCCAGCAGAAGCAGCCTCAATTCCACTTATTGTTGAGAAAGAGACTTTAAATCACGCAAATACTTTTTTCCTCTTTACGCTAATGGGGTCTGTGCTTTTGGGTTATGCCATTGCAGGACCTGTAATGCAGCTTTTTGGAGGATTAGGGACAGATGGGGAATATGCCCCTTTTATATTAGGCAGTATAATTTTGGCGATTGGTTTTATTTTGATGTGGGGAATGCCACATATTGAAACGGTAAAGCCCAAGCTTTCAGAAGGATCAGTCGTCGGGAAAACATTTATTTTGTTCTGGCAGACGATTCAGGAGGTAAAGACCAATAAAAGAGTTTCGCTTCCCATTGCCATTCTTGTCTTTATCGAACTTATGGTGGGGCTTATGAGCATCATGCTTCTTGAATATATAAGAAGATATGTTCAGCTACCTCTGACATCCATAAGCTACGTTCTGATGGGACCATTGGTATTTGGTTTAATTATTGGAATACTTCTTTTAGTCAAAGTCGAGAAATTATACGGGGCTAGAAGGTCAATCTTTCGGGGTATTGTGGGTACCGGAGCACTCCTTTTTGTCATGGGGATAACGCCAATAATAGTTGATAAATTTGGATTTGATATTTCATTTGTCAGATTCATGTTGATCGGAGCTTCTTTCGTGATGGGAATTCTTGTGGTCTTGGTTGCAGTGCAGTCAAGAACAATTCTACAGACAAGCAGCAGGCAAGAAATGCATGGCAGAATTTTTTCTTTTCTAGATATTATGATTGCCTTTGTGACTCCGATACCGGTCCTTATTATGGGATTTTTGGCAGACAAGGTGAGTCTTTTAGCAACACTTATGTCCATAGGCTTTGTTATAATGCTCTTGACTTATCTAGGCTACGTATTTATATATAAAAGAGACAATGGATATAAATCATAACAGCGAAACTGAAAGTGTAGCATTCCAAGAATTTAATTCAGCAGAAAGAGGAGCGAAAAAATCTGTTGAAGTGAATGGAAAAAAATGGGAATATCTTGAGTATGGGAACCCAGACGGAATACCGATTTTAAATGTTCATGGATGGCTTGGTGCATCTGCGGAAGGGAATGAACTACTTTCAAAAGCACTTACAGGAGAAGTTCAGAATTCGGTAGGCTTACAGAATTTAGAAGAAAATGTTCCTAAGGGAGCGCAGAAAGTCAAAGATTTAGTTGGGGAAATAAAGGGTAAGTATCGTATTATTGCTCCGCAACTTCCTGGATTTGGGAAATCTGAGGCTATAGATGATCCGACTCTTGATAATATGGCAGATGAACTGAGCGTTTTTAGCCAAGCCGTCGATATGGACAAGCCTGTTGTTTTCGGCTCTTCGATGGGAGGAATACTTGGTATAAAATTGGCAGCCAGGCATCCGGACGCATTAAGAGCACTTATAATTCAGGGGACAATGACTCAACCGACAGATATGAACAGTAGAGAGTACATTCTGTCAAGAGTAGCAACTTTCCCACCAATAAAAATGGCGGTTGAAAATATCCCCTTTTTAGCAAATTTTGCAAAAGAAAGACTATTTAAACCAGGGATTCAAGGGAATAAAGACTTCAAATTAGCTACTCCCGAGAATCAAGAATTGATGCTAAGAGATGTAGGGAATACAGATCCAAAAACTGCCCTCTCTACTCTTAGGGGGATTGGGAGTCATCTGGAGGGAGATATAGATAGAGTAACAGTTCCAGTCGTGGTTTTGGATGGAACTGCAGGAGACCTTGTGCCTATCGTAAAAAGCAAAGATATTGCGGGAAGGTTTCATAGACAAGATGAAGACAATAGGGAGAATCTTAGAAAAAACATTATTGATAGAAGGACTATGTATTTCCAAATTGGCGGAGTGGCGGGTGAACATGGTCATAGTGTCATTAATTCAGCCCCTGAAGAAGTTGCGGTTTTAATTAATCATGCAGTAAGTAATTATTTTAAAGTTTAATTATGCCGGAGTTACCAGAAGTAGAAACACTTAAGCTAGGTCTTCAAAAATATCTCGTCGGACACAAAATTTTAGGCCTTGAAATAAAGGACAAAAAGCTTTTTGAGGGAATAGAGAAAAATGCAGTCGGCGCGAAGATTGTGGAAATAAGAAGATTCGGTAAAGGTTTGTTAATTGATCTAGACAATGATTATTCAATTGCGATTCATGTAAAACTCACCGGACAGTTAGTCTTCAGAGACAAAAAGACCAAAAACCTACCAATTGCAAAGCCGATTACCAGCACATTGCCGAATAAGTTCACTCGAGCAATTTTTGTGCTGGATAAAGATTCGTCTCTTTATTTTAATGATGTGAGGCGATTTGCCTGGATGAAGATACTTAAAACAGAAGAGGTTAAGAAATTGCCATTTTTCCGCGAACTTGGTCCGGAGCCTTTTGATGGTCTAACATCTGAGATTTTTAGAAAAATTGTGAATATTTCCGGTTCTCCAATTAAAGTTTTGCTAATGGATCAGAAAAGAATCGGGGGAATAGGGAATATTTATGCCAATGACGGACTTTTCGATGCAGGGATTAGCCCCAAAAGACCTGCTAAATCCTTATCCGATGAAGAAATAAAAAAGCTTTATAGTTCAATTTTAAAAGTTTTAGAAAAGGGTCTTAAATACCATGGTTCATCCGATCTTAATTTTGTCGATGTCTTGGGTCAGACAGGAGAGTATCAACAGCACTTTCTGGTTTACGGGCGAAAGGGAAAGAAATGCAAAAGATGTGATGGAATTATTCAAAGGATAAGCCTAGGCGGCCGCGGCACATTCTACTGTCCCAATTGTCAAAAATAAAATTCTCCCTCTTGCATAAAAATGTATGAAATTATAGCATAAATTAGTGTATTGTTTTTTCGACAACCAAGTGGTATTATTAGTCTCTAGCACTATGTGCTAGTTTTTTATGGGCAATAACCATCGGGAAAAGATCGTAATGTCCATTGGGGGCTCCCTCATCGTACCAAACGGAGGGATTAATATAGAGTTTCTTAAGAAGCTTAATACGTTCGTTCGAGAACAACTGGCGAAAGACAACAATCGCCAGTTTTTTTTAGTCGCAGGAGGCGGATCAATCTCAAGACATTACCGTGATGCAGGAAGAGAAGTGGTGGGACACGAGCTGACCAAAGAAGATATGGATTGGCTGGGAATTCATACGACCAAATTAAACGCCCACTTAATCCGTACAATTTTCAGAGACATTGCTCACCCTTATGTGCTTAAGCACTACGAGATCATAAGGAAAGTGACAGAGCCGGTGGTAGTCGCGGCAGGCTGGAAGCCTGGCTGGTCTACTGATTTTTGCGCTGCCATGGTTTGCGAGGATTACAATATAAAAACACTTATTAATTTGACAAATATTGATATGGTCTATGATAGTGATCCAAATCAGAATAAGAATGCTAAGCCAATCAAAAAGACCAACTGGGAAGACTTCAGGAAAATTGTAGGGGATAAATGGGTGCCTGGAATGAATGCTCCTTTTGATCCGGTTGCTTCTAAGAAAGCACAGGAGTTGGGAATAAAAGTAGTTGTTCTGAGAGGGGATGACTTTGATAACCTTAATAAATACTTCAACGGAGAAAAATTCGTAGGAACTGTGATAGAATAACTCTGCCTTTTCTTTTGTTCCATGTTTCTTAAAAGCCTCAGGCTTACCAATTTCAGAAATTACGCCAAATCAGAATTTGAATTTAATTCGGATACTATACTTATAGTAGGTCCTAATACTTCGGGCAAGACTAATTTTGCGGAAGGTATTTTTTTTCTTTCAGTAGGAAGAAGTTTCAGAGCAGAGAAGGATGGGGAGAGTGTAAGCTTTGGTAAAGAAGTCGCACATATTACAGGTACTGTTGTTTTTTCAAAAGAAGGAAAGATTGAGGATGGAACAAAACTCGAAGTTGCGATACAAAAAGGCGATGAAGATGGGACTGCACGGAAAAAATATAAAGTCAATGGAGTTGCCAAAAGAAGGCTTGATTTTGCAGGGAATTTAGTCTCCGTACTTTTTCTTCCTGAGCATCTCGATATTATTATTGATTCTCCCTCCCTTCGCAGAAATTTTCTTGACAATGTACTTGAACAGGTGGACAGAGACTATAGAGCTGCAACAATTTCATTCACAAAAGGACTTAGACAAAGAAATGCACTTTTGGATCACGCACGTGAGTCAGGTATAAGGAATGAAAAACAATTTGAGTATTGGGACAATCTCTTAATAGAAAGCGGTTCGATAATTACTCAAAAAAGAGAAGAATTTATCACGTTCATAAATGATTCCAGAAAAGACATTTTTGATTTTGCAGTTTTCTACGATAAAAGTGTTATTTCAAAAGCACGTTTATTACAATACAAAGAAGCAGAAGCCTCATCTGGTGTAACTTTGGTTGGTCCTCACAGAGATGATGTATCTTTCCATATGTACAATAACACGAGAAGAACGACGCACGATATAAAACAATTCGGTTCAAGAGGGCAGCAGCGTTTGACCATTTTACAATTGAAGCTTATAGAACTTACTTTTATAGAATCAACTATTGGACAAAGACCAATCCTGGTTCTTGATGATATATTTTCGGAGCTTGATCAAGATCATATAAAGCTGGTTCTTGAGGAGATTCATGGACAGCAAACCATACTTACCGCAACCCACAAGGAATTTTTTGATTCACAGTTTTTGAAAAAGGCTGGTGTGATAGAATTGAAACTGAAATGAATCAATTTAATTTAAGTGATCTTAAAAAGCTTTATGTTCCGCCTCCGTCCTCTCACAAGGGACAAAATGGAAAAGTTTTGATAATTGCTGGGTCAAAACTTTTCCATGCTGCATCTTTGTGGCCGCTTAAGATAGTTTCCCGAATTGTAGATATGACTTATTATTCATCTGTTGTTGAAAACAATAAGATAGTCCAGAAAGCCAAGCAAGAATTTCGTGATGGAATAGTTGTTCCCAGAGAGAAGGTCGAAGATTATATAAATGAAGCCGATTGCGTATTAATTGGCCCGGGTCTTCCCAGAAAAGACGGGCAGGAAAAAGGAGATGATGATACAAAACAGTTATCCGAGAAGCTTTTGAAAAAATTCCCAAACAAAAAATGGATAATTGACGGAGGGAGCCTGCAGACGATTGATCCTAAAATTATTCCTCAAAACTCTATTGCCACGCCGCATCATGGAGAATTTAAAAAACTTTTTAAAATAGGACCTACATCTGAGAATGTGGCAAAAATGGCAAAAAAATTTAAATGTGTAATTTTGCTCAAGGGTCAAGCAGATATAGTTTGTGATAAAAATAAGTGTGTGGTTATTGAAGGTGGTAATGCAGGTATGACCAAAGGCGGAACCGGAGACGTTTTGGCAGGATTAGTAGCAGCTTTATATTGCAAAAACGATGCATTCTTATCCGCTTGCGCAGGATCGTATATCAATAAAAAAGCAGGGGAAAGTTTGTATAAAAGAGTAGGTTATTATTTCAATTCCTCAGATTTGGTCGAAGAAATTCCAAAAGTAATGAAGGAATTAATTCTCTGATTCTTTTTGGAGGCGTTGCGATAAGCGGGAAATCTGCATCGTCACAAAAACAGCCAAAAAAGTGACTATCAGTGCATAAATCAGAAGAGAGATAATTCCTGAATTTCCCGGAAGCCATTTCTTGACATAAGTATTTACAACTTCCTGAATGAGACTATTCCACGCAAGAGCAGCCACCAGTCCAAAACCGCTGGTTGAGAGTGTAACCATCTGTCGTATTACCTCAACATGCAGTCTTTTTTCTTCTTTTGTTTCCTCTTTCTCCGCCATAAGTATATTATAGCATTTTTCATTTCTCGGGAAATATGCGATAATTAATCCATGTATTCTCCCCGCTTCACGATCACCAATAAGATCTTGAAGAATATAGGTGTCATCGAAGCCTCAAGAGAAATTATTGATAAAGCGCCTCTTCTTCCGTACTATGAAAAGAAATTTCAAGATGAAGCCTTGGTAAGAACTGTTCACTTTGGTACTCATATTGAAGGAAACGAGCTTAATTTATCCCAAGCTGAAAAAGTCATGATGGGAGCAGATGTTGCTGCACGGGAACGTGATATTCAGGAGGTGCTCAATTACAGGAAGGTTATAGAATATATCGGAGACTTAGGTGAAAAGCATGGAATGGAAGATGAAGAAAATAAAAAGAAGGAAATAGATGAAGAATTAATTAAATATCTTCATAAATTAACTCTTAGAAAAATAATGCCCGATGAAAAAACAGGAAAATACAGAAAAACTCAGGTAGTAATAAAAAATAGTCAGACTGGTAAAGTTTCCTTCAGGCCACCCATGTCGGTGGCTGTTCCTTTCCAAATTAGGGAACTGATTGCATTTATAATAAGTCCGGAAGCAAAAGATATTCATCCGGTTTTGAAAAGCGGAATTGTTCACTATGAATTAGTGAGAATTCATCCCTTTTTGGATGGGAATGGCAGAGTTGCGAGAGCTCTTTCGACACTTATATTGTTTCTGGAGGGGTACGATATCAGAAAGTTCTTTTCATTGGAAGAATATTTTGACAGTGATTCGCAAAGATATTATGATGCTCTTCAAAGTGTTGAAAAAGATGATGGAGATTTGACCCATTTGCTTGAATATTTTACTCAAGGCCTTTCCATTGAACTTTCCAAGGTAAAAGAAAAGGTTGAAAATATTTCAATAGATGCAAATCTGAGGGAGAGACTTGGGGGCAAACCGATTCTTCTCTCCGATCGGCAGATAAAATTAATTGAATACATTCAAAAGACAGGTTATTTACAGAATAAAGCCTTCCCGAGCCTTTTTCCTATGGTTTCTGAAGACACAATTTTGAATGAGTTGAAAGGACTTTTGAAGGCGGGTATAATCCGAAAACAGGGCGTTACCAAAGGCGCAAAATATATAATGGCTTAATGAAGAAGTATTTTGATGTCAATAAATCTGCTCTAATAACGGCTATTTTAGGCGCTTTTTTGATCGGAATTATTATTTTTGGGTTATGGGGATATGGGAAATATTTTTGTGAAGGGGGAAAGCCAGTAAAAAATGTGCCTTTGCCCTCAGATTTAAAAGCCAGTGATTTTTCTTCAGCCTGCGCACAGGGTGATTATATTAATATTGCAATAAACGTACTGACAGCACAATGAAATTTTCAACTTTGGCAGAATATTTTGAAAAATTAGAAGGAACGAGCAAGCGTCTTGAGCTTATTGATATTCTTTCTGATTTATTTAAAAAAGCAGAAACTTCTGAAATCGGCAAAATTTGCTATTTGATTCAAGGCAGAGTGGCCCCTTTTTATGAACCTACAGAAATCGGAATGGCAGAGAACATGGTAGCAGTTGCGATCGGTCGCGCTTTCAATAAATCTAAAGAGGAGGTCATTAAATTATATCTGAAAAAAGGAAATATCGGGCTTGCAGCCGAGGAACTTGCTTCAAAATATAAGCACAAAGGAGAACTTTCAGTCACAGGGGTTTTTGAAGAACTGTTGAAAATCGCTAAATTTGAAGGTGTTGGCACTGTTGAAAAAAAAGTTTCGACACTTTCGGATCTTTTGAAAAAAGTTAATCCCAAAGGTGCTAAGCATATTGTTAACATTCCACTTGACACGCTTCGTCTCGGAGTAGGTGATCCGACTATTCTTGATGCACTTTCTCTTGCCAAGCATGGTGATAAATCCCTTCGGCCGACTCTTGAGGGTGGTTATAACAAAACAAGCGACTTAGGGCTTGTTGCAGAAACTTTCTTTAAAAAGGGAACGACAGGTATTAAAAGTATAGAGCTTATTGTAGGCAAGCCCGTACGGCCGGCACTTGCCGAACGTTTGCCATCGGCTGATGAGGCAATTAAAAGATTGGGAAAAGAATTCGCAGCAGAACCTAAATTTGACGGATTCCGAGTCGCAGTGCACAAGAATAAAGATAAAATAAGCCTTTTTTCAAGAAACTTGGAAAATACTACTCATGCTTTTCCGGATTTGGTCGGTGGAGTAGAAAAAGAAGTAAAAGCAGAAAGTGCAATCTTGGAAGGCGAGGCAATCGCTTATAATCCACAAACACAGGAATTTCTGCCTTTTCAGGAGACTACCAAAAGAAGAAGAAAATACAAAGTCGAGGAAATGGCAAAGAAGCTACCCTTGGTACTTTTTGCCTTTGATCTTTTATATTTAAACGGTAGAGATATTACCCAGAAGCCTTATAAAGGAAGAAGAAAACTTCTGGAATCAATAATTGCCAAGGACGGCTTGGTCATAAAACTCTCAGAAGAAAGAATTCTTCATAAAACCTCAGAGATTACGGATTTTTTCAACGAAGTAGTTTCAGAAGGACTTGAGGGTCTTATGCTTAAAAAATTAGATAGCCCGTATATTGCGGGAGGGCGGGGGTTTCATTGGGTGAAGTTTAAAAGATCTCAGGCCGGAGCGCTTGTCGATACTGTCGATTGTGTTCTGCTGGGAGTTTATGCAGGAAAGGGGAAGAGGACAGAATTTGGAGTGGGGGGGGTTCTCGTAGGAGTTTATGATGACAAAAAAGATGAATTTGTTTCTATAACAAGATTGGGAACCGGTCTGACTGATGATGAATTTCGAAGAGTGCATGAAATTTCAAAAAAATTGAAAGTAGAGCGCAAACCAGCACGAGTGAATTCTGATATAAAACCTTCTTTTTGGGTAGAGCCAAAAATAGTTTTAGAGATTGCCTCAGATGAGATAACGCGTTCTCCAATTCATACTGCGGGAAGAGATAAAGATGGCTCGGGATATGCTTTAAGATTTCCCCGTTTGGTCAAATTTCGCGAGGCTGATAAGCGAGCAGAGGACGCAACCACAGTTGAAGAAATAAAAAAACTCTATAGCCAGCAATTTAACCACCGCAAGAAGTAAAATTTCAGTTGTGACAAGAATTGCCAATAAGTGTATATTACCCCCTGTGATTAGTAAAGAAAAAGCAAGATCAACAATTCATCCTGATCTCGCTATTTTAAATACAGTTTTGCCGCCAAATAGAGTAGTAACCAGGGGAGAAAATAGAGATAATTTAGCTGCTCGTATAAGCATTTTATTTATTGATCCAGACAAGTCTTATTTACATCATTATTGTCGGATTTCTGACGAGTTTTATCACGGAAGGAAAGTCGTCTTTTTATTATCCCATTCCCAAGAAGGTGTAAAAAGAGTAAGGGGAATAGCAGGGGATGTAATTAGAGAAGGGGCAACGAGCACAGAACTTACAAGGGACCAATTGGCAGAGGTAGGCCAAAGACAATTTGCTGGAGGTTTTTGTTTTAGACTCATTCACCCCGGCAAAACCGCTGAAGCTAAAAATGTAACTTAGTGCTATAATGTTTTTGTGGATTTCGTAGCGGATCTTCATCTACACTCAAAATATTCCCGAGCTGTTTCTCAAGACATGGTTCTTCCTCAGATGGCAAAATGGGCACGAATTAAAGGAGTTGATGTTTTGTCTGCCACAGATTTTACTCACCCCCTTTGGCTTAGAGAATTGAAAAGTTTATTAAAAGAAGAGTATGAAGGTTTATATTCTCTTAAATCAGAAGCAGGAAAAACAGGACCTGACAGAACAACTCTCTTTCTACTTTCTACAGAAATCTCAAGCATATATAAACAAGAAGATAAGCTTAGAAGAATTCATAATCTTGTCTTTGCTCCAAATATCGAGACAGTCGAGAAGATAAATAAAGAATTTTTAAGAAGAGGCTTTAATCTTTCCTCCGACGGAAGGCCGATTATCGGCTTGTCGTCTGTCGGACTTTTAGAACTTCTGCTTTCAATTGACACAAGAATACTTTTGATCCCTTGTCATGTCTGGACGCCGCATTTTGGTATGTACGGGAGCGCCTCTGGCTTTGATTCTATTGAGGAGTCTTTTGGTGAATACGGCAAATATATTTATGGAGTAGAGACCGGGCTTTCGAGTGATCCTGAAATGAATTGGCAAATGGCCGAGCTTAAAACCCGCTCGATTTTATCCTTTTCAGATGCGCACAGTAATCCCAAGATGGGAAGAGAAGCCACTGTTTTTGCTTTGCGCAAAAACGAAATCTCAAATCTCAAATCTCAAATCACAAATCTATCATATGATGATTTTACGCAAGCGATTAAAAGAACTCCTGATTCGAAACTTAAAATAGCTTATACGATTGAGTTTTATCCTGAAGAAGGGAAATATCATTTCTCAGGACACAGAAACTGCAAGATAGTAAAAGGACCTGATGAGACAAGAAAGGATGGGAACATGTGCCCGGTCTGCAAAAAAAGATTAACTGAAGGTGTTCTCTACAGGGTACAGCAGTTATCAAGTGAAAAATTAATTGGAAATGTAGATGTCAAATTAAGTCCAAGCGGAATCAAATGGTATACGGACAAGACCAGAACTCATCCTCCGTTTGTAAAACTTGTTCCTCTTCTTGAAATTATTGCCGAAGCATTGAAATCAACGACTTCAAGTCAAAAAGTCAGAAATGCATATACGGATTTGTGCAAAGAATTCAAATCTGAAATTGAGATTCTGCTCAAGGTCCCGATTGAGACTATCGAAAAGACCGGTGGGCAAAAAATAGCAGAAGGGGTAGATAAAGTGAGGCGTGGAGATATCGTAATTGATCCTGGATATGATGGGGAATATGGAAAAGTCAAAATTTGGAACGACCACAGTGTGACAGAAGCGACCAATGAGGCTATTGCTCAAATTGGAATTGATTTTTAATCAGGAAAATTATAAGCTATATCAAGGAAGGAGGTGAATTATGGATTCGACTACAAAAGGATTAACAAAATCTCTTGATGAAGCCTATGCCAAACTTCCTGCTCTTCCAGTAGGGATAAAAGAATTTATAGTAACTGTTGCGCCTTGGCTCGCTTTGATATTTGGTATTCTTGCAATACTAGCCGGAATTTCTGCTTTTGGTTTACTTTCGGTTTTGTCTCCATTCGCGGCTGTTTCAGGTGCCGGTCAATATGCTATTTCAGGTATCATTTCATCAGTAATTCTGTTGGCACAGGGAGTAGTAGAGCTTATTGCTTTCCCATCGCTTCAGGCAAGAAAAATAAAGGGATGGAATTTAATTTTCTTAAGCTTAGTACTTAGCGTCTTAAGCTCTTTAACTACCCTTAGCATTTCAGGTGTATTATGGTCGTTGATTGCGGCTGCAATTGGTTATTATTTCTTGTATCAAGTTAAATCTTACTATAAATAATACAAGATATATTATTCTTAGCCTAAGTTAGAGAGGTGCGGTTTTGATGTTTAAAAATAGAGTCGAGGCAGGAAGACTACTTTCTGAGAAACTTCGCCCATTCAGAAATAAAAAAAATACAATCGTAACGGGAATTACACGCGGCGGCGCAATCTTAGCAAGAGAATTAAGTCTAGAGTTAAATCTACCTCTTGATGTAATAGTTATAAAAAAAATAGGTGCTTTGAATAATCCAGAACTTGCTGTTGGAGCGGTGGGTCCTAAGAAAACAGTGTATTGGGATGATGAATTATGTATCAGGCTTCAAGTTTCTAAGCAAGAAAAAACAAGATCCTTAAAATCTAAAAACCAAGAAAGAATTAATCTTGAAAGATATTTAAGAAGGGGAAAACGAGCAAGAAGTTTAAAAAACAAGACAGTTATTCTTACTGATGACGGAATTGCTACCGGTTCAACCGTTCTTTGCGCACAAAAATTTTTTCGAAAACAAAAAGTAAAAAGATTAATTTTGGCAACACCAGTGATAGCAAAAGACACGTTAAGTAATATTAGTAAATACTTTGATGATGTTATAATATTGGATACTCCAGGAGAATTTTATGCAATTGGGCAGTTCTATAATGATTTTACTCAAGTTTCAAATGAAGATGTAGTTAAGATTTTAAAGAGTAAGTAATTTAATATGAAAATTATAGTAGGGCTCGGAAATCCTGGGGAAAAATATGAAAAAACCCGACATAACCTTGGCTTCAATGTTATTGATAAATTTTTGAAAAATTTCAAGAGCGTTTCTGAAAGCAATTGGAGAGAAGAAAGAAAATTCAAGAGCGATATCGCCGAATTCGAATTTAATCTTCGAAAGGGAAAACCTGAAAAAATAATTCTTGTAAAGCCCAAGACTTATATGAATGGTTCTGGTCTTGCTGTTACTCTACTTTCCTCATATTTTAAAGTAAACACTTCTGATATATGGATTATTCATGATGATATTGATTTGCCTTTGGGAAGTATGAGAATTCGCTTTGGAGGAAGCTCTGGAGGACACAAGGGAATTCAATCAATTATTGAAGCCATTGGAACTGAAAAGTTTTGGAGATTTCGTTTGGGAATAAAGCGCGACAGGACAAAAGCTCATGATAAAAAAAACAAATTCATCAAAAAGGTTAATGAATTTGTTTTGGACACATTTAGCCATGATGAACAAGGAAAAGTAAGGGAGCTTATTAAAAAAAGCTGTTCGGGAATTGAGATGGGGCTTTTGAAGGGACTTGAAGGAACAATGAACAAATTTAATACAAAGTGATTTTTGTGAGCTCCCCGCAAATAAATTATTGTATGAAATCAATTAAACAAATTCTAGGAAATTTTGATCCAATTAAAGATAAATATATTTCTCGAGAATTTCAATCATATGGGATTTATATTGCCGAGACTTTGGATGATCTTAAGCATAGGGGGCTTTATATTAAACTTGCCAAAACAGTTCATCGTTCAATTCTTGAGAAAGCCCTGGCATATGTCTCAGACAGTAATGCCAAAAATAAAGGAGCACTTTTTATGTGGAAACTCAAAGAATTAAGAAATAACAAATCTCAATTATCAAATCTCAAATAAGTTCAAAATCTCAATTATCAAAAAACAAAACAATTGAATATTTGGATTTTGAACTTCTAGTTTAATTAGAGCTTGAAATTTAGGCATTGAAATTTTTACTTATGGTTGCCAAGGTTTTTATTTCAGGTTTTGTTCAGGGAGTCGGCTTCAGGCAGCATATAAAAAAGAAAGCCCGATCTCTAGGTCTTACTGGGTGGATTAGAAATCTTCAGGATGGAAGAGTCGAGGCTTTATTCTCAGGATCAAGAGAAAAAATAGAAGAGGTAATTTCAGAGTGCAACAAAGGTCCATTTCTTGCGGAAATTAAGAATGTGACAGTTGAGTGGGTTGATTTAGATGAGGAATATACCGGCTTTAAGATTATTTAATTTTCTTTAATTCTTCATCTATTAGGGTTTTAAAAGATGCGTATGGCTGTGCTCCTACAATTAATTGACCGTTAATAAAAGTTGCAGGGGTACCGGTGACGCCCGCTTTTTGTCCTGCTGAAAGATCATCGCTCACATTTTTTGAATATTTATCAGAATTAAGGCATGAAGCGAACTGATCTTTGTTAAGACCTAAGCTTTCTGCAAAACCGATTAGTTTATCCTTAGCAAATGCTCCGGAGTTTTCAGGACCCTGGTTATTATAGAGATAATCATGATATTCCCAGAATTTATCCTGTTCGTTGGCGCATTCTGAGGCTTGTGCTGCCCAGGTTGATTCTTGTCCCAGAAAGGCATAGTGCCTGAAAGCTAATTTAACCTTTCCTGTATCAACATAGTCCTTTTTAAGATTCGGTATGGTATCTTTGAAGAATCTTTCGCAGAATGGACACTGAAAATCAGCAAATTCTATAATAGTTACTTTTGCATCATTTTTTCCAAGTACTGGAAGATGCCCATTATCGACTTTTACTCTTACCCCGGGTGAAGGAGCCTGATTTGGAACTGTTCCCTGGATTCCTGTTTGAGTCTGACCAGTTTGACCCTGCCCTTTTTCCACATAGGAAAGTTTTGTAGATAAGGCTCCGAGGAGAAATGCGGCAACTAGAAGAAGAACTAACAATATTGGCGTGTATGATTTGTCGGTTAAGTTTATTTTATTTGAATTTTTTTTTTGAGGGCTTTGAGAAGTTTCAATTTTGTTTTCAGCTTTTTCTGCCACTATTTTTCTTCCGACTACCTTTTTTGCCATGTGGCAATTGTA
Source organism: Candidatus Levyibacteriota bacterium (assembly GCA_016182185.1). Classification (GTDB taxonomy): domain Bacteria; phylum Patescibacteriota; class Microgenomatia; order Levybacterales; family UBA12049; genus JACOXU01. The sequence continues at coordinate 67,601 of JACOXU010000002.1, forward strand.
TATAGATAGTCTTGTTTTTGTCAAGCACTAAAACCCAAAGGAGTAAATAAGACATTCCAAAATGCCCTTAGCAGATTTTCATCTTTCGGATTTTTTATAAAATAACTCTTTCTTTTTGTTTTAAGATTGTGTCCAATGTTTTTTTTACCTCTAAAACATTCCCTCAAATCCCTAAAAGATAATGGTGTCGGCCAGGAACTTAAAAATGGTTCTGTATAGATATCTTTCATTTTTCACCTCCTTTCACAGATTTTTCAAAATTTGATATAAAATAAATAACAATGTTAATAAAGCAAGGAAAATATTCACAGTAAGAAGCTTATTAAAAAAAGAGGGAAGGGAAATGGCCAGTTCATTCTTGGCCTTTTCGGAATAAAACGTGAAGAGAATATTGTAAATTGTTATAGCAAGAACGAGAAGTAGTGTGGCTACGTAGACGATAAAAATTAGATAGTTCATATTTATAACGCTTCGGCAACTCCTCCCGGAAAAATCTCTTGGGTGATTCTATAGGGTTTTTCTTTATTTCTTGGTCTATACCAGATAGGATTAACCATGATGTCAAGTTCTGCTTTATTCATATCCAAAACATCGGCCAAAAGAAAACCTACTGATTTGGGATCTTTGACATTCATAAAACAGAATTCTTCTTGATGAGTAGGCCTGTCAAAAGTTATCAATACATTTCCGATATCAAGTATTTGATTTATAAAGCCTTTCTTTTCAATATCAATTTCTGTGGATTTCACCTGATTGAGAATTACATTATTGATGCTGCTTGCAAAGAGAGGTTTGTAGCTTACTTCAAGAACTCGTCTGTTTGTCAGAAGATAAAAATGACAGTGCCAATCAGCAATCAATTTAGAAATTATTGTTAGGGCAGAAAGGAGAATTACAAAATTCAAAGTTAAAAATAAATTGTTTTCAGGGAAAAATTGCAGAAACACAAAAAAGTTTACTCCCATAAGAAGAAAACTAAGCAGTACTGTTGAAAATATTGATAGAATAAGCGGGAACCAATGTTGCCTTCTTCGCAAAAGTATTTTTTCGCGGGGATCTACCAGAGGACTATCATATATCGGCTTTGTAACATGCCTACTTTTTATCATAACGAAAGTCCTCCTTCTCTTAAAATGAATCGATAAATTCTACATAGCGATTTTTGATTGCATTCAGTGCCTTATGAAACCTTTATACATTATATTTAGCCAATTTTCAGTAATCTAGATTACTAATTCTAGAACTTGAGTTCATGCTTATGTTATAATTCCGAGGCTTGGGGGAACTAATAAATTGGATCCGTCAAAAAAGATCGTAAAGTTTTTTGCTCAATTTAAGACTCATGCAATTAAGAAGGGAAGAACCTTTTTGAAAGCAGGGGATACCCCTCGCGGAGTTTATTTTATAAAGAAAGGTTATGCCAGAATTTATTCAGTCTCATCAGGAGGGAAAGAATTAACTCTTGTAATCTATCAGCCGGGAGAATTTTTTCCAGTTGTTTGGACATTTACTTCAAAACCGAGTATATATTACTATGAAGCACTTAGTGATTTAGAAATATCAATCGCTCCCAGATTACAATTTGTCAAATTTACCAAAGAGAACCCTGATGTCTATGAAGAAGTTTTGAGGGGAATTATTGAAAGATTCCAAAATGCCTTAAAGCGCATGCAATATTTAACTTTTGGCAATGTCAGATCTCGTATTGCATCGGTGTTTTTAATTTATGCAGAGCGTTTTGGAGTTAAAAAGGTAGAAGGAGAGATTCAGCTTCCTGTTCCTTTCACCCACAGCGACATTGCGAATATAGTCGGTGTTGCAAGAGAAACTGTGAGTATAGAAATCAAAAAATTTCTAGACGGGGGAATTATCGGTCATACCGGAAGATTTTTCATTATAAAAAATAAAAGAAGATTAGCAGCCGAAGCAAGTCAACTTTGATTGGTTTCCTCTTGACAAGTGATCAAACTAATGTTATCTTAATCTAGACCTATATCCTAGGAGGGAGGATTATAAGAATGCAACCAAATGGTAAACAGCAGGTAATAAGAAGACTCAGTATTATCGAAGGTCATCTCAAAAGAGTCAAAAAGATGGTTGAGATGGAAGAATATTGCCCCAATATTATTCAGCAATCCTCGGCAGTTCAAAGCGCACTTCGAAAGGTCGATGAACTTTTACTTGAGGGGCACCTGAAAGATTGCGTTACCAATGCGATTAAATCAGGCGGAGGAGATAAGGAGATAAAAGAACTTCTAGAGGCATTCAGTAAGAGGTGATATGGATAAAAAAATTTTAATCGGATTGCTCTCCTTTTCCCTATTGATCATAGTTGGCGGTGCTTTTGTTTTGAGCAACGGTCCGACCAAGGCAGTAGTTGAAAAAACCCAAGGTGCAAAACTAGAAACAAAGGAGACTAGCTTTGATTTTAAGGAAATACCCTACTCAGGAGGTAAGGCAGAACACGCGTATCTTATAAAAAATACAGGGAATAAAGATCTTGAAATAGCCAATATTTCAACCTCATGCATGTGCACAATCGCATATTTTAAAAGTGAAAGAGAAATGAGTTCTGAATTCGGCATGAAAGGCATGACTCAGCCATCAAGCTGGAAAGGAATTTTAAAGGCCCAAGAGGAGGGAAAAATTGTTATTGTTTTTGATCCTGCTTTTCATGGTCCTCAGGGAGTAGGTCCGATATCTCGAATAGTAAGTTTCGAAACAAATGATCCTGATAATCCCTACGCTGAATTTGCCTTTTCCGGAACAGTCGTAAAATAACCCCTTATTTATGGCAAAAAGAAAAAGTTTCTTGCAAAAATTTAAATTCTTAGGCAAAAAATCAAAACAAAGATATCTTATTCTTCCTCTTCTTTTTCTGGTTCTTGTTTCGTTCACTTTAGGTGTGTATATTGGGCAAGTAAGCATTAATAATTCTAAAAAGAGTTTGGTTGATAAATCTTCGGGAATTGACCTTACAAAACTTCAGGAAGAAGTAATACCACAAAAAGGTTATGATATTAAAATTCATTGGGGAAATTTGGGCAAGAGGATGATCGAAGACGGAGTCATTGATGAGACAAAACTTGCAAAAGCGGTGACAGGATCAGATAAACTTCCAGAAGATCTTAAAAAATATTTAAACGGCGAGGACATTAAAAAAATAACTCTTAATCAAAATAATGCGCAGTTTTGGGTGGATGTTCTTTGGGGACTGGGACTTGCCAACAAGAATGAAATTCTTGATAAGGGTCCGATGCAAGAGGGAGGAAATACGGCCAATTTTGCCTCAACTGGAGGATATACGATCGGTGTGAAAGCGCCTATGGAGTTTTATAGTAAGTTCTTCTATATTCAGCTTTCGGAAAAACAACAAAAATTTGTCAGAGAAATTGCAGAGAATGTCTACAGACCCTGTTGCGGAAATTCAACTGCATTTCCTGATTGTAATCACGGTATGGCAGCTTTGGGACTTATTGAACTTATGGTTTCTCAAAATAAATCTAAAGAAGAAATTTACAAGACAATTCTTGCTTTTAATTCCTATTGGTTTCCTCAAACTTACCTTGATATCTCGTATCATTTTGTCAAAAATGGGCGGAACTATGGGGATGTAAATCCACAAGAAATTCTTTCCAAAACTTTTTCAAGCGCCATGGGATACGATGTTATCAGAAAAAAAGTAGGAAAGTTGGAGTGGCCCATCCTGGGCAGCGGGGGAAGGTGCGGAGCCTAATATGGAAGGAGTTTTTTTTCAAACGTCTCTCATGGCTGCTTTCATTGCCGGTATGGTTGCTCTTTTTGCTCCCTGCTGCATAAGCTTTCTTCTCCCTGCATATCTTGGCGGAGTCTTCAAAGAAAAGGAAAAAGTCTTGTTTATGACTTTCATATTCGGGCTTGGCATTTTTATTGTTCTTATGCCCGCAGTCCTAGGCGTCGCATTTATTTCGCAAATGCTCTTTCGCTACCATGACACTATTTATATATTGGGTGGATTTTTAATGCTTATCGTTTCGGTAACTACATTTTTAGGGATAAAACTGCCTTTTCATATTCCGGGAAGAAACTTAAGCGGCAAACCTGATGTTTTATCAATTTTTGTCCTGGGAATATTTTCGGGTATCACAAGCGCATGCTGCGCTCCGGTTCTTATCGGGATTCTCACTTTTGCTTTTCTTTCTCCGAACTACCTCGGAGCCCTTCTTATAGGCGGGATGTATGTCTTCGGAATGGTTATGCCGCTTTTGCTAATTTCTGTTTTTCTTTCGGGCAAGCTTCCTAAATTGGCAGTTCTCAGAAAGCCAGTCTCAGTAATTAAAATTTTTGGCAAAGAATACGTTCTTTTTCTAAGTAACGTTATAGCAAGTATTATTTTTTTTATTGCCGGATTTTTTACCCTGCTTCTTACTTCAACCGGACGGTTATCGATGGCACAAAGCGAGAGCTTTGCTAAATTTATTCAAAATACCGGAGGATTTGTCAATCAATATATAGGCGGGAATCTGGTTATAAATATTATTTTTCTTGCAATTGTTTTATTTATCCTCTATAAACTAGCCAAAAAAATCTAAATTCCCACAGTTTCGCCCTCAATAAAGGTAATCCAAATTACTGACGGATATTGATCAGCTTGGTATTCTTAAAATACAAAAAGAAAGGAGGTGGCAAAAATGGCAAATGATATAATTCCACGAACATTTTTAAGATCTCCGTTTGTTTCCCTTCCGTCTGTGTGGGAGGACATAGAAGAAATGCTCCCGACAACGGGGAATATAAGCGGGCTATCAATTTCTGAAGACGGACAGAATATTTATGTTTCTGCTGCTGTTCCTGGAGTTGATCCAGAAGACGTAGATATAAGTTTTGAGAAAGGCGTACTTTGGGTTAAAGCAGAAAAAAAAGAGGAGGAAAAAGGAAAAAAATTCTACAGGAAGGCAACTAGTTCTTTTTCCTATAGAGTTACTGTTCCTGGTGAAATTGACCCAAATATTGAGCCTGAAGCATCCTGCAGGAATGGCATAGTGACTGTTACCTTTGTTAAGTCTCCCAAGGTCAAGCCTAAAAAGATTGCAGTAAAAAGCGGGAAGTAACGTTATAGTTATGAGATATACGGTAACAGCAAAACAGTGTGAGCTTTCAGACAAGGCGCTTTTGCATATTAAAAATCATGTCCGAAAGCTTGCCGGTTTATTGCCTGAATTTAGGGTTGATCTTCCCCTTCTTGAAATTATAATAAAAAGACATAAAAAAAGAAGATTAAATCATATTACAGATGAGGTAAGAATCGATAATGTTATAGAGATAGTTGAATCCGTAACTCCTAAATCCGAAGATCCTATTTATTATGACGGCACAATAAAACTTATTTTGCCCAAAAAACCTCTAGTTGTTTATACACGGGGATTTTTACTTGATCAGGTCATCGATGTAGGCTTTCATCGGCTGACGAAAGAAATCAAGACATACAAGGGAAAACATTTTGTCGGCAACAGTGAATATTTTGATCGTCGCTCAATAAGAACCGGCGATTATTTTATAAACTCGACAGAAAAATAAGATGACTCAAAAAGGCCCGGGTTCCTCAGGAGTAAAAAGCCAGTAGCAAAACTTCTTTTAAAATAGTACGATAGAAAAGGAGGTGATAAAAGATGATGGGCTTTGTAGGAGATTACCGCGGTATGATGGATTGGGGATTTTCAGGCAATGCAGGCTGGGGATGGTTTGGCGTTACTCATATTGCTTTTTCAATTGTAATTTTAGTTGATCTTATCCTTTTGGGACTTTGGCTTTGGAAACAGATTCAGAAGAAATAGTCTAGAGAGGAGGTGAATTAACTTGAAAAATAAAAGCGTTGAGTGGATTTTGCGCATTGCGGTTGCCGGTGAATTCTTAGGACACGGGATGTTTAGCATAAACGGTAAAGAGCAATGGTCAGGTTGGATCAGTCAATTAACAGGAGTTGATTTAGCTACCGCCACTCAACTTCTTTTTCTGATAGGCGTACTTGATTTATTTATTGCACTCATCGTTCTGCTTAGACCGATCAGAATAGTCCTTGTCTGGGCGGTTTTTTGGGGATTCTGGACAGCCATACTTCGACCAATTGTTGGTGAACCAATCTGGGATTTTATTGAAAGATTTGCTAATATTGGAGCACCATTAGCACTTTTGGCCTTAAGAGGGATACCTCAAAAAGCAAAAGATTTAATGTCTTAGACAATTTTATAAAAGTAATAAATAGTTAATTACATCCTGAAAGAAGGAGGTGATAATATGGACAAAAATGAAATAGCTGTGACGCATATTCCGGAGCCAAAACTATCCCGTCTTCTTTTTGCCGATACTCGATTTGCTCTTATTTGGCTTGTTATCAGACTTTATACAGGTTGGGTTTGGCTTGAAGCAGGTTTAGAAAAAGTTCAGAATCCTGCATGGGCAGGTGCAACTGCCGGAACAGCCATGAAAGGTTTTATTCTGGGAGCAATAGCTAAGGCATCTGGCGAACATCCTGCTGTTCAAGGTTGGTACGCAACTTTTCTAAATGATTTTGTCTTGCCAAATATTTCAGTATTTTCATATTTAGTTGCGTATGGCGAGCTACTCGTAGGAATAGCACTTATTTTGGGTATTTTTACAGGAATTGCGGCTTTTTTCGGCGGATTCATGAACATGAACTTTCTCTTGGCAGGAACTGTCAGCGTGAATCCAATACTTTTTCTTTTTGAACTTTTCCTGATTCTGGCATGGAGAGTGGCAGGTTGGTGGGGAGCAGATAGATATATTTTGCCCGCACTCGGTACGCCATGGAAACCAGTAAAAATTTTCAAGTAAGATGGTAAGAGAGGCAGGATTTATGAATGAAGATCAAGATGCTGGTGAATCGATGAAAAGTCCAGAAAAAGAGCCGATACAAACAGAATGGGTAGTCATTACTGGTGGCCCATCTTCAGGGAAAACCTCCGTTATTAATCGATTGAAAGAGTTGGGATACAAAACTGTTCCTGAAGCAGCAGAAGAACTTATAGAGGAAGAGAGAGCAAAAGGAAAAAAGACAGAAGACATAAGAGTAAGCGAAGAAGAATTCACAAAATTAGTTTTTTACAAGAAACTGGAAAAAGAGACTAGGCTTTCTGCAGGCAGTCTTACATTTCTTGATCGTGGTCTTCCAGACACAATTGCATACGGACAAGCAGATAAATATGACATTTCTTACGCATTAAATGATCCTAGATTAAATGTAAATAAGTATAAAAAGGTATTCCTTTTGGACTTGGTTCCCTTTGAGCAAACAGAGATAAGAATTGAGGATAAGGCGTTTGCGGAAAGAGTAGACCAAGAATTAAGTGATGCATATAAAAGCTTAGGCTATGATGTCGTCCGAGTACCGGCATTACCTGGGGCAACTCTTAAAGAAAAGGTAGACACCCGTACGCAATTTCTCTTGCAATCTTTACAGCTTACATCCTGATTTATTTCCCAGAAATTTCAGAATAACTCTTGACACCTAGGAAATTCAGCTTTATACTAAGGGTATCCTCCAGGGGAGGATACCATATTATGAAGAAAAAAATATACATTTGCCCAATGCATAAGGAAATAAGATCCGATAAACCCGGTAAATGCCCAAAATGTGGAGGAATGGATCTTATCGAGATTGAAGAGAGTAATTCAAAAGAAGAAAACATGAATCACCAGGATGATGAACCCTCCCATAATTCACTCTACACATGCCCGATGGATCCTGATGTGATAAAAGACAGGCCCGGTAAATGCCCAAAATGTGGGATGGATCTAGCTCCTCTTATCAAATCAGAAAATAGTCAACACGCAGGTCACAAGGGTCATAAATCAATGGAAGAGGATTTTAAAAGAAGGTTTTTTGTAACCTTACCTCTTGTTCTTATAGTGATGTTTCTTTCTCCCAACATACAGAAATGGCTTGGAATATCAATTGATTTCTTAAGTCGGGATATTCTAATCTTTATTTTGGGAACGTTTATTTTTTTCTTCGGGGGTTTACCATTCTTTAAGGCCGCAAAAGGCGAGATAAGGACTAAAAGCTTCGGCATGATGACTTTAGTTGCGCTTGCCATAAGCGTCGGATATGTCTTTTCGGTCGCTGCCACCTTTTTATTTCCCGGAGAATCGCTTTATTGGGAAATCTCGACTCTTATTTCTGTTTTTCTTTTAGGTCACTGGCTTGAAATGAGAGCTGTAAGAGGTACAACAGGGGCATTGGCAGAACTTGCAAGGCTCATTCCTCAGACTGCCCATCTTATAAAAGGAAAAGAAATAGTTGAAATTGAGACAGAAAAGCTTGCTAAGGGAGATAGGGTTTTGGTAAAACCAGGAGAAAAAATTCCAGTTGACGGAATTGTGATCTCAGGAGAAAGTTCTGTAAATGAATCAATGCTTACAGGAGAATCAGCGCCTATTGTAAAAAACCAGGGAGACAAGGTTATTGGAGGAACTATTAATGGCGATGGCTCGCTTACTGTAGAAGTCGCCAAAATAGGTAAAGAAACCGCAATTTCACAAATAATGGAGCTCATTAGGCAAGCTCAAGAGTCAAAGCCTTCAGTGCAAAAACTAGCTGATCGAGGAGCTTTTATACTCACCCTTACTGCTATATCAGTTGGCATTGCAACCTTCGTTTTTTGGTTATTTTTAATTCCTCAAGGCGCAATTTTTGCAGCAACTCTTGCAGTTTCCTCAATTGTAGTTGCCTGTCCTCATGCCCTGGGACTTGCTATCCCAACCGTAACGACAATTACGTCAACACTTGCTGCCAGAAACGGAATTCTCATAAAAGACATGAAGGGTCTTGAGGTGCTTAGGAAGGTAAATTATGTCGTTTTTGACAAAACAGGAACTTTAACCAAAGGGGAATTTGGCGTAAATGATATTCTTGTCAGTAAAAATTCTAAGTTGAGGCCTGAAGAAATTCTTAAGCTAGCTGCTGCAATTGAGGCGCATTCTCAGCATCCGATTGCAAAAGGAATAGTTGATGAGGCAAAAAAGAAAAATCTAAAACTGCCTGAAATTAAGAATTTTAAATCCTTTCCGGGCAAGGGCGCAGAGGGGATAGTCTCAGATAAATATATTTTGGTTGGCAATAGGATTCTTCTTAATGAATTAAAGTTGGAAGAAGATGTTTTTGAGAAAAATATTGATATGGGTGTTTCAACCGGTGTTTATGTTGCTGTTGATAAAAAAGTTGAAGGATTAATTCTTCTTTCAGATATTTTAAGGGAAGAATCAAAAGAAGTTATACAAAAACTTCAACAAATGCAAATTAAAACAGCCATGCTTACCGGAGATCGGGGAAACGTAGCTTCTGAAGTTGGTAAACAGCTTAAAATAGATACGGTTTTTGCAGAAGTATTGCCTGAAGATAAGGTAAATAAGATTAAAGAACTTCAAAAAAAAGGAAGTATTGTTGCAATGGTCGGAGACGGTGTAAATGATGCGCCATCACTTACTCAAGCGCATGTTGGAATTGCAATCGGTGCAGGAACTGATGTAGCAGTTGAATCTGCAGAAATAGTCTTGGTTAAAAATGATCCAAAAGACGTAGTAAAGGCAATCTCTCTAAGTAGAAAAACCAACAATAAAATGATCCAAAATCTTCTCTGGGCGACCGGTTACAATGTATTTGCTATTCCAACTGCAGCAGGAGTATTTTATCCATCGTTTAATATTCTTCTTAGACCGGAATGGGCGGCAATTCTTATGAGTATGTCTTCGATTATTGTAGTATTTAATGCACTTTTACTCCGCAGAGCAAAGCTTTAAGTTATGAAGCGAAAAGATTACACGCAAGCTCTAACATTAGGATTCTTCACAGGGTGGTATGATTCAATAGTTAATCTTATGGGCTTTGGGAAAAGATATTATGCAAAAGCAGCAGATTATATTCAGCCAGGGGATAGAGATAGTATACTTGATGTAGGAACCGGAACTGCAAATTTAGCCATCGCAATTAGACAAAAATATCCCCGTGTTAAAGTTACAGGCATTGACCCTGATAAAGAAATTCTTGAAATTGCAAAAAAGAAAATTAAAAAGGAGAAATTTGACATAGAGTTAATAAATACGCCAGCGCAGAAACTCCCTTTTCCTTCTGAATCTTTTGATTTTGTAGTCTCAAGTCTTGCTATCCATCACATTCCTAAGTCATTTAAAAAAGAGTCTTTTTCAGAAATGAAAAGAGTGCTTAAGAGAAACGGAGTGATTTTGATTGTTGATTTTGGTATCCCTAAAAACTTCTTTGCAGACATAATTTCATTTATACTTTCACTCCTTGAAGATGTTGGGCCAAATCGAAAAGGATTAATACCTAATGCATTGAATGATTTAGGATTTAAAGATATCAAGGAAGTTGGGAACAAATTTGGATTGATATCATTTTATAAGGCAAGAAAATAATAGAATGGAAAGGAGGTGATAAAACATGTTGAAGTCGATTGCATTTGCAAATGCTTTTACAGCGGTTGGATTAGGTGCGTATGTAGCTTGCAGGGCATTGTCTCTTGCGGCACCAGACCTTCTTTTTAATATCGGCACAAGCTGGTTTCATACATTTAACCTTGATTCAACAAGAGCGGTAACACCATTTGATATTGGCACATTTTTATTTGGAGCAGTTACTTTTGGCGCTTTTGTCTGGATCATAGCATACGCTGGAGCAGCGCTCTACAATAACTTGGCGAAATAATTGTTTATGCTGAAAAGGCCGAGCTTAAAAATTATACTAGGACCAGTTTTAAAAGGATCAACTGCATCAGTTATTCTACTTTTGGTCTACTTTTCAGTTACGTCTTTTGTATCTGGGTGGGAATTTAGCTTAAGTCAATTTTCAGAGTTTTGGTATTTTATTGTTACACTTTCTTTTGGATTTGGAGCCCAATTAGGACTTTATACATATCTTAAAAAATTAATAAATAAGGAAAGTGGTTCAAGAAAGATCTTAACAGTCTCAGGAACTACGTCAACCGTTGCTATGATTTCTTGCTGTTCCCATTATCTTGTAAATATTCTGCCATTTATTGGTATTACGGGTTTTCTTACAGTTATATCTCAATATCAAATTCAGTTTTTTTGGGTAGGTCTTATATTTAATCTACTGGGAATTTTATATATTACAAACAAAATTTTAAATATTAAAAAATTTAATAAATAAGGATGAAAAAATTAATTTTACTAATTATTTTGATACTGGGTTTTATAATTGGAGCAGGATTGATTCTCCAGCAAAACAACAAAAATAACCCAAGTACCGAAATTATTACTCCAATCCAAGAGCAACCCAGATCCTTCGAACCGATTGAAGACAATCAGGGAGAGGTTGTGGTTAAAGTAACTCCAAAAAGGCTTTCATCAAAGGAAAATGTTGAATTTAATATTTCCTTAAGTACCCATTCGGTAGACTTGGATTATTCGCTAAAAGATATATCTTTGATCGAGGATGATAAAGGAAACGAATATAAACCAATAAGCTGGAGTGGAGGGAAAGGCGGCCATCATTTAGAAGGAATTTTAATTTTTCCTCCTTTTTTGAATAAGACTATGTTTGTTAGATTAATAATCAAACAAATCGGTGGGGTAGACAAGAATTACAAATGGGATTTGTGATTTATTTAGACATTAATCCGTAGAATCAGTCTAATTGAATTAATCAAAATTAATAGTTGCTTTTTGCTTCAAAAGGGGTCTACAATTAATTTAGTATGCCCAGTTCTAAACTGCCTAAGAAAGCGGTATATGATTTAGGTGTTACGGTCAAAGACAAGAAGGTATTCCTTTTTCATAATCTTTTTGGGTATAAAAATGCATTCCGCATTGCCACAAGTACAGATGGTTTTTCTTTCAAACGCTTCTCAAAAGAACCTCAGATTCTCAATGAGAGGGGCGAAAGGGAAATTACTCTAAAATGTAGAGATTTTCGGATATCTCAAGCAGGCAGCGATTTTTTTCTGACCTACAAAATAGAAAAAAACAGGAATAAAATTTTATCCTCTGCAACATCTAAAGATTTAATAACCTGGAAAAAGATAAATTATCTCCCGGATATAAAAGAGATTTCTATGTTGGTCCCCGATTATAAATATAATGAAGATTATGTTTTGTATTTTGGAGAGGATGATATAAAGATTGCTTTTTCTAAGGATCTTAAAAATTGGGAAATAAAAGAGACAGTACTTTCGAAAAGAGAAGGACATTTCGACAGCGGGCCTCTTAATCTAGTCTCAGTTTTTGCGCAAGATGACGGAATATTGGTAATTTATTTCACAAAGAGCAAGAAAGAGAAAAACTTTGTTTATTATCTTGGCGCAGCACTTTTTGACAAAAATAACCCAAACCAACTCTTAAAAAGAAGAGAACAGCCTCTTTGGGAACTTGAAGATGATCGAGAACTTTTCCCGCTTGGAGCCATAGAATTTGATGATAAGTTGATAGTTTATATTGGAGCCGCAGGCAAGGGAGTTTTTGCTCTATCCTTCGGTTCAGTTTCTTCATTTTCCTCTGCTCCTCTTCTTGAAAAAGTCGATAAGAATCCCATTCTTGAACCCGTGCTTGAGCATCTCTGGGAAAACCAGGCCACATTTAATCCTGCGGCAATTTACGACGAGGGCAAAGTTCACTTTATTTATCGGGCAGTAGGAAGTTCTGATACTTCGGTTTTAGGTTATGCGGCAAGTACAGACGGAATAAATATAGACGAAAGACTGGATGATCCGGCCTATATTCCGCGGGAAGATTTTGAAGTACCGGCTTTCAGTTCTCCTTATCCTTCAGCCTATATGTCAGGCGGCGGAGGGTACGGAGGATGTGAAGATCCAAGATTGACCAAAATTGATAACCGCGTTTACATGACTTATGTTGCCCATAATGGCAGTAATGCTCCGAGGGTAGCTCTGACTTCTATATCGGTTGATGATTTTAAAAATAAGCGCTGGAATTGGGATAAAGCCAAGATTATTTCAGCGCCTGATGTGGTGGATAAAAATGCATGCTTATTGCCTGAGAAAATCAAAGGAAAATACGTAATTTTTCATCGCATTTTTCCGAACATTTTGATAGATATGGTAGATGATTTAAATTTTGAAAATGATTATCTTAAAGGGGAATATTATATCGGGCCGAGAAAAAACTTCTGGGATTCAAGAAAAGTTGGAGCAGGCGCGCCGCCCTTGAAGACAGATGAAGGGTGGCTTCTTATTTACCACGCTGTTGACGATCGCGATGCTTCAAAATATAAAATGGGAGCGATGCTTCTTGATCTTGATGATCCTACCAAGGTAAATTTCAGATCAAGCACTCCAATTCTAGAGCCTAGAGAATGGTATGAAAATGAAGGTTTCAAAGCTGGAGTTGCTTATCCATGTGGGTCCGTGATTTTTAAAGATGATTTAGTTGTTTATTATGGCGGGGCTGATAAAGTAGTTTGCGCAGCTAAGAAAAATTTAAACGACTTTATTACTGGTCTTAAACATTCAAGTAATATCCAAATGGATCAGACCGTAGGCTTCAAAAGACTCATGAGGGACTATGATTAAACTTCAGAGAGCCGATGAAAACCCAATAATTTCACCTTCTTCGAACGATTGGGAAAAAAGGGCTGCTTTCAACGGATGCGTAGTAGAAAATAACGGCAATTTTTATATTGTTTATCGGGCAGTTTCAGAACCCCAATCCTACTATCGGGGTGCGAATATGGAAATTTCCTCGATTGGGCTTGCCAAAAGTCCTGATGGAATTCATTTTGAAAATAGAATGCAATTTATAAAACCCCAGAACGACTGGGAAATTTTCGGCTGCGAGGACCCGAGAATAACTAAAATTAATGATAAATTCTATATTTTCTACACGGCTTTATCTACTTATCCATTCTCTCCGTTAGGGATTAAAATTGGAGTTGCTATAACTTCGGATCTTAAAACAGTCAGCGCAAAATATCCGGTAACGCCCTTCAATGCTAAGGCAATGGCGCTTTTTCCAGAGAAAGTAAATGGAAAATTAGCAGCGATTTTGACTATAAATACTGATATCCCTCCAGCTAAGATTGCAATAAGTTTTTTTGATAAAGAAGAAGATATTTGGTCCAAAGATTTTTGGCTTGAATGGTATTCATCCCACGATTCTCATGTTATTCCCCTTCTTCGTAATTTTCATGATCAGATTGAAGTTGGCGCCCCACCTATAAAGACAGAAAAAGGCTGGCTTCTTATTTATTCGTATATTAGAAATTATTACTCATCTCAAAGAATTTTTGGTATTGAGACTGTACTTTTGGACTTAAATGATCCCACCAAGATAATTTCAAGGACAGAGGATCCGATTCTTCTCCCAGACAGAGATTATGAATTATACGGGACCGTTCCTAATGTCGTTTTTCCATCAGGAGCACTGGTGAAAGATGAAATGCTCTATGTTTATTATGGTGCTGCAGATACCACTTGTTGTCTAGCAACTTGCAATCTCAGTGAATTGCTCGATGAACTTACATCACCTCAGATAGAGAAGACCGAGCCTAATTCAGAAAAATTTACAAGATTTGAGGGAAACCCTATTATTTCTCCGATTCCTGAGCACCCATGGGAAGCAAGATCTACGTTCAATCCGGCTGCAATTCACGAAGAAGGCAAAATCCACCTTTTATATAGAGCGATGTCTCAAGATAACACCTCTGTAATCGGCTATGCTTCAAGTACTGACGGATTTAAAATTGATGAAAGATTAACACACCCAATTTATACACCACGGGAAAATTTTGAAAGGAAAATGGTTGCAGGCGGAAATTCCGGATGCGAAGATCCAAGACTTACCAAAATAGATGGGAGAATCTATATGTGCTATACAGCTTATAATGGTAATGATCCGCCCAGAGTTGCCCTAACTTCTATAGATACTCACGATTTTTTTGAGAAACATTGGAATTGGGACAAAACCAAAATTATTTCTCCGTCAAATACGGATGATAAAGATGCTTGCATGTTGTCCAAAAAAATTGATGGGAAATATGTTTTTTTTCATAGAATCAACAATGATATCTGGATAGATTTTATTGAGAATCTGGAATTTTCAGACGGTAAATTCTTGGATGGAGAAATTTTGCTCAAAGTAAGACCCGGAAAATGGGACAACCAGAAAATTGGAATTGCAGCACCGCCGATTGAAACAGAAAGAGGCTGGCTCCTTATTTATCATGGAATAACAGATCCTGGGATAATATATAAAGTAGGAGCCGTTCTTCTTGATCTTGATAATCCAAGAAAAATTTTAAAAAGACTGGAGGATCCCATACTTGAACCTGAAATGACTTATGAAAAAGAAGGGGAGGTTAAAAATGTTGTTTTTCCCTGTGGTGCAGTAGTCAAGAATGGAGAGATTCTCATTTATTATGGCGGGGGAGATAGAGTGGTTGGAGTGGCGAGCATAAATTTGGAAAAGCTCTTGGAAAAACTTCAATAGATTATCTCCAAAGATTTGGTAGTTGACAAAAAAAGATTAAGTCGCCAAGCTTAAATAGTTGCGAAAATATAAAAATACATGTTGAGCGATAGAACAATTTCAAATCTTAAAAAAAATATTACTAGTAATTCTAAATTTAATATAAAGGCTGGACTTATAAAGTGCATGGGGGATCCTACATGTCTTAAAATACTCTACATTATTTCTCGGGAAAAAGAAGTTTGCCCCTCAGATCTGGTAAGTATTCTCGGAATTTCAATGCCTGCAATCTCTCATCAACTTGCACGACTTAAACAGATGGGGGTTGTGAAAACAAAAAGAATGGGCCAGATAATCTGCTACAGTTTTTCTGATACGAAGGAGGCAAAATCTATTAAAAATATAATAAAGACAATCGCGTTATGATCCCAGATATTGTTATGACTTTTAAAAGAGAAATACTAAACCTAAGATATGCTTTTATCATTTTTGTAATTGCTTTACTCTATTCAGCCCTTGTTGCTTATACTATTAATTACAGATTGGTTTTTGGAATAATAATTGGAGATTATTCCCTCTTTTATAAAATAAGAATATTATTTGAACTGCTCAGAGGGCTAGGAACGGCATTATCGGGATTTGATTTCTTACTTCTTATTATTACGTCTCTATTGAGCGGAGTTAATATGGCATTGATAATTCGAAGCCTAGATGTTATTAAAGAGAACGGAGAAGTTAAATTTATGGCAGGGGGAGGTACACTTTTAGGCTTTGTCTCAAGCGGTTGTGCAAGTTGCGGGTTTTCACTTTTATCCGTTTTGGGTATCGGATCAGTATTTACCACGTTGCCATTTAGCAATTATACATTATATATCTTATCAATAATATTTTTGCTGTTCTCAGGTTTTTATATGCTGAAAAAGCTTAATAATATAAGACTTTGCAAAATAATCTAATTGACAGAGTCAGTAAGACTTTGATATTTTAAAGGAGGTGAATATGGCGGATACAACTTTTACAGATCAGAATTTTGAACAAGACGTACTTAAGAATAATTTACCCGTTCTTGTAGATTTTTGGGCTCCCTGGTGTGCTCCATGTAGAATTGTTTCTCCAATTGTTGAAGAGCTGGCAAAAGAATATGAAGGCAAATTAAAGGTAGGGAAATTAAATGTTGACGAGAATCCTGAGAATGCATCAAAGTATGGGGTAATGAGCATTCCGAGTTTGATTATTTTTAAAAACGGCCACCCGATTAAAACAGTAATTGGCGCTCAGGGAAAAGAAAACTTCAAAAAAGCAATTGACGAAGCCCTGAGCGCATAACGGCACAAATCCTAAGTCCTAATTTTTAATTTCTAAACAAATATCAAATCCCAAATCTTAAATTCAAAGCAGTTTAGGGCTTAGCATTTTGAAAATTGGAATTTATTTAGGATTTAGATATTCGGATTTAGGATTTCTTAATATGTATGACGTGATAATAATCGGTAGTGGGCCTGCAGGGCTGACCTCTGCAATCTATACAACCCGCGCGAGTCTTAAAACCCTAGTTGTCGCCGGTGGTAAATGGGGTGGTCAGCTTATGCTGACAACTTTGGTCGAGAACTATCCCGGATTTCCAGAGGGAATTCAAGGTCCTGATCTAATGCTTGCGATGCGAAAGCAGGCAGAAAGATTTGGAGCAGAATTTATTGATGAAAATTTCGAAGAATCAGATTTTACAAAACTCCCATTCCGAATAACTGCAGCCGGAAAAACATTTGAAGGTAAGTCAGTAATAATTGCAACGGGGGCTGACACCAGATGGCTCGATGTTCCCGGTGAAAAAGAAAAAATCGGAAGAGGCGTGTCGTCTTGCGCACCGTGCGATGCATTCTTCTTTAAAAATAAGAAAACTATAGTGATTGGAGGAGGAGACAGCGCCATGGAAGAGGCAATTGTCCTTGCCAATTTTGCTGAATCGGTAACTGTAGTTCATAGAAGTGAGGCTTTACGGGCAAGTCAAATCATGCAGGATAAGGCCAGGAAAAATCCAAAGATTAAATTTATTTTCAATACCGAGGTTAAAAAAATTTTGGGAGATGATCATGTGACGGGAGTCGAGCTTTTGAATAACAAAACCAATGAAACTTCTAAGATTGATATAGACGGAGTATTTGTCGCAATCGGTCATATTCCCAACACCAAGATCTTCAAAGGCATAGAGCTTGATAAAAAGGGTTATGTGAGAGTCCACGATCATACCAGAACCAACATTGAGGGTGTTTTTGTGGCAGGAGATGTGCATGACAGTCACTACAGACAGGCAGTTACTGCCGCAGGTTTTGGATGCGCTGCGGCACTTGAAGCCGAGCGCTGGCTGAGAGACCAAGAATAGATAATATTGACTTTTTGAAGCGTACTACCTAAAATCCCCATCATGGGATTAAAAGAAAAAATTTCAAGATTACTTCACCGCCCTCCCTCTTCGGAAGAAATTATGCAGACAACGGAGGAGATAAAGGGGCAGATTGACGTTGCATTTCATATAAGAGAATTAAATGGAGATAAAGATACGTTAGAGGTCAAAAAATTGCTTGAGGAGAAAAAGATAGGAGTTGCTTTTTTGGCAACTAAGGAGGCGGAAAAGTGCGGTCCGTTTTTTGTAATTCACGGAACTACTGGAATTGATACTGCGACAATTCTACTTTGCTCAAGTATATTGGCATACCGATCTTCTTCAGGATGGAGGAAGATAAGCTCACTAAATCAAGCTATTTCTGATGCGGGAAGGATTGCCAGAGCAATGATTAGCGAAGGATTTAGAATGGATGTGCAGGATCAGGCAATCAGCAACCTATTGATCAGGAGGGGGCTATGGAATCCTAATGAAGCATTTGGAATAATACCTGAAAACAAATGAAGCCTGTTTGACATAAAACTACATCTTTTATAAAATACCCTACGCAAATGTCATACCACGATAAGGAACCGATTGGCAAAGATAAAACAGCAGAGCTTGCAGAGGCAGTTAATTTTCTGACATTTTTTCTTTCTGCCTTTGCTCAGCAAACCAATTCAAGTGATCCAAGAAGGGCATCTGTTAGAAGATTATTAAGATTTATCCAAGCTGATTATGTTTCGATAGATGGGGCTTCAAGTGATGGTCTTCCTGAATCAATCGGATATAGTCATGAAATAATTCGAGGTAAGCATAGATTTAAGCTTGATGTAAGTCCAGTTTTTATTGGACGAATGAAGAGTTCGGGAGTAAGTATTAGACAAGAAACAGAACGATTAACTTTCAGCACTGTAAGTATTTTGACAAAAAAGATCGGCGACGCACTTTCTCATGAAGCACCGGTCATGGGAAAAGCCGAGTATGAGGAGCTTGTCGCCAAATCTGGTGAATAATTGACTTAAAACTCCCAATTTGTCATAATTCCCCAGCTATGACAAGACTTCAAGCCGACCACTGGCTAAGAGGACAGGAATAATTTAGCGAAGTTGACTTCATCTTTTAATAAGAGTATAAGAAAACTATGGTAAAGAATATGATTGATAATCAAAAACTAATTGGAATATTTATACTAATCTTGATAGGATTCTTTTATTGGTTTCAAATAAGACCTACATTAGCAAGACAGAATTGTCAGCAGTTGGCGCGTGAGCGTGCTGGCCAATATTTTAATTATTCCTTCCTTCAAGATGAAACTGATCTAAGAAAGTCTCAATTACAAGCAATATACATGGATCAAACGTATGAGAGGTGTTTGCATGATAAAGGTATCGCTGAGTGAGATATTAAAAAGATATGGACTGGGATGCTAGAGTATTAGAAGCAAATATCGATACGAAGAGAAAAGAGATGATTATTAAGAAAAATGCAGAGAATAATTTAGCCCCGAAGCCTATTTTAATCACCTAATCCCATATCATCTATACAACCTTTGGTAATTGTTATTTCGGCAGTTACTCCGCAGCGAGTACATACTATTTCTTTATCATCAATTTTTTTACCACAAATCTTACCGTCATGGTCATGTCCTGATTTTGTACATATGCATATTGCTATAATTTTCACATCCTTAATGGAGTTTTACATCTGTAATTTCATATTTATCGGTAGAGAGCGTGAATAGTCTCTCATCTCGATTAAAAGCAAGTTCATAATTAACTAATTTAGCTAACTCTTTCAAAGATCCTACATATTCATCGTTAGATCTATTTTTTATTTTAAATGTAATAGTCATAATCTTACCTCCTTTCATAACCATAAATATATATCAAATCTTGAATTTGTCAAGCATACCTATTTGAGCTATTGACACTTAAATTTTCCTGTGTTAAGATGAAGATCGTGAACAATTATCATCCCGCTCGGCGGGAGATAAGAGGTAAACGAAAAGATATGACATCAAACAAAATATTTCTTTTGACCCATTACGGGTTTTTGCTGTCTTCTTAACTTTTCCCTCTTAGTATAATTTTTCAAAGTACTTTAATTTGAATCAAGTGGAATCTTGAGTAGTCGGGCCCGAAGTTTACCCGGTTGAACGCCTCGTTTGCAACGAGGAGGCAAGGGGTTCGATTCCCCTCGGGTCCACAGAGATCATCCCGCCTTGGTGGGATCAGGTCCACAATTGTTATCTGGTGCGTAGCGTCTGCTCCGATTAGATCGCGAGCCGCTACACACCAGATAATAAATGAGTAAAATTTGGCGGTGCGGAGCAATTCGCCCTTTGGGCGAGGCTCTTTTCCACCACATCTTACTTCAAGTTTTTTAGAACTATTCGTTCACGACTTGAAGAGCGATTGTTGGCGGATGCATCGCAATCCATAGCCCTTTTGGGCGACGGATTGCTCTTTGAAAAGTGAAGAGAATCCCCGTTTAATCTGGGGTCACTCTGTTGACAGAGATTTGAACGGGGTAAAAATGTTTTAAACCCCGCCTTTGGCGGGGTAAATCTACTCATAATGCCGATAATGGATGCCTTGGAGGCTTTGGCCGAGGAAGGACGTATATGACGGCGATACTCGTCGGGGAGGTGTCATAAACCTTCGATCCGGCGGTTTCCGAATGGGGGAACCCCCCCCGCCTTTGGCGGGGAGCCAAATATGAAGTTATAGCCGTAAGGCTGTATATTAGTGTTTGGCTGGGCACGGTGTGAACTGAAACATCTAAGTAACACCAGGAAAATAAATCAAATGAGATTCCCTAAGTAGCGGCGAGCGAAATGGGAATAGTCTAAACTTCGGAGCAATCCGGAGGGTTGCAGGGCAGACAATATTCGATGTATTTTTTGTAGCAGAAGAACCCGGAATGGTTCTCCAAAGAGAGTGAAAGGCTCGTATGCGAAACAAAAGATACCGATAGTTTGTACCTAAGTACCATGGGGTACGGTGAAACCCTGTGGGAATCTGGGACGTCCACGTTCCAAGACTAAATACCAAAGTCTACCGATAGTGAACTAGTACCGTGAGGGAAAGGTGAAAAGCACCCCGGAAGGGGAATGAAATAGATCTGAAATTGTCGGCTAACAAGCAGAGAAAGCTTGTCCTTTGGACAAGGCTAAATTTCTAATTTCTAATTTCTAATTTCTAAACAAATTCCAATTTTGAAAAATCCAAAAGTTTAGATCAATTAGTAATTAGTTCAATTAGGTTAATTTATCCTCGCCCAGAGGGCGAGTGATCTCGTGCCTATTGAAGAATGAACCGGTGAGTTATTGATTGCAGCATAGTTTAACCAAGTAAGACTTGGGAAGACGTAGTGAAAGCATGGCCTAATTGGCCGATTAGTTGCAGTCAGTAGACCCGAAACCGGGTGAGCTAACCTTGGGCAGGGTGAACCCCATCGAAAGTTGGGGGGAGGCCCGAACCCGTATCTGTAGCAATAGGTTGGGATGACCTGAGGTTAGGGGCAATATGCCTAACGAACCCGGAGATAGCTGGTTCTCCCCGAAATATATCTAGGTATAGCGGGATATTACATCAACCTGGGGGTAGAGCACTGAATGGCCTTCGGCGGGGCAACCTGTCGAGTCCAATCAAACTCCGAATACCAGAAATTGTTGATATCCTAGTCAGACTGTTCGGGCTAAGCTGATCAGTCGAAAGGGAAACAGCCCAGACTCTCATCTAAGGTCTCTAAATAAAGACTAAGTTTTGAAGGAAGTCAAGTTCCATAGACAACCAGGAGGTTGGCTTAGAAGCAGCCATCCTTTAAAGATAGCGTAACAGCTCACTGGAGGATGGTACTTGGCGCCGAAAATTTATCGAGGATTAAGTCTTTTACCGAAGATAGAGATCCCCGCCTTTGGCGGGGGTGGTAGGGGAGCGTTCTGTTTGTAGCGAAGCTGTGCTGTAAGGCATGGTGGAACGGACAGAAGTGAGAATGCCGGTATGAGTAGCGAAATGCCGATGAGAAGTCGGCACGCCGAATACCCAAGGTTTCCTCCGCAATGTAAGTCAGCGGAGGGTTAGTCGGCCCTAAGGGTGTCCCGTGAATAATTGCGGGGTAGCCCGATGGACAAGTCGTTGAAATTCGACTACATGGGGAAATGCGTTATTACTCAAGGATCGACCGGACTGGAAAAAAGATGCCCTGCCTCGGCGGGGTCTAAGCCATAAAGCAGTTTTGATTGGTAAATCCGTCTAAACGTTTTAACTGAGTGGCGATGGTGAAGATTCTAGATTCTAGAATTTAAGATTTTCTTTTTCAGTTTGCAAGAAATGATTCGTGAGGAGTGTTTTTCTATGCCGTACCGCAAACCGACACAGGTGGGTTGGTCGAGAAGACTAAGGCGATCGGGAGAAGGATGGTCAAGGAACTCGGCAAAAAAGCTGGGCGTAACCTTTGGGAGATGCCCTGCCCGGTTAATCCGGGCTACAACAAAAGATTGCTTAGCGACTGTTTATCTAAAACACAGGCCTCTGCAAAACCGAAAGGTAAAGTATAGGGGCTGACGCCTGCCCAGTGCTGGCAAGTCAAATATCGAGAATGAAGTTCGCAAGAATCAGTTTTTGATATAAGCTCCAGTAAACGGCAGCAGTAACTATAACTGTTCTATGGTAGCGAAGTTCCTTGTCGGGCGAGTTCCGACCCGCACGAAAGGCAGAACGACTGAGCAACTGTCTTGATCATCTACCCGGCGAAATTGAGATGGCCGTGAAGACGCGGCCTAGTTGTCCTTAGCCCCCTCTTTCTGTGTTTGAGTCTAGACTAATAATCTTTGGTTCGAACCTAGAAAGAGGGGGCATAAGTGAAATACCTCTCTTTGAATTGAGTAATCATCACCTCTTTGCCGCATAAAAATCCGGCAGAGGGACAGTGTCTGGTGGGCAGTTTAACTGGGGAGGTTGACTCCTAAAGAGCAACGGAGTTGCACAAAGGTTGGCTATCCGCCGAAAGAAATGGCGGAGATAGTGTAAAGGCATAAGCCAGCTTGACTGCGAGACCTACAAGTCGAGCAGATGCGAAAGCAGGTCTTAGTGATCCTCCGTAGCGTAGTGGTACGCTCGGAGCTTAACGGATAAAAGCTACCCCGGGGATAACAGGCTGATCGCATCCAAGCGTCCACAGCGACGATGCGGTTTGGCACCTCGATGTCGGCTCATCCTATCCTGGGGCTGAAGAAGGTCCCAAGGGTCGGGCTGTTCGCCCGTTAAAAGGGTACGCGAGCTGGGTTAAGAACGTCGTGAGACAGTTCGGACTCTATCCAGGACAACCGTTTGAGATTTGAGGAGATCCGTTCCTAGTACGAGAGGACTGGAATGGGGGAATCCCTGGTGTGCCAGTTGTTCCTTATAAGGGCAGCGCTGGGTAGCTATATTCCCAACTGATAACCGCTGAAAGCATCTAAGTGGGAAGCAGCCTCCAAGATAAGATCTCGTTTTTCCCGCCCTCGGGTGGGATTAGACCCCTTGTAGACTACAAGGTTGATAGGCGGGCGGTGGAAGTGCCGTAAGGTATTGAGCCTACCCGTACTAATGGTCGAGAGTAGATTAAACCCTACACATCTTACCATTCGTCTTAGTTCATTTGAACTGCGACTTATGGAGCGATTGTTGAGGGGCAAAGCATTTTCTCTTCACTTTTGAGCGAGTCGATTGACGAGCGAAACCCGCCATGAATCGCAGTATGAGGCGTGAATGAATAATTCTGGAAAGCCGAATGCTAAGATGAGGAGGGTCGAGTACTTTAACTTTTGAAGAAAGAAATTCCTTGGTGATTGGAGCGATGTGGCAACACCTTTTCCCATTCCGAACAGAGAAGTGAAACGCATCAGCGCCCACGATACTATCTTTTTGATGGGACAATGGGTCATTGCCAGGGGATTTTTTTCTTCAAAACCCCAAATTCAACTTTATTGCTTTATTCAAATAAGATTGTTACTATTCATTCATGGTCATTTCGCATAGAGGAAAAGGGACTGGGGAGAAGGAGAATTCGATTGCGGCTTTTGAAAAGGCTCTGAAGATGGGAGCTGGAGGAATCGAATGCGATGCAAGAGTAGCCTTTAATAATCAAGTTGTAATTACCCACGATAAAGTTTCAAAAAACGAAAAAAATTTGCTTACCCTTCGAGAATTTTTGACATTTGCAAAGAAAACAAAAGCCTCTTTTTTTATTGAGCTTAAGAATTCTTCTCCAATTTTGGCCGAAAAAATCACAGAAGAAATCCAAAAAGAAAATCTTTGGGACAAAGTCCACTTGATTGGTTTTTCAATTATGATTAAATCAGCCTTAAAACTTCAGAATAAATATCCAAAACTCAGAGTTATTCCATTCGTGAACGTTCCAATTCTTTCTTTTATAAAAATTCCATCCAGGAGCTACGGCCTTTTTTTAGGATGGATAGAGCAGTGGCGGGGAAGCAGGTTCCTATTTCAAAATTTAATAAGACCGGGAATTTTGAAAAAATTAAGACGGCGTTATGAAGAAAACGGATTCAAAGTTATAGCAGGGGTAATAAACGATAAGAAAGGTTTACAATATTTCAAAAATGCAGGAATTACAGATATCGTAACCGACGAACTAAAACTCGCCTCAAGAATCCTGAAATAATTGCGCTAAGATGTCTCCCTGTAGTGGTCCATAAGTGCTTTTAGTATTTTATTATATTGGATCATTTCGGCAAGATTGGCAACGTTACCATCGGAGTTTAAGATTGAATAATCTTCTTCTAAATAATCTATCGTTTCGCCTTCAATCTCAAGCTTTAATGAATACAATGGTCCAAGACTTCCTCCAGCGGAGTATCTTGTTGCCCATACAATTATTTTTTTTCCTTTTAATGTGAGGGGTACGCGACTGGATTCATCATACGCATATTCATTTTTGACTTCCGTACCTTTTTTGGCATCTTCGATTTCAAAAATTTTCCTGAACTGTTCTTCAAGTCTGTCTTGTTCTTTGTATAGTTCTTCCAGATAATGTTTGTCCGCTCGAATAATTGCATTGCGTAGGGCTTGGGCAAGCCTTTCCTGATTTGAATTTGCTTGTTTTGATCCTCTAGGTTTTCTTGATTCTGCGGAATAATAATCATGAAGAGAATTCAAAATTTCCATGTACTCTCGAAACTCTTCATTATTTGCCGATTCTTCGTTCGCATTATGAATATGAGATTCAGTACTGCTGAAATAGTCTAATGGTTCGCCCCATGTGCCAATTTTTAAACTTAATTCAGGAGCGTATGGGCCAAATTCGTATTCTTGTCCGGAATATTCGACAGTATGCGCGTCTGGAGAATAAGACCATTGCATCCAAACACTTAAGTTCCCGTTATTTGTTTTTATTTTAACAGGGTTGGTTTTTAACACCTGTTTTCCATCTTCAGCTACAGCAGTCGTTATTCCTTTTATTTCGAAGATTTTTATACAAAGAGGCAAGAACTCTGTTTGTCTTTCTCTACTTCTCTCATCATAGGAAATAGCTTTATAGTCCGCGACATCTTGGAGCGCCGAGGTAAGTATTTCTTTACTCATGTCCAAATATTATAGGCTTTATTGTAGGGAAAGTCAAGGAAGATTACTTATTTTTGTCGATAACAAACCTCTTGATAATAAAATACCCGGTTCCGAGGAAAAATAAAGCTCCTACTGCAATGATCACAGATTTACCAAAGACTGTCCTGAAAAGCTGTTCGCCAAAATAAAAGATAGCAATATCAGGAAGAGAGGCAAGAAGAGTTGCGAGAAAAAATTTGGGAAAACTTATTCTTGTCAACCCGGCTGCATAGCTTGAAAAATCCATTACGGGTACTGTAAAAAGCCTTATGGCAAGAATTGCTGCAAATCTTTTTCGTTCTGAAAGCTCGCCTTCAAGTTTGTGTAATTTTTTAAGAGGAACGAACTTGGCAACTAATGGTTCTTTGAATCTTCTGGCCAGCCAAAAACTGATTGAAGTGCCAATCAAAATTCCAGTTAGTGTATAAAGATAGGTTTTGAGCCAGCCAAATACGGGAACTACAGCAAAAGAAACAACCCCTGCCGGAACAGCAGGAACTATAATTCCTATTACTCTCCAAACTATAAGAAGGACAGGTCCAATAAAAGGATTGTTTTCAATAATTTTTACCAGGTTATCAATATAATTATTTGACAGAATATAGATAATAAAAACTATTAAAATAAACGATATTGAAATTGCAAAAATAGGAATATGCGTTTTTCCCATAAATTTACTTAATTATATCATTTAATCTAGCGCAGAAATGTATATTTGTATTGACTAAATCTTTTATAAATAGGTCAATACTATATTTAATGAATAAATTAAATGAACATTCATAAATTCCCCTAAAAGTACTTAAATTCTAATTGTTCTGGTTTTTATTTTGTGATAGAATGGTCTTATCTTGAATTAAGGGGGAATAAATGAGTGGCAGTCAAAAATCAAAAATCTCAAACATCATCAAGTAAACCTCGGACCCGTTCGGTAAACACAGGTCATTCGAATCTGAGGGAAGAGCCCTCAGGCTCAGACTCGAAGAGGTCAATAACAATGGCAGAGCTCTTGGCAGCTCAAAAAACTTCGTTTGTTTCTGTAGCTAAAGGCGCAATTATTCCTGGTGTAATTACTAAGCTTACTCCATCTGAAATTCTGGTGGACATAAATACCAAGGCAGAAGCAGTTGTTCTTGAAAAGGATAAAAAGATTTTAAATGCGCTTTTATCATCTCTTTCTGTTGGAGACAGGGTAACAGTTCAAATTTTAAATCCGGAATCAGAGATGGGTTTTCCGGTTGTTTCTCTTCGCAGATTTTTGGATGATAAGCTTTGGAAAAAAATAATTGAGTATAAAGAAAAAAAAGAAGTTTTGGAGATTACGGTTAACGATGTAGTAAGGGGAGGTTTTTTGGTTTCAACAAGTGACGGCATATCTGGTTTTCTTCCTAATTCCCAAGTCTCTTTTGCATCGCAAATTCCTGAGGCAGGAGAAGATTCTAGGAATTTAATTGGCCAAAATTTGAAGGCGATAATACTCGAAACCGACCGCACTAGTCACAAAATTATTTTTTCCCAAAGCCATGCAATTGAATCAAAAGATTTTGATAGAACAATCAGGAATTTGAAACGTGGGCAAAAAATCGAAGGGATGGTTACCAATGTTTCTCAATTTGGATTATTTATTTTGGTGCCGGTAGACGAAAATCAAATCGATGGATTTGTCCATATATCTGATGTGTCGTGGAACAAAATCTCAGACCTTGAGTCTATGTATAAAAGTGGAGACTCAATTGAAGCTTCGATAACGGGAATAGACAAAGAGGCAAGGAGAATAAATCTTTCCATAAAGGTACTTGAAGAGGATCCATTCAAAAAACAGGTAAGCGGCTTTTCGGTTGACAAAAAAATTAAAGCTAGAATCGAAAAAATTTCAGCAACTGGATTAGTTTTGGATCTCGGAGATGATATTAAGGGAATAATCAGAAAAGACAAAATTCCACCCAATGTAAGCTACAGAGAAGGAGAAGAAATTGATGCTGTGGTGTCATTAATAGATGAAGGAAAGCGTCGAATTATTCTCGTACCTGCTTTAAAAGAAAAGCCAATCGGATACAGATAACAATTTAATATTTATGAAATTATCGACCTCATTTGTCTGTCAGGAATGCGGATATGAGTCGCCCAAATTTTTAGGGAAATGTCCTGAGTGCGGAGAATGGAACAGTCTTCGGGAAATAAAAATTGAAAGCAAAGCTTTAAAAATATCAGGCAGAAAAGAAAGCGCATCTGTTAAAAAACTTTCAGAAATTAAACTCGAAGAAAAACAAAGACTTCTGACTGGATTTTCTGAAATGGACGGTGTATTGGGCGGAGGAATAGTTAAGGGCAGCGTGATTCTTTTGGCCGGAGATCCTGGGATTGGAAAATCAACACTTCTTCTTCAGGTGAGTTTAAATTTAGCCAAGAAAAGTAAAATTTTATATATATCCGGTGAAGAATCAGAGGGGCAAATAAAACTTCGAGCAAAAAGAATTACAAAAGAAACGAATCAGGCTGATTTTTTTCTCGTTTCAGAAACTAATACGGATTCCATTTCTTCAATTGTGCAGCAACTTGAACCAGCTTTGATAATTGTCGATTCAATACAGACGATGGAATCTGAGAATCTCTCCGGTCTTTCAGGAAGCGTAGGACAGGTAAGGTATGCCGCTTCTCAGTTTATCAAAATAGCCAAAAATCTGAATATTCCAATTATTATCGTTGGTCATGTGACTAAAGAGGGAATGGTGGCAGGACCCATGGTCTTGTCTCATATGGTTGATACTGTTTTGTTTCTTGAAGGGGAGAAATTTACTTCAACCAGAATTTTAAGGAGTCTTAAAAATAGATTCGGTCCGGTAGATGAAGTTGGAATCTTTGCAATGGAGGAGAAAGGGTTGGCAGAAGTAAGAAATCCCGAGCAATATTTCTTGGGCAAAAAAGATGAAAACTCACCCGGGTCAGTATTGGTAGCCACTCTTGAGGGATCAAGGCCTTTCTTGGTTGAAATACAGGCCCTGGTGGTGTTCTCAAAACTTCCGATGCCAAGAAGAGTAACGTCTGGGATTGACTACAAGAGACTCGAACTTCTTTTGGCGGTTCTTCAGAAACATTGCCGGCTTCCTTTGGATACCATGGATGTTTTTGTAAATGTGGCAGGAGGACTAAAATTGGCAGACAGAGCAGCAGATCTTGGAATTTGTCTTGCAATATTTTCAAGCTTCAAGAATATTCCGCTTCCCAAAACAGTGGGAATTGCAGAAGTAGGTTTATTGGGCGAGCTTCGAACTGTTCCATTTCTTGAAAAGAGGGTAAAAGAGGCAAAAAAACTCGGATTCAAAAATATCTTCAGTAGCAGCGAAAAATCACTTTTGAATGTACTAAATTTTATAAGCAAATAAAATATGGCAAAGAAAAAGATTGTTAAAAAGAAAGAAAAAGATATAGAAAGACATCTATCTCCTTTTTCCCCGAAGGTTGTTGGTCTTATTGCAGATGAGGTGGCAAAAACAGTAGTAAGACGACTCACTCCATTTAGACGCACAAAGAAGAGAAAAAAGACCAAAAAGATCGAAAACGCAATGTTTCTCGACACTTCGGCAATAATAGACGGAAGAATATTTGATGTGATAAGTCTTGGTCTTTTTTATGGAACATTCGTAATTCTTGAAAGCATACTTCTTGAGCTTAAGCATATTGCTGATTCCCAAGATACGGTAAGAAGGGAAAGGGGAAGAAAGGGGCTCGAACTTTTGGACAAAGCCAAGAAGGCAAAAAAAATAAAATTTGTCATTATGCCGGATGAAAAGAGTGAACTTAAAGAAAGAAATCTCAAAGAGGTTGATGAAAGACTTATTCATGCAGCCCGCGTCAATAAGGGGAAAATAATCACCTGTGATTACAATTTGGAGAAAAAAGCAAATATCAGCGGAATCTCTGCTATCAATATGAATACTTTAGCTTCCTCGCTTAAAGTTCGTGCGGTCCCAGGAGAAGCCCTTCACATCAAAATTTTGCATACGGGAAAAGAATCAACACAAGGAGTGGGTTATTTGGATGATGGAACAATGATTGTAGTTGAAAATGCAAGTTCTGAGTTAGGGAAGGCGATAGACGTTCTGGTAGCAAGAGTTATTCAGACGACCGCTGGAAGAATCTTATTTGCGAAGAAAATTTAATTTTAGAAGAGGTAGGAATCCCTGCCCAAGACTCCTACCTCGTCTAAAATTTGTAAATATACGAATTTTTTTTCTTAAAATATCAAACTATATCAAGAAAAACTCTAATTTTTAGCTTCATCAATTTTCCTTGACAATTTTTTTTATTTTTGATAATAACTTAATAAGGCAAATAGTTTTATTTCCTGCCTAGGAACTAGTTGCCGTTTTTCGCAAGAGCATTGCTTATCGTACCTGAAATTATCATTGTGTGTAACGAAAGCGATGCTCTTTTTTCGCTATACTTACAAAAGTGCAATTGGTACTGAAAGCCCTCTTTTAAGAAGAGCCTTAAACTGCTCCCTGCCCTGTTTTACGAGCAATTCCTGTTTGTAATCCATTACCTGCTTATTTACAGTTCTCCTTTTTAATTTTAAAAAATTAAGGCTCATATCTAAAAGTATTTTATCACACCTTGTCAAGTCCTGTCAATCCTATAGCCTAAAATAAGACCAAATATTTCTAGTCTCATAGTAAAATATAGATAGATTAGATTGATTTTACAGCCCTTTGTATTTTCCATGGAAAAATGTGGATAACTTGTTGGAAACTTTATGCTTAGAGAGTTCTTATAAAAGGAGCAAAAAATGAACGGAATGGGGAACTGTAGCTATAGAAAGCCTTAGATTTAAGAAAAAGTTTGATAAATGAAACAGGATTTTTCCTAAGATCGCTGAAATATGTTCCTGGATGATTTCTGTGATAATGGAGATAGTCATCCAAGTTTACCACCTTGCCGTATGGAAGAACCTTAAGAAATACATCGCTATAGATGAAAGTTTTGGACTTGGTATTGAATTTAAGAACATCTTTGGGCAGGAGATTTCTGTTGATCATGATGGTTTCAAATTGCATGGATACTCCATGAAGAGGAGACTGATATATATCTTGATTGTGTCTTGGGAAATTGCTTTTGCCTATTCTCTTATTTCTACCCTCAATAAAAACGCATTGCGTTCCTACCGCGACTACATCGATATTTTTTTCAAGAAAATTTACTTGTTTTTTAATTCTATCCTTAAGACTTACATCTTCTGCGTCCATAAAAGCAACAAAGCTTCCTTTTGTGCGTCTTAGGAGTCTATTTAATGTGATCGAGGGACCATATCGTTTGATATTGCGAAGCCCACGGATTCTTTTATCTTTTCGTGCAAAAGTACGTAGAATTTTGTATGAACTATCATAAGAATTATCATCAATAGCTATAATTTCAATATTTTTGTGAGTTTGTCTCAAAAGACTTGATAAACAGTCCGAAAGAAACTCTCCTGAATTATGAATGGGCAAGATAATAGAAACTAATGGCTTATTTTTTGTCATGGATTTAAGTGCTTGGGGCAATTTTATTGATTCATGAAGGCAGAAGTTTTAGATAAATTGAGTTTACCAAAATTAATATTTTGTGTCAACCTAAAGAGAAGAAAAATAAAAGTTAATATGCTCAAAGATATGCCTAGATATTCTAGATATTGAGGAAGATAAAGGATGATAATTGACGATTGACCGATTTTCCAACCATTCTGCCAGTTGTTGACTTTAACATGATCTTTAATTTCTTTGCCAAAGAAGAAAGGAAAAGTGGCTGTCAACAGACTTTTGACCTTTGAGTTTTGAGTTTTGAGTTCTACTTCGTATGCTTTCCAACCTTCATCGTAAGCCTGGGATAGTACCAAATAGGATCCTTTATCTGGGGGATTAAATCTGTAGAGAGAAGGATTTAATTTTTTGTAATCAAGCGGAACTGTTTCGGTATTTTTTGCAATTGTCGGAGTATCCGGATTTATAAAAATCTTCATATTTCTGATTGTTTTTTCAGGGAAAGGATATAAAGCGACTTTGGATATCTCTGCCTTTGCCTTTTCAACCCCAACCGATTTGACTACAAAATGAAATCCGTATCCGCTAAATACCTCTTCAGTTTTAGGAACAATAAATACATTTTTTCCTTTTTTTGTTGAAAGTTTTGTTTCAAGCTCAGGCCGTTTTTCGAAAGTGTTGTCCATATAAAAACTTACAGGAAGACCGGATTCGTGCTTACTGTCAACAATCAGAATGTACGATGCCTGATGAAAAAGATTATCTCTTGAAAATGCCATTTCAGCGGATGAATTTCCCGCTGCTTCAAAAGTTACTTTGTCTTTTCCCCGAACCATTTTTGAAAACACTTTATCAGGGTATAATTCAAATCCGCCAACATTTCTTCTAAGGTCATAATTTTCAGAGATTATATTATCAAAACCAAATGGGCCCTTAATTTTTTTTACTACAATTCTTAAATTATCAATTCTCTCTTCTTTTATAGGCATTAAAAATGTATAAATATTGATATTTCTTGTATCGATCATGAAAGACTCTCCCCGTGTTCCGTCACCGACCCTTATGGTATTTGGATAATTGTTTAAAAGATATGACTTGACAATGCCGTTCCTAAATGGAACAGAATAATTTATATCCTCAAAGGTTATATGAGATATACTGCCAAGACTGGTTTCAATAACAGTTGGGTTTTCAACAATTTCTATTTCCCCCCCGTTTATATAAATAGTTGGGTAGATTAGATTTATGCTAATTTTTGCTCCTGAAGCTTTAACTTCAACTGGAATAAAAAATTCATTTGAATAAAGAGAAGGAATCTCAAGAACTGAATTTTTCCCCAAGGTTTTAGAATAAGGCTTTTTAGAAATAAATGTAATTGCATCTTTATCTTCCTTTATATCGAATTCTAAATTTTCCTGCAGTTTACCTGAGAAGAGAGATGGCATTAGGTATGAAATCTTCGCAGAGTTTTCATCGACAATATAATTCCCCAAATTGTTGTAAATAACATCTTCTTTTTGAAATTTTGAAGAGGCATATATTTTCTCGGCTTTATCGATTGAAAATATCGGTGACGTATTTCCGTTGAATTCATAAATTATAAGCTTACCAAATATATTTTTCTTCACCAGAAGTTCACTTTTCTCGATGAATTCCCTAAGGCTGTTATAATTTATTGCGTAACGAGTCAGTGAATTTAAAACAGAAGTGTCAAGAAGAATATACTTGACGTTATATTTAAGAAGGGCATCTTTAAATAAGTTTTGGTCTCTCGTATCGACGGCATTTGCCATTTCATTATAGAACTGTTCATTATAAGTACTCCATGGATCAAATGCACGCTCCATAAGAGGCTGGGGGATACCATACCAGAAAAAACCTGATCCTCTGTTGCCCCAATCTCTATACTGCCAGTTCCAGAACGAATACATGGGAAATACGGCAACTCTTCCGTTGTCATTTTGGTCTTTGAAGTAGGAAAAAGCCTCTTTATAATTTGATGGAACCTCGAGTCTTAGAAGCGGGCTGATAAAGTGACCCCTAAAGGCTGGAAGAGAAAGATAGAAAATAATAAAGATAAAAATTATCCCGAGAACAAAGCTTACCCTTCTTTTGTTAATCCAAGCAAGAATTGAATATAGCCCGAAAATAAGAAATAGGGAGAAGCAAAAGGCAAAAAGAATTATAAATTTGGTGAAGGGGAATCTGAACGCTTCTCCAAGAACAGGGATAAATGTTCGAAAGAGATCATTAACCTGCGCAAAGAAAATAGTATTATTCGCAAGAAAAACAAAGGTAATCAACATCGAAACTGCATAGGGAAGAAGGTTCCAGTTTTTTCTGACAAAAGTAATTATAATGCCAATTAGAGTAACGACGAGAATTAACAGAAAGCCAATCTGATAGGGAAGTGATTTATAATTCTGATACCAGCGAAGCATAAAAAGCACATCTGCCCCGAATGCCTGATCGTACTCAATGCTGTTTAACATGAATCCTTTAAGCGTCAGAACGCTTTTTATATCTCCGTGAGCTTTATTTCTGTAGAAGATTTCCTCAGAGGAAAACTGATTAATTCTCGTGTTTCTTATCTCTGATTGGGTTTTAACTGCGCTGTAAGTATAAGGAAGAAGCCAGAATGCATTTGCCAAAAGTACGGTTAGAATTACCATAAGCCCTACTTTGATTTGTCCGGTTTTTATGATATGAAAAAGAGAAATTGTTCCCAAAAGAATAAGGAATACCAAAAATACCGTAGGGACAAATCCTTGAGGGCTGGCAAGAAGGGAAGCAAGAAAAAGTATCAAGTAATTCTTGGGAGCTGGTTTTCTTAGGGCTTTTGTGATGAAAAGCGCAAGCCAGGGAAGTGCTGCAAAATGAAAAGCAAAGACTTCAAGAGGAGCAAAATACATTTGAATAACTCCGAGGTTTAACATATAAAATAAGGCTCCCACAAAACAGAAGATTTTATTTTTGGTCTTCTCAATCTCGTTTTTGAAAATATAGCTTGAAAATATGAAGAAGCCTATACCTCCGACAAGATGAGTAAGCATGATAAAAGTAAAGCGCAAGAGATCTTGTGGCAGAATAAGAGACAGCAAAAAAATATAAATAGTATGGAAAAGATTTGCAGCCTGAGCCATTCCATCAAGTACCCCTAAGCCTCTGTAATCTTGCCAGACACCGAAGAGTGACCGCTCAAGATTAAGTCCAAGATTGAATTCAGGCATTATATTGTCCCAGCCAATCAGATAGCGCCCGGGCGAATAATTTGTAATAAATAAAATGATCTCCAAAAGTATAAGGGCGGCTATGTAAATCATGATTAATTAACAGAAAAGGGAATAAATCTTTGCAAAGGAAGTATTAGATCTTTTATTTTTATGATGCCTTTTGAGATCAAATATAAATCTTTCGTGACGCGCTCAGGCAAGGCAAAAAGCAGTACAGATTGAATAAAACTTATCAGTACATCTTTGGGTGTAGGTTTGTAGTTATAATGCATGAACATCCTAAGCCTTATCTTTAAAGTATTCATGAATTTATTTTTTATATTCACAAATGTATCATTCGTACTATGAATCCTATAATAGACAAGTTTTTCCTCAAGATTTGCAAATTTGAAACCCGTACAGATGAGTTTGAAGAAAGTATGATAGTCATTGTTGGCACTATATTTAATTTGATAATAAAATCTTTTAGCCGAAATTAAACGTCTTAACATGATACTCGGATGAATAATCGGGTGAAATCTTGCATACGATTTGTAAATGTCGTTGTTGGTCAGAGGCTCAAGTTTCTCGCCGATAATAATTCCTCTCGTATTTATTACATGAGCATTAGACCCTACCATAAAGATATCAGGATTTTTTTCCAGGAATTCAACCTGCTTTTCGAGGCGGTCAATTCCTGAAATATCGTCGGCATCCATACGAGCGATATATTTTCCCCGGGCATATTTTAAGGCAATATTGGCACAAGAATCGCCGCCCTTATTTAAATTCTTTTTAAGCCTGATTGTTTTTATTATAGACGGATATTTTTTTTGGTAACTCTTGATTATTTTCCACGATTCATCCGTTGAGCAGTCGTCGACAATAATAAATTCAATGTTTTTGTAAGTTTGATGAAGTATACTTTCGATTGCATCAGTCAAGAAACTTCCTGCATTGAAAACAGGCATGATAACAGAAACCAAAGGTTTGGTTTCTGTAATTTTGAATTTTGAATTTTGAATTTTCATTGAAAATTTTAAATTTTAAATTCCCTTTTGAATCCGCAAGTTTACTTATGAACTCAAAAGGGAAGGTATGCAGAAGCGTAAAGATCAAATTGATCAGTCTTGTTATCACCGCAATTGGTGAAGCAAGATTGAATCAACGATCCAAACACTACGCCTAAGCGCTTGTTGTGCCTTCCCAGGCTGTGTCTCGCCAAATGGCTGGACTTGAGAAACCCCCGGAAGGGGGAGCTGATAACGGAGCTACCCGTCTCAATACGCTGGCTGCGTATCTTGCCTCATCTGCCCGCTCTTCAGATGAGTTTAAAAGATATATGCAGTGGGGAAGGAGGTAATACCCACTGCCGAATTGTCCCCGAAGGGGAAGACATTTCTAGGTGGACTCCTAACGAGGGGTCGAAGACTCCACTATGTCCTCAGAAATTGTCGACCGACGACTTAACGCCCAGCAGGGTTAGGGTTGGCGGCGTATTCCGCTTCTGCTGCCTGTTGGCAGTTAGCCGGCCATGAATGGCTGTCTCCACCACCTTGGAAGTTTGGCTCCTCACCGGGCCAGAGCAGGAACTTGGTCACCTTGGTTTGGTCGAATCCAGGCCAATTGCTCCACAGGTTTACAACCCGGAAGCTGTCTGTCGGACCAGGACTCCAGTTGGTGCCCGGTATAGGCTTGAAATCCTCGCGGATTCCGTCGGGACAGCTGGCCGCAGGAGCCGGTGCTGGCTGAGCCTGTTGAATAGACTGCTGTTGCGCTGGCGCTTGGGCCTGCGGTGCCGGTGCGGGAACGTTCGAACTGGTCGAAGCTGTTCCGGGTTGGAACTGCTGTCCGTCCCTCTGCATCGCAGCGTAGTCCTGTGCGAGTAGCGCGGCGATCGCGTCCTGGCTCATGTTGACGACGTTGGCTACCACCTTGGGAGGTGATGTGCGCAGGTCGACCACAAGGCCGGAGTGATCGCTGTCGAGCCGAGCCCGAGCGTATGCAGTCGCGTCAGCGACGTAGTCATACGTACAGCCAGGCGGGTTCCATTCCCAGAGGCTGCCGTAGCCGAAGGCAATGCTCGGAACGCCATCCGGATTGGCAATCGGGTCCACGATGAAGCTGACGGCCTTGACCCCCACTTGTGGGTAGAAGTCAAAGTGCTGACCGCCGTGTCCGCCCATTTCGATGCGGTAAGGCGGAATAGGGTTCTGAATTGAACCCTCGCTCCATGTCCCCACCTTGTCACCGGGCTGGCACGGACCGGAATAGGTCGTGCTACCGTTGCCGCTGGTGGTGACTGTCGTGTTGCCGTTGCCGTTCCCGTTGCTGCCAGGGTAGCTGGTCGCGTCGTTCGGGTCGGTGCCGTTGGCGCTCTCGACCACGTCGGAGTATCCGTCGCCGTCTGAGTCGGACGTCTGCACGATCGCCTTGCCGTTCCCGCCGTCATCGATCAGGTCATCGTCCAAAAGGCCGACGTCCTCACCGAAGAACAGGAGAAAACCGAGGAGCGCAGCAGCACCCAGAACGAGTCCACCGACATAGCGCTTAAGCCATGGTCGTGCCGCAGGCGC
This sequence comes from Candidatus Levyibacteriota bacterium, assembly GCA_016182185.1. Lineage (GTDB taxonomy): Bacteria > Patescibacteriota > Microgenomatia > Levybacterales > UBA12049 > JACOXU01. Next base: position 104,351 of record JACOXU010000002.1, read on the forward strand.
TGTAGGCGTCCATCCTGCCGCGGTTGCCGCTGCCGCCGGAATCGCAGCTGTCATATCCGGCTGCATACCGATGTGTACCCGGAGCGCGTTACGGACATCGTCGATCGTTGCTCCGGCAACGATAGGTAGGCCGAAGGTGACACGTACCGCATCAAGTTCCGCCTGTGTTCGCGCTGGATCATTGACCCAGTTTAAGAGCTGAGCCCAAGTCATGTTTTTACCTCCATGACTATTCTTCACGGCTTTTGACCATGAAGTCTAAACGGGATTGATAATTGGTCCCAAACCCTCCCTAAGGGCTATAAGGTTTTACCTCCTATTTTTCTCTTTACAGTTAGCTGTAAAGGCTAGGCTTTCGTTAGGAGGTCGTTGAGGCCTCCATGTTGATTGTGACAGGACTCGGTTCACTTCCTGTGCCGCTTGAGCTATCCAGATCTCCGCCGAGGAGACCGGTGCACAGTGCGCCCAGAAGGATGAGGACTGCCAAAATCGCGATGATCATCACGTACCGCATGTTCTGCCTCCTTACGTCCATGCCCAGCAACCGCCCCATCCGTACGCATTGACGCCGGCATTCACCCAGTAGCTCTGGACTGTGCCGATGATCGGTACGGAGAACTTGAACCGCGCTGAACTCCAGCTCTGGCCCCAGGTGCCGTAGTTGTACGGTCCAGAGGTGCTGAGATTGTCGACATCCCAGCCGAGCATAGAGCCGGCAGTTCGGAAAGGCGTGAACATGGTCATTACGCGCGAGCCGTCGTACAGAAACGACTGGTTGTGCTTGAGCCAAGCCACCTTCTGGCCGAAGATATTCTTGGCTGCAATTTCACTCCAGCACGACCTGTAGTACGAGGCAGCCGCTGTTGGGCCTGATCCCTCGCCTGCGATCCCCACCAGAGAGCCTATTGTCTTCCCATTGGGATCGACGAGAGCTTGGGTCGAGATCACGGCCTCTGGATCATCTGCCGGAACAGTATTGCCAGGAGCACAAAGTGCTTTCCCGGGCATTCCGGCCACGAAGCGCAGGATGCTGAGAGCGTCCACGGTATCGATGTCGACGTCGCAGTCTACATCAGCAAGCGAGAGGCAATCGCTGTAGTCCACAAGTCCTGCGGAGAACCGCAAGGCCAAGGACGCATCGACTGCACTCACACTGCTGTCGCAGTTAGCATCGCCGAGAACCGGCTGGTAGGGAGCCGCTTGAGCTTCGGCAATCATGAAAAAGCCGATCAGCCCGAGCAAGCTCGCCAGGATCAGTACTAGGTTTCTCAAGATGGAACCTCGCTTTCCTTGCTAGGATTGTTTAGTTCCATCACTGATTGCCCCCGGTATTCAGTTGTGTTGTCTTGGAACTACCACCTCCTTTGCGGTAGATTTGTCGCTAGATGTCGGCGTTCCCGTCGTCCTGCTGAGCTATCGGGCCAAGCCAATCACTGAATAAGAATCCAGCAAGGAAACCAAGCGCGAACACACCTACATAGATGAGCCACTTCATCAGTGTTTCCTCCGCTCGTACCTTGCCCATACCCAAATTGCCGCCGTAATGATGAGCCCAAGACCCATTACTGCAGTAGGCCATTCAAGAGAACTTTCCCTTTCGGGATCGCCTCCTGTGGGCGGGAAGCAGCAGGGTGTAGGCGCCGGCGATCCCGTCGGTGTCGGGTATGGTGTACTCGACCACGGCGGAATAAGCGTAGGCGTTATGGTTGGGCTCGGCGCTGGTGTCCGTGTTGGCGTCTCAGTCGGCGTAGGCGTCACTGTAGGTGTCGCTGTAGCCGTAGGAGTCGCTGTCGGAGTTTCCGTCGGACTCGAACTCGGAGTCGCCGTAGCAGGCACCGTTGTTGTCGGCGTCGGTGTGCTGACAGGCGTCCGGGTAGGTGTCGCCGTAACAGTTGGCGTTTCCGTCGGGCTTGGTGTAGCCGTCGGAGTAGGCGTTGCCGTGGGTGTTGGCGTCACTGTGGGTGTCGCTGTCACCGTAGGCGTTGCCGTCGGCGTTTCCGTTGGTGTGGCCGTTGGCGTAGGACTAGGCGTTTGGGTAGGCGTTACGGTCGGCGTCGCAGTAGGTGTACTAGTGGGTGTGCCACCAGCACAATGAGAAAGTTGAAGATGATTGCGATCATCCCCAGTCCCTACGTATGTCACGAACGCGACTGTTGAGCTTGTGATCGAACCGATTGAATCGGCTGACCACGAACCTTGGCCGCTCTGTGACATGGTGTACTGCGTACCATCGACCGTGAGAGTGGCTGACTCAACTCCAAAGGAGGGAGCCAGAACCCAGTGTCCTCCGTTTGCGCACGGAAGATTCTCTGAACCGTTGCCAGTCCAGGGAATCGTACCATCCGCATCGGCCTGTCCTGTGATCGCTACGACCGCGAAAACCATCGCTACAAGAGCGATGAAAATCTTAGTCATTCCTGACCTCTTTCTTTCTCCGACAGCTGTCAGCTGTAGGGTAGGCTTGACAATAGTTTCGGGTCGCCGTTAGAATGAGTATCGCTTTACGCGTCCTATCGGGGGCGAAGGTTGGCACGGCGCTTGTTTGGGCGCTTAGCCTTCTTTCGCTTGTGTCCGGGTCCCCAACTCAAATTAAGCCTCCTTAGGCTTGACGATGGATTGTTGCTTTTGCCTCCTTTGGTCGGATTAGAGATCGCGAACGATCTCGCATATTGTTACCGTTGGTGTGGCGTCTGCGCAACTTCCCATTATTCGGTTGTTTGACGGGTTTCTTTTTCCCGGTCACATCCGATATTCCTCCTTGTGTCTGTCTTTGAACTGGATTGTGTCATCATTGATGTCGTTATAGCCTCCGCCTCCGTTACGATCCTCTCGTCTCCGCCTCATCGTCGCTCGCCGATCCGCTTGTTTGCGGTTCTGCTTTTCGTGCTTACGCTTGTTGCGGGACATGATGCTCCTTTACGGCTCGAGGTTTACTTCATCTGTTTGTGCGCGTGTCTCGTCCACCTCGCGGGTGAAGTTGACTTGAACGAACACAAGCTTGAGCAATTCCCAGTAGGCGCTGAAAAGGCTTTTCAAGCTCACCACCTTTCACCAAGTAAATAGTTGATTATTCGGTTGTGTCTGGTCGAGGGAAGGTTGCTACTTGTGCATCCTTCCGGATTTTCTCGGCCGTTTGGCGTCCTTTTTGTGTTCACGCCTCTCAGCCTTGGTCTGCCCGTTTTTCTTAGGCCTCTTGTGCATCCGTGATGCCATAAAATCCCCCTTTAGCCGAATACGCCTAAAAAGGCGAGTAGTGAGAACGAGATGAAAGCTGCACAGATCAGAAGCATCAGAAAGAGAACTTCACCGTCGCTCATCTCTTGTCCTTTCCCGCCAATTTTGGCGAAGCTAGCTTGAATTGACTTGTGTGCGCATCTTGTCAGCTTCATTTTCACGTCAAACGTGACTTTGCTGAAGCTAGACTTGAGCGAACATAAGTTTCCTCCAAGCACCGGATGGATATGAGCATCACCTCCTCTCAGAGGTCTCTTCGCTTGCCGCGTTTGACGCGATTTGCGAAGGCTAGGTTGAGCTCGCCTGTGCGGCGAATGCTCCAGCTAGGATTAATAGGGCGGTAGCCATGAAGCAAACACCAGCGGATCCGTAGAACCTGCCGGCCAAAGCTGAGCCTGCGGCTGCGCCCGAAATGAAAGCACCGATGCCTACTATTGCAACTATCACGAAGTCCATAACTTCCTCCGTATTCTTCGCTTGCGCGAAGCTAAATCCAGGTTGGTTATTCGGTTTTAGCCTGAGATCAGTGCTAGTACGAAGAGGGCGATTAGGATCAAGGTAGCCAAGGAATATACGAGTCCAGCCATATGCGTTAGAATCGTAGCCTCGCTGTCAAGATCGTTATACCACTCGTACAAAGCACAACAGGTCTTAACATGTTTAACCCCCTTTAGGTTAATTAATTAGGGTTGATTTATCCGCCTGACTTTACCCTTCGGCCTTATCTCGCCAATTGGCGGATTCGGCTCAGGGAGCAGTCTTTGGCGGATTTCGTCACGCATAAATGCGTAACTTTATCTGCATACCTTGTTAAAGTGCGTCTCATAAAGAGAGTGGTCCTTGCGGATCAAACTCCTTAAGAGCGTACTGTTTCGCATCCGCCTCCGCTAAAGCTTCGGCGAGACAAACAAAATACCCGCAAAATGGGTACAAGGCGAAAAAGTTCAAGAATTCTATCAAATATTATAGGCTTTGTCAACTTAAATGAGTTCAAATCCCATTTTATTTTCTTATAGGATTTATTAGTGAAATTTATTTAAGATAGTTGTAAAAGTTAGGTAAAAGATTTAAGATTTAAGAAGTATAAATTTAAATTCTAAATTCGAAATTCTAAACTCTAAATAAATTACAAATTCAAAATCTTAAAATAATAAACAAATTATAATTTAACCATGAAGAATCAATTTGATCGGGTTTTATTGGAAATCAAAACTTCAAGGACAGGGGAGGAAACTCCTGAGGCAATGGTCCAGTTTCTCTCAAGTCTTATCGGGCTTAAGAAACGTTATTTAAATCTTATTTCATTTGCAATTCCGATCACACTTGAAATCGGAGTAATTGATCAGACAATTCATTTTTATATCTCTGCCCCAGCCACTCTTGCTACTTTTATAGAATCCCAGCTTGTTTCCCAGTATCCCAAGGCCTTGATAACCAAAACCCGTGATCCCTTGCCGGAAATGTTGTCAAATTCTTCATTGCTTGCGCTGGCTCAAATGAAACTTTCCTCAGGATTTATTTATCCAATCAAAACCTACAAAGATTTTAAAGATGTTGATCCGATGTCCTCAATCCTTTCTGTCCTTTCAAAAGCTCAGAAAGAAGACAAGGCTTGGATTCAACTAGTTCTTGTTCCGGTAGGGAATTCCTGGCAGGGAAAAGGCGAAAGAATAGCAACTGTCAAGAACAAAGACTCAGCCGGAGTAACTCACACCAATCCATATTCGAAGGTAATTATGGAAAAGATTAGCCTGAATGGCTTCAAAACTGCCATAAGGCTTGCTGTTTCTTCACATTCCAAAGAGAGAAGACTGCAGCTTCTTTACGAAATGGCCAATAGCTTCTCGTCCTTTAATAATCCTTCCGGAAACAGCCTTGGTTTCAGGCGTGTGCTTCTTTGGCAAAGAAGTAGGCTTATAAATGGAATGATCAAGAGAAATAAAAGATTTATTCCCTCCAGCCAAATTCTAAATGTAGGAGAGATCGCCACTTTTTTCCATTTTCCGACTCAAAAATTCGCAACTCTTCATAATATTTCCTGGCACAAAACCATACTTTCCGAGCCTCCGCAAAATCTTCCGGTTGCAGAATACTTGAGTCCTGAAGAGAAGGAAGAAACCAATTTTTTTGCGGCAACAGAATTCAAAAATAAAATTACAAATTTCGGAATAAAAACGACAGACCGAAGAAAGCATTTTTATATCATCGGAAAGACCGGAACCGGAAAATCGACTCTTATCGCGAATATGGGAATAAATGATATAAGAAATAAAAAGGGAGTTTGTATTATAGATCCGCATGGAGATTTATGCGAGATTATCTTAAACTATATCCCATCCTACAGAGTGAATGATGTAGTTTATCTTGATCCGGCTGATGCTGCTCATCCTTTTTCATTAAATCCTCTTACGGTTGATAACCCCGAACAAAAGGAGCTGGTTGTCTCAGGAATTGTTGCCATCTTTCATAAACTTTATGGTCACACTTGGGGTCCGAGACTTGAGTATATCTTAAGAAACGCCCTTTTGTCAGTCATTAGTCTTCCTGATGCCACACTTCTTATGGTCCAGGATATTTTGACAGATGATGCTTTCAGAAGAAGAGTGATTGAAAGACTGACAGACAGGGTTCTTCGAAACTATTGGGTGAATGAATTCGAGAACATGCATCCTAGGATAAAAAGCGAATCAATTTCTCCGATCTTAAACAAAGTCGGGCAGTTTACTTCATCGCGTCTTATGCGAAATATTATTAAAAATCCACGGTCTACTGTAAATCTTGAGAAAATAATGAACGAGGGGAAAATCGTGATTATGAATTTGTCCCAAGGAAGAATAGGGGAGGATAATGCCGCACTTTTGGGTGCCATGACAATCACCAAAATTCAGCTTGCGGCCATGAATAGAGTTTCAATGCCTGAGGCAGAGAGGAAGGATTTTTACCTCTACGTAGATGAGTTTCAAAATTTTGCCACAACCAGCTTTATTAAAATATTATCTGAAGCCCGCAAATACCGGCTTAACTTAATTCTGGCCAATCAGTATATATCTCAAGTGCCTGAAGATGTCAGAGCCGCAATATTTGGAAATGTGGGAACGATGATGTCTTTTATAATCGGCGCTCAGGACAGTACCTATGTGGGTAAAGAATTTGGAGAAAGATTCAAAGCAGAAGATCTATTGCTGCTTAATAACTATCAGGCAATTATCAAGCTTTCAATTGACGGAATCACCCAATCGCCGTTTTTGTGCAATACATTACCACTTCCCAAAAGTATTACTCAAAATAGGGAAAAGGTTATAAGATTATCTAGGGAGAAGTACACGAAACCCGTAGGGTAAATTACAAATCTAAAATTACAAATTCCAAGCCTTTAGAATTTTGTATTTTGATTTTTGAATTTATTCGGAGCTTGAGATTTTGAAATTGGTGCTTACTTTGAAGCTCTCTTTCTGAGGTAAAATCCTAATGCTCCTGATGGGATAAGTCCCAAGAGCCCAAGCATCTCAGGTCCGGTTGCCGGAGCCTTAGTTACCGGCTGAGATGGAAAGACTTTTAATCCTCCCTTGGTAGTAACTTCTCCGAGAACAGGCTTTTCAATACAAAATTGAGCATTGTCAGAGCTTTCCTGACCGTTATTATTTGCAGTTGATTGATTTACAACGCAAGTTATTCCTTGAGAAAATTTGTCTTGGGTCTGAGTCTTACCAACAACTGTAAATGTTCTTGATTCTCCGGCTTTTAAGTCTCCAACCTCAAAAGTAAGAGTTTTGGAATTTGAGTCAAAATTTCCCGTTCCTGAAACAAAATCAACAAATTGAGGAAGAATATCTTTTACTGTAACTTTTGAAATAGTATTTCCTCCATTGTTGGTGACAGTAATTTGGAAGGTTACATTTGACGAAGGAGAGTGTTTTGGATCATTTACTCCAAGATTGTCGACAAATGATCCTGTCTGGGGATTTTGGACTGTTTTGTTAATAAAGACATTGCCAACCTGAATACAGGTTTCTCCACCACCATAAATTGGCTGACACGATACATCAGCATTTGCTGAAACACTCATTGCCATAAATAGCACTGAAGACAAAAATAAAGATGAAATGATTTTCTTCATATTTCGACTTTGCTCAATATCCAGATATTAAAAATGATACTGAAAACTTTATCAAGTTGGGCAGTATCATTAAGATAGCCCGAAGAATATCATATATTATAGGTTATGTCAAGTGTCCCATTTTTAGTTCTTGACCCCACATCATTTTCCTTTCGCCTTTTCAATTCTTTTCGAATACGGCTCAAGGGGCATAAGATCGAGGGGTCTGCGAGGCAAGTGCCTCTTGACAAAGGAATAGGGATGTGGTGTAATACACTTGGTTTAAATATTTCCTTCTTGGAAAGAATCCCGCTTAAGAATAACTTTCACGGATCCATGTTTAAGAGTCTTATTTAGCATCACGCTTATACAATTATTAAATTAATCTCTTTCTCTTTCCAAGCATTTTAAAGATATGCCAGTCAGAAAATCTACAATTTCCAAAAAGCCTACGGTTACTGATATTGTCGGTGAACCGGAGCTAACCAAAGTAAAAGCTCAGACAATTGAGGAGCCTCAGTCTGTCGAACCAGCTGTGCCTCAGATTAGAGTCGAACCTTCCGTACAGACCCAAGAAGTCTCAGGAATTTTAGATATTCAGCCTGAAGGACACGGATTTTTACGTCCGAAGTTTATCCCATCAACGCGGGACGTGTATATTTCCCAATCTCAGATTAGAAGATTTCTTTTGCGACCGGGTGATTTAGTCGAAGGAGTCGGCCGGCCTCCCAAGGATACAGAAAGATATTTTGGGCTTTTGAAAGTTGAGAAAGTGAACAACGTCCCCGCTGACGATTCTATGAGGAGACCTTATTTTGATGACCTTACTCCGATTTATCCTAAGAAACAGGTTGTCTTAACGACAGGAAAAACCCCTCTCTCGACAAGGATCATAGATTTGGTAGCTCCAATCGGATTTGGGCAAAGAGGAATGATCGTCTCGCCCCCTAAGGCGGGAAAAACAACAATTCTCAAGGAATTAGCAGCCGGAATTTCCCAGAATTTTCCCAAGGCACACCTTATGGCAGCTCTCATCGGAGAAAGACCAGAGGAGGTAACTGACATAAGCACTTCAGTTAAGGGAGATGTAGTTGCTTCAAACTTTGATGAACCGCCTGAAAAACAGACGAAGGTGGCAGAAATAACTTTGGATCGGGCAAAGCGTTTGGTTGAACAAGGAATTGATGTAATCATCCTTCTTGATTCAATTACCCGTTTGGCTCGAGCATATAATCTTTCAGTTGCGCCGTCCGGAAGAACTTTGTCCGGTGGTTTTGATCCTGCGGCTCTTTGGCCCGCCAAACGTTTCTTCGGCGCAGCAAGAAGCTGTAAAGAAGGAGGATCCCTAACTATTATAGGAACTGCACTCGTTGATACAGGTTCACGCATGGACGATTTAATTTATGAAGAATTTAAAGGTACCGGAAACATGGAGCTGCACCTCGACAGAAAACTCTCAGACAGAAGAATTTTCCCAAGCATAGATGTAGAGCGTTCTGGGACAAGACAGGAAGAGCTTATTCTCCCTGAGATAGAGCTTAAGAAGGTTGTTACCATGCGAAGAATGCTTGATATGTTATCTCCTGAGGAAAGAACGAGTGCCTTAATTGATCGCTTGGCAAAAACAGAAACCAACGAAGCCTTCCTCTTATCTCTAGGAAAGGGATAAAACGCCTTGGGTTGACAGATCAGTTTTAATCTGTTAACCTTTTTATTTGAGCTATGCGCAAGAACCGTCTTTCGTACTTTTTTTGGACATTTTTCCCTCAATTCATATCTGAATTTATCATTTTCTTCCGCTTTCTACTCTCTTATCTTAAGAAAAAAATTATTACTTGGTACATTTTCTTTGAAAGGAACAAGAATATTCTGGTTAAGTTTTTTACAATGAAAAGAGGCCGTTACAATCGGTCTTTTTTGCATTTTTCAGCCGCCGGTGTATTGGGCATTGGAATAATTTTGGCTCCCTTTCTGGCGAGTACCTATCCGGTTTTTTCGACCAATGCATCAGTCAAAATAGATTCCCCGTCAACAAGTCAATCAATTATAGTTGGGGAGAACTCGCTTCAGACTGAAATTTCTGAGAAGCCAAGAGATAAGATTATAATTTACACTGTTCAAAAGGGAGATACCGTATCGACAATTGCCCAGAAATTCGGAATATCAGCCAATACTGTACGTTGGGAAAATGGTCTTTCAAATGACAATCTTTCTGTCGGAGATGAATTAAGGATACTGCCAGTAACAGGAATTGCTCACAAGGTAGTAAAAGGTGATACAGTTTATTCTATTGCGAAGAAGTTTGATACAGAAGCCCAGAGGATCGCAGACTTTCCCTTTAATGATTTTGCCAATCCTGAAACTTTCTCACTCGTCGCAGGGCAGATTCTTATCGTTCCTGATGGTGTAAAGCCCTCTGAACAGCCATACATTAAACGACAAGTATATATTGCCCAAGGTCCTGTATCTGTGTCTTCAGCCGGATTCACATGGCCGGTCCGCGGAGTTGTCAGTCAGTTTGCCACATGGTATCACATGGCAATCGATATCTTGTCTCCCATTGGAACGCCAATTGTTGCCGCACAAGACGGGGTAGTTTCAAGAACAAGTGTAGGCACTTGGGATGGAGGGTATGGAACAAGTGTTTATATCTCAGGCGACACATATGGATCTCATTACGCACACATGAGCGCTGTAAATGTATCTGCCGGGGATAAAGTTGCGGCAGGAAAGACAGTTATTGGTTGGATAGGAATGACTGGAAGAACAACCGGTGCTCATGTACATTTCGAGATCTCCCGAAACGGAACTTTGATCAATCCTCTTCCGTTCCTTCAGTAGGCAATCTTTGATTTTGGCCAATAAGTTGATCAATCGTTGTTCGATCGTCGATATGAAATGAACTTCTTATTCTCTGCAAGAAACTTATTAAATCGTTTCTTGACTCTCTATGACCTGAGCTTGTTCTTTCCAAATTGGACAATATAGAGCTGAGGGTTTCAAGATTGTCGACGAAATTCCTTTTCCGAACTTGAGGATTAAAACTTGTTATTAATTCGTAGTAAGGATCAAGGTCAGTTAAGTAAATTTTATCCGCAGGATCTTTCTTGGTATGTCCATAGGAAAAATCATCGTCATTTAAATCATATATAAGGAATCCGCCATTTTCGAAGATATCTGTATGATATTCAAGGAGAAGAGAGAAGAATTTCCTTGCTTCTTTTTCTTCAATACTTGCTTCGCTCAAGCATTTGCCTTCGACCTTTTCAGCAATTGTAAATGCTGAAATCTGTCCGTTCTCATCTAATCCGACAACAGCACTAAAAGGTACGACTGCAATTCCGTAATCGTTTTCAAGATTTTGGAACAAGGCCATTGCAATATCAATTTCATACAGCGGATAACCTTTTATAGTTTCAAATGGTCCTTTTCTAACGACAAAACTTCTGTTATTACCGAATGTATAGAGAGTTTCGGAATCGGAGAAGGGTATTAAAGATTCTTTAAATGGAGTCTGTCCAGCAATTTCTTTCATGGAGGAGATATTATACAAAAGCAGGGGAGAAGTATCAACTATAGGACAATTTGTGGACCGGAAGAGATTCGAACTCTCAACCCCCTCCATGCCATGGAGGTGCGCTACCGTTACGCTACCGGCCCTTGTGGACTTGCCGAGAATCGAACTCGGAACTCGGTCATGCGAAGACCACGGTATACCATTTACCTACAAGCCCGTTCATGCTTATCATTTTAACAGAAAACGTTGTCTATGAAAATACTTCTACTTGCTATTTTGCCTTTGACCATCTATAATCAGGGAAGTTGAGACAGTCTTCACTTCTCTCTGAAGTTTAGCGGGAGAAAATAGAAATTGCTCACAGAGAAAATAAATGAAAATAGATTTTCAGAGAGGAGGTGACCACTAATTCCAGTTCAAGCTTATGATAAAGCTTGAATAAGAAACTTAAATGGCCTTTCAAGATCAAACATTAACTTGTAAAGATTGCGGTAAAGAATTTGTCTGGACTGCTTCTGAGCAAGAATTTTATCAGCAAAAAGGATTTGAAAATGCTCCAGTCAGGTGCCCTGAATGCCGAAGTTTGAAAAAAGCAAGAATGGGGGGAGGACGAGGAGGACAGAGACAACTTTTTGAAATTACCTGTTCACAATGTGGAAGAAAAGATACAGTTCCTTTTCAACCAAGAGGAGACAGACCGGTACTTTGTAGAGATTGTTTTCGAAAGAAGCAATAAACTCCTTCTTAAATAAATCCCATATAACTTAGAAATTATATTAGTAATTAATTATCTTTCTATTGTTTTAAAGGCTCTATTTTGTCTTAGAGGATTTTGTTGCGTCTTCTGTGGGCGGAGGAATCTTAACCGGAGGATTTTGAGGCGGCAATTGAGACTCCGGAGCATTAATATTTAACCCTTGCTGGACAGACTCAGTAGAAGTTGTAGCTTCCGTTGGAGCTGCCCCTGTTTGAAGGCGTTTCTCCAAGGCGGCAATTTCCTGGTTTATTCTATCTAAATTAACCTTATCATTAGCGACCAATCTTTGTACAATTTGGTATTGAGACAAAGCATCTGCAAGACTTCCTTTTTGCTCAAGCGCATGCCCGAGGTTATAGTATGCATTGGCATAATCCGGCTTTAAGGATGCAGCGATTTGAAATTGCCTGATAGCATTATCCCATTGTCCCAGCTGGTAATAAATTCCACCAAGATTAATATATTCTGTCGGGTTATTTGGGTCAAGAACAATTGCCTGTTGATTGCTAAGTATCGCAAAGGAATCTGCATTTTGCCCAAATCCAATTAAACTTCTATAAATTGAAGCAAGATTCTGCCAATTAAGAGCTGTTTGCGGAGAATAAGTAGCGGCTGAACGCCCAGCGTTAATTGACTGCTGGATTAATGTTAATATTGTTTGTTGTGTTTCCTGGTTTGGCGTCTGACCTTGTGGCTGCTGAGACGCAAGGGAATTGGCAAGAGCAAAATTTGTCTGAGAGAAAATTCTATAGTACGCGTCCCTATATGGAAAAACCTGGATGGCATTGGCCTGCTTGATGTAGGTTAGAGTTCCGTTATTTTGAGAGGCTGCCACGAGAGATTGTTGGAATACCACATCAGATACAAGATATTTAACACTAAAAAATCCAATAGTTCCAGCTATCAAGGCAATTATAATAAAGCTTATGATCGACAAGATTGCGTTCTTTTCTCTACTTGGGTTATCAAAAGATATCAAGCCTTGTCGAAGAGCCACAATTTGAAGCTCTATGTCAAAATATCCTTCAGAAACAGCATTGTTCTTAAGTCCTTGCATGGCCGATGCAATTGCAAGCACAATGAAGAATAGAGCAATTATTACGAAGGAAAAGGGGAGTACGAAACTCGCCAATATTCCTAAAAGAGTGATGGTCAATATTGTTCTTTTTCTAATTATTTTAAATAGAATAAACAGGAAAGATAATAAGCCTGCTACACCTGTGGTTGCCAAAAGTTCCAAGATAAAGCTTGATGATCTGAAGAAAGTCAGAAGCCAAAGATCTTGACTCTGGTTGAAGGCAATCTGTTTAAATCTGGTAAAATCTGTGGCAAACGTGCCAAAACCGCTGCCAAAAAGCAATCCCAAAACAACTCTTCCTGCATCCTGAGAAATTGCGGCAAAGGCAGTTTGAAATCCTGTTTCGAATGGCAAAATTAGGAATCCGCCTGATTGCTTGCTGAAGGTGAATAACTCAAAAACAGATAAAATAAATCCTACAAAAATTAAAATAAATCCTACTCCAAAGGCAATTTCATTCACTGTAATCTTTTGCCGTCTTGCATGTTCATGGTGCTCGCTAGCCTGATCTGCAAGCGGAGTTTCATCTTTTGATCTTTTAACAAAATGAGAAAAGAGAGGCCAAACAAAATAAAGAGCAAGAGGAAGGGAAATAAATAAATAAAGAGCTTGATCTAAAATTGAACCTGTCGTGCTGAAAGCTTGTACTCGGGTAAATTCAAAAGGCAGGATATATACTTTAAGAAATGTCAGAATCCCAATTATTGCAAGAAGAGCAGCGCCTCCAATAAGAGAAATTGCCATAAAAAGAACTGAATTTTTTTCTCTTGAATTATTTACAATAATGAAGAAGAGTAACACGACCAGCAATAGAGGTACGACTGAAATTATAGAATCAGCTTTATTTACAGCAAAAAACGAAGATACAAGAGCAACCGCCGCAAAAATAATCACCGGCAAGTCAAAGGGGGTTCTTCGTATAACAACATGCCCGCTCGCAATAATTTTTATACCGAAGAATATAAGAGAAAGAAGGGCAACGCCCACCAGGAGAACTTGCTTGGGGAGGATAAATGGATCGGTAGTAGCTGTAGTTATTACAAGAGGGAATAATAACAGCATTATTCCCAGAAGGAAAACTGTTGCGTTTTCAAGATATGAGATAATTTCGTTTTTCGACTGGGCCATAGTATTAATCTATCAACATAAATATTCCTTGTCAACAATAAATTACCGATATTTAATGTATCAATTGCCTTTTAATTTAAGATGAACCAATTAAAAGGAATGTCCTTATATAATGGTGTATTTATTCCTACGGTGAATGAAACATTTGGCACTTGCCTTATCAAATAAAGCACCAGATTATAGGTATCTACGGTAGGAGTAATGTAGATTAAAGATTTATCGGTAATTGATTTATTAAATATGGTAATCTCTTTCTGACCGCTCTTTATAGTTGCGATACCCGCTGATCCGGTTGCAAGAGCCTGAGTTTCAGAGATTGCCAAAGCAGGCTGAACCAGGGAGAAATTTAATTTGGAAAAGGTTCCGCTTCCCGATGATATGATATCCCCAAGTTCATTTACAGAAAGAACGGCCGAATTACTTGAGTTTCTGATCTGAAATGAGGGACTATTATAGTTCTCACTCGATTTGAGAGCAAAAACCAAATCTTGATCCGGAATTGGAGCAATTATATTGGCAGATATTGTACCTCTAACCTTTAGATCTTTTGCAAATTCAGCGTTTCCTGAGACTTTTAAATTACCCTCCGTATCAATATATACCAATCCACTCAAAAGGGAAATTCCGCCTTGTCTTAAAGGCTGAAGCTCAAGATCGCTTCCCAAGACATTTATTGACCTGTTGGCAAGGATTAAGTTTGAGTCGACAGATAATTCTCCTACTATAGATACATTGGATAGAGAGGAGGGACCAAGAGATATAAATCCCTGTTCAAAATAAGCAGTTGATGCTTTCAGCTCATCTATGTATGCCAATTGAGCTGAAAAGGTAGCAAGGTTTAAAATTTCAGATAAGTCTTTGGGATTAATCTGAGATAGTGTTGTCCTGCCAGAATCATTCGGTTGTAAATCAGATTCCTCTGAGGCAAATTTTGCTTCCAGCGATTCAATTTGATCTGCTATTATTTTATTAACCCTTAAGATCCCGCTGATTGATGCATTATCGGAATTAAGATTTTTCGCTTCTACGTCTTGAGCCGTTAATTTTCCACTGATTGATGCATCCCCGTTACTATTTATAGTAGCCACATCCTGATTTTGCGAATTTTTTATCACTAAGGCAGTGTTCTGACCGGCTGAGCCTGAAGCAAGCTTAATTACAAGATTACTGTCTTTTGATAGGGGGCTTATAATATTTGCATATAAGCGGTCGGTTTTAACCACTGGGGAAATGATTTCATTACTTAAGTTTTCCGCAATAATATCTTTAACGTAATCCTTAAGACTCTGCCCGTTTATAAACACAGAATTAGTAGCAACTGTCAAAGAATCAGTTGATATTTCACGAGCCTTAATAATTCCTGCCTCTAAATTTTCAACTACTGCCTGAGCCAGAAATTGAGCCGCAGATAAGGTTTCGTCAATCGCTTGGATTGGGAAAGGATTGGGATTTTGATAACCAATGCCAAGAAGTAGCAAAATCTCTCCCTTGCAGTTTGAATTTTCAATTAAACCAAAATTATCACTCGGTGCTTGAACGTTGAGGCAAGAGGCAGGATTGAATGACTGAAGAGCCCTTCCAACAACCATGCCTTCTTTGGTTGCTTTCATGGCATAGCCAGGAATTTCTGATGACGTGAGCAGATCTCCCTCATTGATAGGACCATTAATACTGGAAACTTTGGTAGAAACAATTCCCACAAGACCAACAGGTATTGATTTTTCTCCAAGATTTTCACCACCTAAGAAACTCGGGTTTCTTGAAGCTACACCAACGATCCTTTCATTCTGTTTACAGGGGGTTGCAAAACCTTTTTCGTCAAGACACAATATTTCTCCATAATCAATCTTTTGATTCTCATCTTTCCTTAGATATTCGGCAAAATCAGCAATTCCGTTTGTTTGATACTGTATTCCTGTTGATCCATTTCCCCTTATCATACCGACTGTTCCCATTCCATCCTGTTCAAAATTGACCCATTTGTTTGAAGTTTGTGTATTGACCGAATTATTACCAAGCCTTATTATTAGACCGCTTGCGTCATTTGAGGTACTACTATTATATATACGCGCCGCAGCGGTTGCTGCTTGAGCTTCCTGGACATCCAGACGGTAAGACGGATCATTTGTTCCAACCGCAACATTTCCTGCAAAGCTTGATTCAACCGATGAGTCATAAACTCTCAATGATCCGGAGATCTCAAGATCACCTTCAGAAGAAAATGTATTGGCGGTTGAGAAAAAATTTATATTTCCGCTTGAAAAGGATTGGAGCGTTAATCCTCCTTTACCTTTTGAGCTTAGAAAAAGGCCAGTATCATTAGTAGTAGTTATCTCAGAACTTAATCCGGAAAGGAATAAGTCGCCTGCAATTGTTGTATTTCCACTATTATCCACGGTAAATTTAGCAATTCTGCTTGCCGATGCGCTAATGAGTGGTCCTAAGTCGTTTTGATTGATGGTAAGGGCCGATTGAGCACTTGAGGTAGCAAGAATTGCAAACAAATCATCTACTTCTACTGCTCCAGGTACGTCTGATAGGTTGTTATTGTTTGTGCTATTTTGTAATGGTTTCTGTAGATCAATTTTTCCCAACCCGTCAGGGGATAGCTGAACATCTGAATTACTACCGAAAATTGTAGATAAGTATAATATATTTCCCGAAAGACTTAATTTACTATTTACAGCCTGGATAATATGGGGAATTTCGCCGCCTATCGAGAGATTTCCCGAAGAATCAAGCGCAAGAATTGCATTTGAATCAAGGGGTTCTTTTCCTGAGTTCGTAATAAGTTTAAGACCTTCAATTGATTTTGCATCCGAGGAAAGAGCAGTATTGGCAATCTGCTGACGAGGGATTAATTCATCTTTGTCTTCAATTGTTATACCAAGCCAGAGTGAAGAATTTTGCATGAAGATAGATTGAGGTATTTCGTTTTTCTCCCCTAGGCTTATCGTATATTCCCCGTTTTCATTTGGCCTAACCTGATCTAATTCTTCCCAAAGTAACGCTGATCCTGATGCCTTATGATCATTATAAAGCGCAAAACGCAGATTTGTAGGCAATGTGACAGGATTACCTAAAGAGTCGGTGAGCTTTTGCCTGAAGGAGAGAACCTTTGTTTGATTAAATGGAGACTCTGCTTTAGCAAATTGTTTTCTGTCCAGTGTATTTCGAAAAAGCGATTGATATAATCCAAAACCCAAAGCAGATGTGAAGATTATAAGTAAAGCAAAATGTAAATAATGAGATATTGGAAAAGAATGATATGCTTTGTACCATTTTGGTCTTTTATGCAATACATAATGGCTTAATTTCTTATGTAGCGTAAGGTATTTTATTGATATAGGAGCGTAGAACGCTTTATTAATATTTGTAACTTGAGGGCCCAGGTTAATATCAGGTTTTTCTATAAGTCGTCCTTTTTTGGTAAAAATTGATACTGAAGCAAAAATGGGTTTCTTTTTGAATCGCCAGATTAGATATTGAGTTTCATCCATAGCGCTTATGATCGGGTTTACCAGCGTATAGTCGAAGACTTTATCAAAGACCCGTATAATTTTTTGTCCTACTCTTACCGGAGGTATTTTTGAATATGAGGCGTAAAGAGGCTCAGGTCTAATAAGATCTGCCTTTTGATCAGATATGTTTGATCGTAGAGGTTTTTTTAAATCGATCGGACTAATTGATTCCAGTTCTTCCTTAGGGGTGTTTATTAAACCTGCTTCATGGCACCAGCTCAAATATTTTCTAATAGAAGAAAGCTTACGATTTACACTTGAGGGAGAGAAGTTGCTTTGTATTAGACGAGTTTTATACTCTTCAACTAAGCTACTGTTCAATTTTTCATAAATATTATCTTTTTTTACAATCCAAGCCTCTTTTGCTTCGGTAACCTTGTCAGCCCATAAAAGGAACTGCTTGATGTCATTTAAATAGTTTTTTATGGTAATCGATGATGATCCATTTGTATATAGATAGTTCTTGAAATTCCTGAAATTAAATTTATCTGAATCCCTACCGTTGCCTTTAATCGATACTTCGAATGGATTAATTTGGATGTTTTTTTGGATTGTCAGAAAAGAGAAAAACTTTCGTAGTGAAGATAGGTAGCGCAAAACAGAATTTATTGACTGAGTGTTAGAAAGTTCTTTATTAAAAATATTAATTATTTCGGGAGTGATTAGAGAGGGAGTAAAACTAGTTTCAAAAGTATGTTCATACCAGTTGATAAATTTTTTAATATCAGCAGAATAATTTTTAACCGTTAATTTTGACGGAGGAGTTTGTTGTGAAAATAAATAATCCCTAAATTGGACAATAAATTCCATAAAATATTATTGAGATAATGATGTGAAAATTTACTACATAGCCTCAAAATTATACTAATTATACGGATTATCTTAGATAAAACTGATAATTTTATCTAGAATAAGTTATATAATATTTTATGTCAAGAACCTAGAGTAATTTGCTTAGTTTAATTCGATATATATTGATGTACTTTATTGCTAAAATTTTATATGTGAAAAAATATGAATCAGCCGTGAAATAGTAAGGTAGCATTATTATTCTGTTAATTTTCGTATTTAATCTATTTTTTACTATATATAAATCTATATATTTTAATATCAAAATCTTATTTTTTGCAAATGATTGATTTTGATGTATTTAATTGAAAATTTAGAGTTGAAGATGGGTGCTTGTTAAATTTGGGTCGATTTTGTGGATTTATTTTGAGGCTAACAGCCATAACTATAGTCCTATATTTGGCGCTTTCCGACTTCAAGTGATAAATTATTGTAAGTAGCTATTTAGATTGGTTTGACAGTTAATGTTTTTTAAAGCGGGTAATTATTGACTCAATTTTCTTCTCTTTTTTTGATTACTATCTATTTTTTAATTTTCGTGCCACTTTTTTGGCTAAAGTTAATGTAGCAAATAAACCGATCAAGACAATAATAGCATATTTAACAGGAAAAGCAATAAACGAGAGCGATTTACTAATGGTCGGGCTGTTATCGGATAGAGAGATATTAAGCTCAGCAGTATAATATCCAAGTATAAATCGCTTTGGCAAGTAAATCTTTGTTTCATTACTTCTACTTGATGAATTAAAAATTTTGTTTTCCTGCTCATTGTAATTTGACATCAATCTTGATGAATTTGATAATATATTAACTGAATCAAGTTTAATCCTGCCTACAGTTTTACCAAAGATGTTTTTTATCGTTATGTTTCCCTGGGGAGAAATAAATGAGCTACCCTTATTTGTAATTTCCAGATCAAATTCAATAGGCGAGTCATTAAAAAAAGTTTTTGAATCAAACCTAGAGATTTCAGCTTGAATTTTATTATTTCTAACAATAGATAAAAGCACGTTGCTTGCTATTCCTTGAGAAATCTGTGAGTGACTAAATTTAGAATCATTTTTTGGTAGGGATAGAAAGATAATTGAAAAGTAAAGATCTAAAGATGTATAATTTTCCGGTATATTTACTCTCAGGTTAAGTTTTTTCTTCTGTTTGGGAGCAAGGATAATGTTTCCTTCCAAGGCTTTTTCTCCATCATATATTCTTATCTTATTTAGAAGCTCTGTCTTTTCTATGCTTAGTTGATTTGATTCAACGGACTCGACCTCTCCGTTTTTCTTATCTGTTGCTGTAAATGGCCTTAAAATTATTTGGATTTCAACTGGTTCTTTCTCAAGATTATTTATCCAAAATTGGGCTGATACATCAGCAGGGGGAATAGCACTGATCGCGATAACTGGTGGAGAAATAGAGAGCGATTGCGGAGCCGCCATGGTCTCAAGCGATAAGAGCAAAAAAATCACACCAAAAAATGCGAAGGCAACAATCTTATTTTTCATCTTAGAAATTTGGCAAAGCAATATATGTAAGTGTATTGATATATTTTGTTATCTTTTGAGCATTTGAGATATTGACCTTATAGGTTATTTTTGCCTGTTTTTTCTTGTCTTCTGAATGGCCGCTTAGGACTTTTTCCCATGCTTCTTCTTTGGATAAATCAGGGAGTTGTTTAAATAACTGATCAGCCTCAAAATCTATACAGTCATTTCCGATCAGTTTATCGCATCTATAGCCGAATCCGTAAACGGTTGCTTCTTTCCAAACGGCAGGAATTGTTTGAGTGCAGCTTCCATTGTCGCAGGTTGTATCAGGAATTGGGATGTTTTCAGAAGATTTAAGCTCTTGATTTTCGCTTGCAAGAACAATATAGCCAGTTGAATTAGAGTAAATTGTCAGCAAATTTGTTCTCGTAACGGGATTGTTGGGTGATAAAATTCCAAAATCAATTAGGTCAGATGACAAGGAGAAGGAAAAATTTGAATTTTGCTTCTCGAAACCATATTTCACTTTAAAATTTTTTCCAATATAAATATCAGATGGAGAATCAGTTAGGCGAGGTTTTTCTTTTTTTGGCATGCTTATTGTTTCTGTAGGAACAATTGGTTCAGATTGTAGATTAATTTTATCTCCTGACATAACCTGGGCATTTAATACTTTGATATATTTTGATCCAGTAAAGAAAATTGAAATGAGCATGGAAAAGATGAAGAAAACTACAGGAGGTCGTGTCATATCAACTTATTTCGTCTCTAATTTTCTCAGCATCTGAGACAATATTTTTAAGCTCGATAATTTCTTCAGGACTTCTAGGGGTTTCTTTTTCAAGTAAATCTTTGCTTGTATCTTCGATCTCATCTACATAACCCTCTACTTTTTCTTTCTCGAGATGATCATCCGAATCGGCACCTTTTTGATACTCTCTTCCAAACAGGAATGCAATAGGAGAAACCAAGAGTAATGAACCGAGTCTTATAAAATTTCCGGTGACATCGTCTTTTAGAGCATCCGGAAGAAAGACCATGATGACACTTGCGCAAAAAACAGCGATCGTAATCGGATCAAATACAAAAACCAAAGCAAATACGACAAAATATAGAAGAAAGAAGAAACTTGATGCAATACTGCCGGTTGAGAAGATAAAAAGAAGAATGATTGTGTTTAGTATAAATACTGAGAGGGGACCTCCTAAAAATATCATTTTTATTTTCTTTGTTCCAGCGAATGTACTTACTACATATATAAAGATCAAAAAACCGATAATCTGAATTGTGTAATTCGCAAGAGGACTTTGTTGCCATATAAATACCAGGATAAAAGATAAAAGCAATAGGAGAGATTGAAGGAGTATTTTCATACTTCGAATTCCTCAGCATGATCCTGAGTTTGTCGAATGGTCATAATCCAATCGTATAGAATTGCGCCTCAAAAAGCAAGATATAAATTAATTTTTAATATGGATAGGTTAATTTTCTTGTGATATACTTCGTTTATGGCTAAATCTAGCTCAAAAAAAGAAATTCCAAAGTATAATCCTACAGAAGTTGAGCCTAAATGGCAAAAATATTGGCTTGAAAATAAAATTTACCAGCCGGATATGGATAAGGCCAAAAAGCCCTTTTATAATCTCATGATGTTTCCATATCCATCAGCCGAAGGTATGCATGTGGGCAATATGTATGCTTTTACGGGCTCAGATGTTTATGGGCGATTTAAAAGGATGCAAGGACACGATGTTTTTGAACCGATCGGACTTGATGGATTTGGAATTCACAGCGAAAATTATGCTTTAAAAGTTGGTAAACATCCTAAAGAACAGGCAAAGGTAAGCCAGGAAAATTTTTACAGACAGCTTCGAGTAACCGGAAATAGCTTTGCCTGGGATAATAAACTCGAAACCTATGACCCAGATTATTACAGATGGACACAATGGATATTTATCAAGCTTTTCAAAAAAGGATTAGCCTACCGCAAGAAAGCATCAGTTAATTTCTGCCCATCCTGCAAGACAGTTCTTGCAGATGAACAGGTGATTGCCGGAAAGTGTGAGCGCTGCGGTACCGAGGTTGTCAAAAAAGAGCTTGAGCAATGGTTTTTTAAGATCACCGACTATGCCGAAAGGCTCCTTAATAACATTGATGGGCTGGATTGGACAGAAAAAGTCAAAATCGCCCAAAGACAATGGATAGGGCGATCAGAGGGAGCGTTAATAAAATTCAAAATTCAAAATTCAAAATTCAAAATGAAGACGATAGAAGTATTTACGACTCGGCCTGATACTCTTTATGGTGCAACCTTTATGGTTTTGGCTCCTGAGCATTCTCTTTCAAGAGAGATTGCAAGAGGCAATAACGAAATTGCGAAATATATCAAGGAATCTCAAAGCAAAACAGATCAGGATAGAATTGCAGAAGGCAGGGATAAGACAGGCATCGACTCAGGCTTGAGGGCCATAAATCCGGTAAGCAAAGAGGAAATTCCCGTATGGATTGCTGACTACGTGCTTATGGGCTATGGAACAGGTGCAATAATGGCAGTTCCTGCTCATGATGAGCGCGATTTTGAGTTCGCCCAAAAGTATAATCTTAGTATAAAATTTGTTATCAAGCCGATAGAAAATGATTTAGATACCAGAAAAGCTTATTTGGGAGCAGGACAAGTAATCAATTCCGGGAAAGATTGGAATGATTATTTTGTGCCTGATGCAATCCCACGGATGATTGATGATCTTGAAAAGTGGGGAATGGGAAAAAGACAAATCCAATATCACCTTCGGGATTGGCTTATCTCGAGGCAAAGATACTGGGGGCCGCCGATTCCCATGATTGATTGTCCAAAGTGTGGGTGGCAGGCAGTTGCTGAGAAAGATTTACCGGTACTTCTTCCCGATATTAAGGATTGGAAGCCTACAGGAGCTGGTAAATCACCGCTTGCTACGGTTGAGAGCTTTGTAAATACAAACTGTCCCGTATGCGGAGGACCTGCCAAACGAGAAACCGATGTATCTGACACATTTCTTGACAGCGCATGGTACTTCTTTCGTTACATAGCTACAGATTTTAAAGATGTTCCATTCCCTTCTAGTGCGTTTCATGATGATGCTGAGGTTGCTTCCAACAATTTTCGTCTTCACAAAGCGGGTAAATCTTCTGATTCATCCCGGAATGTCAGTGACGCAAATGTTCAGAGCGAAAATTTTAAAAGCTCCCCGCACCAAAGTCAAAACCGAACTGAAAAATGGCTTCCGGTGAACATGTATATAGGAGGAGCAGAACATTCGGTCTTACATCTGCTTTATTCAAGGTTTCTGACAATGGTTTTTAAGGATTTAGACTTGATATCTTTCGAAGAGCCATATTCTAAATTCAGAGCGCATGGGTTGCTCGTAAAGGAAGGGGCTAAAATGAGCAAGAGCAAGGGGAATGTAGTCATTCCGGATGAATACATTAAAAAATTTGGAGCAGATACCTTAAGGCTTTACTTAATGTTCCTCGGACCTTTTACTCAAGGAGGAGACTTTTACGATACGGGAATTGAAGGTATGTATAGATTCGTCAGAAGAATCTGGACTCTAATTCATACAGTTAATTTCTCAACTCAATCCACAGGTGAAGGATTAAAAATAATGAACAAGACTATTAAAAAGGTAACAGAAGACTTGGAGGCTCTCAGGTACAACACAGCTATTGCAACGCTAATGGAATATTACAATTTTTTGTCAAAGGAACAAACTATATCAAAAGAGCAGATCGAAATATTAATTATTTTAACTTCACCCTTCGCTCCGCACATTTCTGAAGAAATTTGGGAGTTCTTAGGTCATAAAAATTCCATAAGCCAAACAAATTGGCCCAGGTTTTCAGATAAATTTCTCGTCGAAAAAAATACGATAATCGTATTACAAGTGAATGGCAAAATTAGGGACACTTTCATGGTAGAAAAATCTGAAATTGACAATAAGCAGACAATTGAAAAGATTGCTAGACAAAGTAAAAGAGCCAAAAAATACTTTGAAAACAAGCAAATCAGAAATGTCGTTTACGTAAAGGGAAAAATAATTAACTTTGTAATTGACAATTAGCTTCAATTTTTAGTCATGGAGAGACAAGAAATTATCGACAAGTATTCGTCTTTTTTTAAAAAAAATTGGATTGCTGTTGTTCCGGGAATAATTGGGTTGATATTGTTAGGTTATGGTTTGATAGGGTTACTGACTTCGTCTAATGACCCAAATGATATCTCATTTACAAAGAGAGGCGAAGCCGAAACTTCACAATTAGAAAATAATAATAAACGAGAAATAATGGTAGATGTAGAAGGAGCTGTTCTTTCTCCGGGTGTTTATAACTTGTCCCAAAATGCAAGAATAAAAGATGCACTTATTGCCGCTGGCGGATTATCAGGTAGCGCAGACAGAGATTGGATTGCCAAAAATCTAAACCTAGCCGCAAAATTATCTGATGCGGCTAAGCTCTACATTCCATTCAAAGGAGAGGCGGGTATTCAAAGTTATAATTCGGGAGGAATTAATTTAATATCAAGCTCAATCAATATAAATTCAGCAAGCATGAAAGAATTAGACAGTCTTTCTGGAATAGGCCCAGTTACAGCCCAAAAAATTATCGACGGGAGACCTTATCAGGCAGTAGATGAATTAATTTCAAAGAAAATAATCGGGAATAGTGTTTTTGAGAAGATAAAGGATAGAATAACCGCTTATTAATCAATGAGGCTTCTTATTATCGGAGTAACACTTCTGGGTCTACTGTTCTTTCGCTTTTTTCTATTTTATGATAAATCAGATTTACCTCAGGATGGAGAGCAGATAAGTTTTCGTTCAACACTATTCTCAGAGCCGAAGATTTACCAGAGCTATCAGCGAATAGAAGTAGATTATCAGGGTAAAGAAAAGATTTTTGTATTTGCAAATATTTATCCCGAATATCATTACGGCGATTCATTAAGTATATCTGGCAGAGTAAAATACAGATTGCTAAATAATGGCGATAACTTTATCTCCATGAGTTACCCCAAAATTGAAGCCGTGAAAACTAGTGAAAATTATTTTTTAGCATTTATATCATTGGTTCGCCAAAAAATAATCTCACTTTTTCAAAAATCAATGCCTGTAAAATCTGCCAGTCTTTTGCTTGGAATTGTCTTTGGAATAAAGGAAACGATGCCCAAAGATTTCTCAGATAATTTGAAAAATGCTGGCGTTATGCATGTAATTGCAGCATCAGGAATGAACGTTACGCTTGTCGGAGGCTTTATCAGCAGTATAATGGTTTTCTTTGTCAAGCGCAGGTTAGCACTTTTTATAAGCATTTTTGGTATCTTGTTTTATGCGATTTTGTCTGGACTTGAGTCATCGATTATCCGCGCTGCGATAATGGGAATATTAACCTTTTCAGCTCAAATTTTAGGAAGACAGAGACTTGCTGCTTTTGCATTATTGCTTACAGGTTACGGTATGCTTTTTTTCCGTCCTAATCTTTTGTTTGATATAGGTTTTCAATTATCTTTTGTCTCAACAGCAGGAATTTTATACATAAAACCCATAATTGAAATTAATAAAGGAATTAAAATGATTTTGAATAAATCGATAATAGGCGAGGAAGCAGTTACTACAATATCAGCTCAAGCGGCAGCCTTGCCAATTCTTATTGCTAATTTTGGTACATATTCCCTTTGGTCAGTCTTAGTAAACATTTTGGTGATTTGGACAATTCCTATTCTTATGATTTTAGGAGGAGTAGGGGCAATCTTGGGAATATTAATAATTCCCATAGGAAAGATATTTTTATTCTTCAGTGTACCACTTTTGATATATTTTGAGATGGTAGTTAATTTCTTTGCAGAGCAGGGAGTAGTAAAAATCGAGAGTATTTCGTGGCCATTTATTCTTGGTTATTACTGTATTTTGTTTTCATTAATTTATATGATTAAAAGAAATAGCGAATGAAAAAATCTATCAGTATGTCCATACTAATCATATTGCTGACTGCTGGAACGGTTCTTTTCCAATATTTCAGGTACAATGATGGGCGTTTGCATCTAATTTTTTGCGATGTTGGGCAGGGAGACGCAATACTTATCAGAACCCCGAAGAATAAGAATATTTTGATCGATGCAGGGCCGGGAGATAAAGTTTTATCATGCCTGTCTAATCATATTCCATTTTGGGAACGGAAAATCTCTCTTGCAATATTAACACATCCTCACAATGATCATTTTGCCGGCTTTAGCGAGGTTTTAAAAAGATATGAAGTTCGGGCTTTCGGAATGGAAGAGCTTGAAAATAAAACATTAGGATATAAAAAACTAACTCAAGATATAAATAAAAATAAGATAAATGTTAATTATCTGGTTGAAGGCGACTCATTTAATACTCAGGATGGTGTAAAACTTTATGTGCTTGCGCCATCTGACGAGTTTCTCCAAAGAACAAGTCCGAATAAAATGATCGGCGAGACAAATGAATTCAGCTCTCTAATTATTCACGTATCTTACGGAGCCTTTGATGCTATATTAACTGGAGACAGTCAGGTAGATCAACTTAAAGAAGCTCTAAGCATTTATGGTGGAACATCAGTCGATATATTCCAAATTCCACACCATGGTTCAAAAACCGGAATAGATAGAGAAATTTTGGAAGATTTGAAACCTGGGGCAGCTATTATATCAGTAGGAAAGAATCGGTATGGTCATCCCACTTCATATGTTTTGGATCTATTAAAATCAATGGAAATTTCGGTTTTTCGAACTGACTTAATGGAAGATGTCGAAATAGCGGCAGATAAAAACAGTTGGGCTATAAAATAATTAAACTTGAATTGGCTGTGGTTGGATTGGAGGTTGGGACTCATGAATTTGCGAGCCCTGGTGATTAACAGTATTTTCTTGAGTAGGTAGAACGAAAGAAATTGTCGTTCCATGTCCTTCCTCAGATTCGACTTCGATAGTTCCTCCATGCGCCTCAACTATTCGTTTTACGATGTAGAGTCCCAGACCAGTGCTATCTGGTGAATTTTTAGTCTGGTTTTTTTCAACTTGATGAAATTTTACAAAGATATCCTTTTGTTTCTCTTTCGGTATTCCAATTCCGGTATCTGAAACAGATATTTTAACCCCTTGGGACCCATTTATCATTCTAGTTAAGATAGTAATCTTTCCGTTTTCAGGTGTAAATTTAAGACTATTTGAAAGAAGATTGTTGATCACCTGAGCAACTCTAATCTTGTCGGCCGTTACCAGAGGAAGTTCATGTTCAAGATCTGAGGAAAGTGCAATATGCTTTTTTTCAGCTTGAGGCTGAAAGATCTTAACCCGCTCGTTTATAATTTCTTCAAGGTTTATCGGTTTTTTATTAAGCACCAAGCTTCCTGAATCAAGTTTCGCCGCATCAAGAATAGATCCAACCTGATCCAAAAGCACTCTTGACTGCTTGTTGATTATTTCTAAAAATTGATGTCTTTCCTGTTCTCCAAGGTTAATTTTCTCAGAGAGCAAAAGCTCTGTTGAGTCTTTTATGGCAGTAAGAGGGGAGCGTAATTCATGGACCATCATATTTGTAAAGTTCTCTTTTATTTGTTCCAGATTTTTTTCTATAGTAATATCATGGAGCATTACAGAGACTCCTAGTGGTTGATCATGTTGATTTGTTCGGTTTCCTGAACTTATAGAAACAGGAGTGATAAACAATTCAAATGATTGACCCTCTATAACCAAGTCTTTTTCCTCAACAACTTTATTTTGTTTGATTGATTCATTTATTTTTGCCATTAAATCATAGGTTTTAGGAAAAGAGGCAAGAATATCTTGAAATATTGGGTCCTCGGCGCCGACTTTAAGAAAATGTTTTGCAGCATCATTTATGATTAGCAGCTGATTTTTAGAATCGATCATAAATACTCCGTCTGCCAAGCTCGAAATAGTTGCCATAAGCTTCTCTTTTTCTGTTTTAAGTACTTTCTCGAAATTCGAAAGGGCATTGGATACTTGTTCAACAATTTGGTAGAGAAGTATCATCTCCTTTTCTTTATAAAGATTTGGCTTTGTAGAGGAAACATTAATTACGCCCTGCGCCTTGCCATTTATAAAAAGAGGAATATGAAAAAAAGAAGCCAGATTCTGTTCATGTGAGTCATCAAGAGGCAGTCCATAAAAGCTTTCTTCAACCTTGGTTGGAATGCTTCCTAGGATGGCTGCAAGAGAGGCGAGCATACTCTCTTTGACCTCACCTAAGAACTTGCGGCTTACGGGTTCATTGATGCTACTTTTAAAAATTAAATGGTTGTCTTTAAGAACGAGGGAGGAAACACTGGAGTAGGGGAAAAGATTTTTAAGACTGCCGTTTATCACATCAATAACTTTTTCAATATCCAAAGAATATCCAATTCTGTCCTGTATCTCTTTAAGAATTGATATTTCATACAATCTATGTTTTTCCAAATTTTCCCTATCAAGAATTGATTTTTTAGCCCTCTCCTCACGGATAGAAAATATTATAGTCATGATTCCAAAAATGACTGCTGTAGCAATTGAAGCAATTAAAGAGAGCATGGTTAATTAACTAAAGATTCAAGATTATCCCCTGTTTTTTTACTGCCGATTACGATCGTATAAGTGCCAAGTAAAAATAATATTTCCTTTACAGCAATGAAGAACGGGCTATAGCTTAGATTAAATATTGTTTGGAAGTATACCTGAAATGCATCAAATATTATCCCAATTGCGATTAATCCAATTCCTAGGGCAACTGTCTTAAATCCTGAAGCAAGTATGCCCGTTCCGAATCTCTTATTAATCCTAAGCATAATTATGGCTGCGGCTATTCCAGCAAACACTGAAATGAAAGAAACTGCCTCTATCAATATGAATAAATAATTATTAACCATTTTACTATTTCTAAGAGCCCGCTCCGGGATTGGAAGGACCGGTTTCTATAGAGTTTGATATTTTTCGATTCTCCTTTAGATGATAATTTGCTAAGAGAGGCTCCATAGTTTTTTCAACAATTTGACCGGAGAGTTGAACAAACTGATTAATAAGCTCTTGAATTAATTCTTGAGGATTGCCTGACATCTGAGAAACTGTGCCGTCATTTTCGATCGTAAGCCCCTTTACATTCCTTGCTTTGGTAAGAGTAATATCCGGGCCTAAAACAACAATCTGTTTTTTTATTACCTCTGTGAGAAGTTTTTTATAATCTGTGTTTTCCTCTTGCATAATTTAGCTACGTCTGCGGCGGACTTGCCGCTTTTAATACATCTTTTACCTTATTTACAATATCCTGCGTTTCTACGCTGTATTTATAAATGTAATCGACTGCACCTTTTTCCATAGCCTGTTTGACAAGCGCTTCGTGGCCGAAGTTTGAGATCATAAGAACCGGGATATCATGAGTCAAATAATCAGCCTTGAGTTGCGCCAACACATCATTACCGGTTATGTCAGTAAGCATTTGGTCAAGAAGAACAAGATCCGGTTTTTCACCTTTGGCCTTATCGATTCCTTCCCGCCCATTTTTTGCCACAATCACATTTATCCCCTCTTTTTCAAAGGCAGCGGTAATAATCTGTCTAAAATTCTCCTCATCGTCCACAAGAAGAACTTTCATTCTAATTTAAAGCTATCAGGAATAAAATTTATTGTCAAGATAATCACTGATCAAGCGGAGGAAGACTTGTGGGACTTAGAATTTTTTTTACCTTGTCTACGATATCTTGCATTTGTACTTGATACTTAAAGACATAATCGACTGCACCTTTTTCTATAGCCTGCTTGACAAGCATCTCGTGGCCGAAGTTTGAGATCATAAGTATTGGTATGTTTTTAATTTCAAAGTCCGCTTTTATTTGGCCAAGAACATCATTGCCTGTTATGTCAGTTAGTACTTGGTCAAGAAGAATAAGATCCGGTTTTTCCTGCTTGGCCTTATTGATTCCCTCACTTCCGCTTTTGGCGATACTTATATTGACTCCTTCTTTTTCAAAAGCGGCTGTTGCGACCTGAATAAAATTGTCGTCATCATCAACCAAAAGGATCTTCATGTTAATTAGACAGTATCAGGAAGAGAAAAAGTTGTCAAGAAATCAGACTTGGGGAGGCGCTTGCTGTGCCGGGGTTTTCAAAACGTTTTTTACTTTGTCGACAATATCCTGCATTTCTACCTGATATTTGAAGACATAGTCAATTGCGCCCCGATCAATTGCCTGCTTTACAAGTTCTTCCTGGCCAAAATTTGAGAGCATCATAACCGGTATACTTTTGGTATTAAGATCTGCCTTGAGCTGCTGGAGAACATCATTTCCTGATATGTCCGGAAGTACCTGGTCAAGAAGAATAAGGTCGGGTTTTTGTTCCTTGGCAGTATTCAGGCCGCTTCTGCCGTCTTTTGAAACTATCACGTCAAAACCTTCTTTTTGAATAGCGGTTGAAAAAACCAAACCTAGTGCCTCATCATCGTCCACAAGAAGAACTTTCATTCTATCTTAAACGTTATCAGGAATAAAATTTATTGTCAAGACTTCAGATTTTAATTTATTTACCTTTCTTCCAAATAAGAGCTGAAACTGGAAAAGGTTGGTGACGTCTTTTAATGGTAACTTTTCCAGGCTTAACCTGTTTTTCATCTCCATCAAGATTTATCCCTGCTGTTTCCTCTAAGCTTTCTATTTCCCCAGAAAAAGATGTACTCACCTCTGTTTTTACCAATTGTTTTGGTGCTTTTACTTTCATCTGCCAAAAACAGGAAGCCACAGCACCTCTTAAAAAAGGCCAGTAATAGCTTTTTTTATCGACTTCAACAAGACCTAATTTATCGCCAGAAAGACTTAGCTCATTTTCTCCAAAAACCCTGAATGGTCCAAGATACTGGCTTGTTACATATGCACGAAGCAACGGTTCGTGAGAAGACATTGCGGACAAGAAATTTTGCGCAAAAGCTACAAGTCCGGCAGCATATGCTCTTGTCCTATGAGGAATCCTTGAATTTCTTACCTCTTCAAAGGCACGAGTAAAATCTTTTTCAAAGTCTCCCAATCCGGCCGAAATTACCCAAAAATCTTTTTCTCCGTCTTCATGCTCAATAACCGCAGGTTTGTAATCAATCGCTACGTGATTGTCTCTTTTTACAGCTTGAACTGGAGTTTTTGCTCCTTCTTGGATTAACGCAGTCTTGAAAGTATTGGTGCTTCCGCCGCCTGCGATAAGAAGCTGTGGATACTCATCGTGAGTTGCCAGCCAGGAAACCGCGGTTCGAATAGTCCCATCTCCTCCGATAATCACAACCGTAGGCGGAATATTTTTAATATTTCCATTCTCAAGATCTACAAGATTGAAACTTTGGGTTTCCTGGAATGTTTCAGAGACGACTCTCAACACACGATTTCTCTCCTGTTTATCACCGGCTTTTGAATTGATAATAACGCCTGTTTCTCTTTCTTTTCTTCCCATGCTTTTCTTAAAAATGAAGTATCTGAGGCAGTGGATCAGCTTCTTTTTAGGATCGGTTCTTTATGATCCTGTTTTTTAATCATGACTATGGCGCAAGATATTATAAGGGTCAAGATCAAAGCCCACCAGATTGTGTCTTCAATAGCCACACCCAGAAGTCGTATTTCCAAGATTTTGTCTGTTGAATAGGACCACGCCTTAACTCGCAAGGCAACGGTCATCATTATCGAACCATAAATAGTCAGTAGTATGACCAATAGAGATATGAGTTTTATCGCCTTTTTAAGAATTGGCCAATAATAAAACCATGTGATGATGATCAAGGGGAGAGTAATGGACAACGTATAAAATAAATAAGTAAATTTACCAAACATATTTTTTAAAATATTGCCATCCAATAATAACAACAGTCGTAATAAAAAATGGCCATAGAAAATTAAAAAATATGAATTCTTCAAGAGGAAGACCTGTGGATGGATTACCGAAAAACCAAATACCCAAAGTCCCTGAAGTATTGTAATTCCATAGTCCGCTTCTAACCGATAAGAGATCCCAGGGAGTTCCAAAAAGAAAAGTTGGAATTATGGTAAATAAATAAATTTTTATGTATGGTAAAAGCATTTTCCAAAAGAAGAACCAAAGTAAAATAAGCGGAATTACAAAAAATATAAGTTGTAGATTCAGGTACACAAACATAGTTATCTATTTTAATGAATTTTGGAGTAGAACACAATATTTTAAAACAAGTAAATTTGACGATTATAGGCCCAAAATGTTATTATCCGTTGTTATGCACGAAAAATTACATTCGATTGTTCATAACGGACGGATATTTGTTGATGCAGCCTGGGGAGCTGCTACAAGAAGAAGTATCTTAAGATCAGGTCTTGAAACATATCTTAAAAAGGTAAATCGGAAGCCTGAATCATCTTATAATCCGGATGATGAAATTATACTGCGTGAATTTTTTCCGAGAATATCTCAGGCAGTCAAAGAAAAAAATCATTCAAGACAAAGCCTACTTACACTTCCTTGGAGTACTCAAAAAATTGAGCTCCATCGTTTGGCCAAGGCCATTATTG
The DNA here is from genome assembly GCA_016182185.1 of Candidatus Levyibacteriota bacterium. Classification (GTDB taxonomy): domain Bacteria; phylum Patescibacteriota; class Microgenomatia; order Levybacterales; family UBA12049; genus JACOXU01. The sequence goes on from JACOXU010000002.1 coordinate 136,573, forward strand.
CATTTTCAGACGATCATGGTAAAGAAACTGTGCCCGAGTTTTTTCCAGTTGAAGAAATGTTTCAATTTCTAAATGAAGTAAGATGTCAGTTTCAGCAGACAGGAAAGCAGTTGACTTTAATAAATCAACTTGATATTGCCTTGCGTCAAACAGACAATCATCCCACTGCTGCAGCAATTCTGACAAGTGTTTCTTACAGAGCGTTACGTAATTGTGACAGAAGAATTGACCCGAGACTTTCTTTTGCAATAGATTCAGACACAGAATCAATTACCATGATGGATATTGCCAGAAGCACGGCTGATTTTGCTATGGCAGATAAAAGAGATCCTTTAGGTAATACATACCATTGGAGGTCACAGTTTTCTTTTGTAATGACTTCGCCCTTATTCAAAACTGATTCCCCAACGCAGGTAAATGCATATAACACCGCATTTCATTTTGGGCCGGAATTAACACGAGGTATAAGAAATAAGCTTTTGGGCATGCCGCTTGCAGCTGGAGATCATAAAGATGTTGACAGACAAGGCATGCGTATAGGAAGAGGAATAGGAAGCCTAGTCATTAGTAGACTCTGCAAATAAAATTAGTAGTCAAACTTCAAACTGCGACTTCTGTGGTACAATAGGTTTATGCAGAATGTTGAAAAAGAAATTGCTGATGCGCTTAAAAAAATATTAAAAGAAGAAATTGGAGAAGATGTAAAAATAGAGATTTCTCGTCCTCAAGATTCTTCTCATGGAGACTACTCAACCAACATTATACTTCGGATTTTTCACAAATTAGCCCAAAAATACCAAAACCCCCATGATCTTGCAGAATTTATAGTAAATCAGCTTCAAAAAAAATTACCCAATATAGAGAAAATTCAAGCTTTTCCGCCCGGATTTATAAATTTTTGGTTGTCAGGAAAATATCTTTTTGAAAAACTGGATCATATTACAACACAACAAGATAATTTTGGAAAAGAGGCACAATTGAGAAATAAAAAAATAATGCTAGAATTTGCTGATCCAAATCCTTTCAAAGAATTTCATATCGGCCATTTAAGAAATATAACGCTGGGAGAGTCATATGCAAGACTTCTAGAGTTTCAGGGAGCGGATGTCTGGCGGGTGAATTATCAGGGAGATGTCGGGATGCATGTGGCAAAAGCCCTATGGGGAGTTCAAAATTCAAAAGTCAAAATGCAAAATTTAAAGTCAAAAGATGAAAGGTCAAAGTTTTTAGGAGAGGCATATGCATTAGGCGCTAAGGCATACGATGAAGATGAAAAAGCCAAAAAAGAAATAGAGGAGATAAATCTTAAAATTTATCAAAAGAGCGATCAGAGTCTTAATAAACTTTGGGAGAAGGGAAGAAAATGGAGCCTCGATCACTTTGAAGAAATTTATAAAAGACTCAGGACAAGATACAAAAGATATTACTTTGAAAGCCAAACTGCAGAACCTGGACGTGAGATAGTTTTGAAAAATATTGAAAATAAAATATTTGAGAAACACGACGGCGCTGTAGTTTTTAGAGGAACGCACACGAGAGTTTTTGTTACCAGCGAGAATTACGCAACTTATGAGGCAAAAGATCTTGCCTTGGCCAAAATCAAATTTGAAGATTTTAAATACGATAGGTCGATAATCATCACTGCCAATGAACAGATAGAATACTTCAAAGTTGTTTTAGAGGCGATGAAAAAAGTTTCGCTTGAGCTTGCTAATAAAACTATCCATGAATCTTTTGGATTTGTAAAACTTAAAGAAGGTAAAATGTCATCAAGAAAAGGAAGTGTGATAACAGGGGAATGGCTTCTGGATGAGGCGAAGAATAGATTAAAGTCGCAATTTCCCAAAATGGATGGGGAAACACTGGAGAAAGTCGCCGTTGGAGCCGTAAAGTATTCCATGCTGAAATTTTCCCGTAAATCCGATATTACCTTCAGCTTCGATGAGTCGATCAGTCTTGAGGGCAATTCAGGACCGTACCTGCAGTACTCCTATGCTCGTACGCAAAGCGTGCTGGCGAAAATCCCAAATCCCAAATCCAAAATCCCAAATAATTCTAAACTTCAAAATATAAAACTGGAAAGAGAAGAGGAATTACTACTCAGGTTATTAATCCATTTTCCGGAGGTTGTCAAGGATTCTTCTGAGAATTTTGCACCGAATATTCTCTGCAATTTCCTTTTCGAGCTTGCCCAGAGTTTTAATAATTTCTATCAAAAGCACAAGATTATCGGAAGTAAAACTGAAGAATTTAGATTAAATCTAACCTTAGCAGTCGGCCAGATCCTCAAAAACGGCCTCTTTCTTTTGGGTATTGAGGCGCCTGAGAAGATGTGATATCATGACAGAATCGATCAGCTTCAAGTCTGATCTTTTTTATCTTCAAACCTTATGAATTACCAAAGAACAGTTCTTTCAAACGGCCTTAGTGTTTTGACTATCCCTATGCCTTCCTTCAAGAGCGTGACCGCAATGGTGATGGTGGGCGCCGGCAGTCGTTATGAAACAAAAAAGAATAGCGGAATCTCTCACTTTTTAGAACACATGGCATTTAAGGGAACTAAAAAACGGCCCTCCGCGCTTGATATCTCAAATTTAATTGATGGAATTGGCGGAGAATTTAATGCTTTTACAGGAAAAGAGGCAACCGGTTACTATATCAAATCATCTGCAAACCATACAGAGCTTTGTCTTGATGTTCTTTCTGACATGCTTCAGAACTCCCTCTTCGATGAAAATGAAATAGGTAAAGAGAAAGGTGTAATTTTGGAAGAAATTAATCTTTACGAGGATACACCGGTTCGAAAGATAGGAGATATATTTGAAAGATTGGTTTACGGAGATACGCCCATGGGATGGGACATAGCAGGAGTAAAAGATGTCATAAAGAGCGTTCAAAGGAAGGATTTTATTTCATACATGGATAGTTTATATAGCGCAGATAATATTACCGTTGTACTCGCGGGAGGCATCACAAGTAAAAGAGCCAATGAGTTAGTAGAAAAATATTTTGGAAAAATGAAGAAGTTTGATATATTACGATATAATAAAGTAGTAGAGACCCAAAAGGAACCCGGTCTTCTTATAAAGCAGAAGAAAACAGAGCAAGTCCATGTTGCTCTTGGGGTTAGGACAGTTCCCCTTAATCATAAAGACCGCTATTCACTTTCTGTCCTGTCAGCTATATTGGGCGGCGGAATGAGTTCAAGACTATTTCATGAAGTTCGTGAAAGAAGAGGACTTGCTTACTATGTCAGAACCAGCTCCGACCACTATCAGGATTGTGGGAATCTTGTCTCAACAGCCGGAGTGGATCCCAAGAGAGTGGGTGAGGCAATCGAAGTTATGATTTCTGAGTATCATAAAATTAAAAGCGAAAAAAATGGCATTAGTAGCAAAGAGCTTAAGAAAGCAAAAGAATACTTAAAAGGACACTTAATCTTGGAGCTTGAAGATTCAAGATCAGTTGCAGGTTTCTATGCGCATCAGGAGCTTCTTGAGAAGAAAATCGATAATCCTTCAGAAACAATTGTCAAGATAAACAAGGTAACCGCAGATGAGGTTCAGAAAACTGCTCGTAAATACTTAAACGAGCAGGGATTAAACCTGGCAATAATCGGTAATTTTCCCAATGGACAAGAGTTTAAGAAACTATTAAAATTAACCTAATTAACCTAATTGACCTAATTAATCTAATTGATCTAAAATAGATTTAGTAATTAGAAATTAGAATTTAGAAATTTTCAGGATATGGAACAGACAGTGGTATTATTTAAACCGGACGCAGTCAAAAGAGGACTGGTTGGAGAAATACTTAAAAGACTTGAAAGAACAGGACTTAAAATTGTTGCAATGAAAATGGTGACAGCATCCGATGAACTTCTTCTCAAGCACTACCAAAGCGACAATCCTGCAACTCTTAAAAGATGGGGAGAGAAAACCCTTAAGACATACACTCAATATGGAAAAAATGCCAAAAAAGAATTAGGAACTGATGATCCTATGGAGCTTGGGAAAATGGTCAACAAATGGCTCTTTGACTACGTAAAATCAGGACCGATTATTGCCATACTTTTGGAAGGAAAACATGCAGTTGAGAACGTAATTGCTCTTGCCGGCCCGACTATGCCGGTTCAATCTCCGGCAGGAACTATAAGGGGTGATTTCTCAACCGATTCGGCCGCTTATGCCAATGATGAGAAAAGGGGAGTAATGAACCTTATTCATGTTTCAGCAAGTATTGAGGAGGCAAATCTTGAAAAAACCCTTTGGTTTACGCCTTCTGAAATTCACGATTACAAAAGAGTAGAGGAGTATATTTAAAACTTTTTTCTTGTTCTTTTTCCGCAAAAGAACCAAAACTCCCGTCAAGCCTTGTCTCATGCTCTCAAAGTTTCGCTCATTTGTCGGGTGATAACACCCCCTCCGAATTCACGGGTTCCCCCTGACGCACTCACTTAACTTCTCGTGCATTCGACATGCGGATTGGCGAAAAGTATTCCTCCTTCCTCGCTTGACTTTTGGTTTTTTGGGTTTATAATATTCCTATTATGTCGGGAATAGAATCAAGGACCCGAAATCAATCAGTAGACGTAGAAATAAGAAGAGGACTTTTTGGTTTAAGAAAAAGAGTTGTTCACATGGAAGCGGGAGATGGAGTTCCTATTGGTAAAGGATTACATGTCGAAAATGGAGGTTCCTATTTTTGGATAGCTGAAAAAGGATTAGAAGGAAGAAATGTCTCAGTTAGGCGAGCGCTAAAAGTTAGTAGGAGACGAGAGGAACCATTCATGCACAAAGCTAAAAGTAATTTTTTCCCCTATCACATTCCCGAGGGATTTGAAATAAAAATAAAAACACCTTCGATGCGAGTAAAAGTGAGTAGAGGATAATTATGCCGGAGATTGATTTTAACAAACGAAAAGAATAGAGAAATTTTTAACTTGGAGACACGGAAAGTTTGCGTTTGGCGAAGCAAAGACAAGAGGTGAAGGTGAACTTTATGATAGTGGCGAATATCTTTATGCAGATTTAATTAACGGAGAGCCAGTAAACACTTTCGCAGAAACTAGAACTACTAGTGTATTACCAGAAGCACTTATTAGAGCTGATGTCAGTGAGAAACATGCAGAACAACTCAAAAAGCGCGGGGTAATTTTTGATTCTAAGGAAGGCCCTCGACAACCCGAACCTAGAATCTCTATAGAGCAGAGATCTATGGGTGAATGGATTTAACTACTCTTAGCTTCTTCTTTTTTTTTCCCCTTTTTAAACAGCGAGTAGCTTAGGAAGAAAATTGATAGATTGATAATTTCTGAAAGTACGCAATACTGACAAAAATTCTTAAGAATAGCCAGTTGTATATAAAAAAGTAGAATTGAGGCAATAACACCCGTTGCTGCAATAAAAAATATTGCATTTGAAAAAATCTTTCTTGAATTGTGATAAAACATCAGGCAGACTGCAATAATTGATACGTAAAATAAACTTCCTAAGAGAGCTATCGGCACGCCGAATATGGTTGCGAATTGACTCGTTAAGACTGTTTCGCATCCTTTAGTTATGGTACAGGGAGGAAAAGCATTTTTATAATGCAGAATTGTTAAATATGTTGCATCAAGGAATCCCAAAAAAGCTAAAAAGCCAATTAGAGGAAGAATATATTTATTTTTTATCAATTTCATTTTGGACGAGTTGTTTAAAATCATTATATGATCTTGGATTCTGAATCTTCACTCCATTGAGAAAAAAGGTAGGAGTGGAATTAACACCAATTGAAAGACCCTGGCTATATTGTTCGTTAATGATCTTCTTGCCCTCATCAGATTCTAGATCAGCTTGGAATTTTTCCATATCAAGTTTAAGCTTGCTGGCATAATCTATAAAAATTTCTTTTGCATTTGAAGCATTTTCCCAGGATTTTTGATCTGTATAGAGCAAATTATCCATTTCCCAAAATTTACCCTGCTTATGAGCTGCAAATCCTGCCTGCGCAGAGATCATTGCGTTTTTGTGAGTTTGAATGAGGGGAAAAAATCGGTACACGAAATAAATGTTATCTTTAAAATCTATTATCAGCTGGTTCACGAAGGGTTGATAGGCTGCGCAGGCAGGGCACTGAAAATCAGCGTATTCGACCAATACTGCCTTGGCTTTCGGGTTCCCAATTGCTATGTCTGAACTTGTGATTGGTGGAAGCTTAACAAGCTCGGGGTTTGTTTGAGGAGAGTTTGCAATTTGAATAAGTCCCCAGACCGATACGATCAAGATAAATACTGCACCTGCCCAAACTGCTATCTGTTTGAGCATTTTGCTCCTTTTTTCTTTATTAAGCTTTTCTTCCCATTCCTGTTTTTTAAGTTCTTTCCTTTCTTTTTTAGTCAATTTTTCCATTTTGTAATCATGACATAAATTATTTCTAATTTCAATATGGTTGAAGTTTTAATTTTTATGTTAATATATATATTATGTTACATCCTCATAAAGAAATGAAACATGGCGGAAATTTGTTCCACCGTATCTTGACCGGAATAGTAATGGTAGTCGCGACTCTAAGCCCTCTTATTACAGCTCCTCAACTCATAAATATTTATATAAGCAGAAATGTGAGCGGTGTTTCTCAAGTAACATGGCTGGCTTATGTTTTTACTGCGTCCATGTGGTTTTCTTATGGAGTTATTCATAGAGAGAGGGTTCTTATTATAAACGGAGCATTGGGGGTAATTCTGGGATCCTTGATTTCGCTTGGAATCGTACTCTACCGCTAGCCTGCGTAAACTATATCTTCCTCGGCACCTTGATTTATGACTAGATTTTGTTTGGGGTTTGGGGGTTAAGTTTAGTCAAGTCGTCTAGTTGCTCTGGGTTCCCATTTTGATTTAATATATTCTTCTACAGAACGACCTTTTGTTTCATCGGCGCCAGTTACATGTCCTCTCACAATATGGTACGCATATAGATCTGGATTAGTCTCTTGGTTTCTGCCCTCTTCATGAACAAGATAAACTAATACTGAATCATTTGGATTATTGTTGTTGGGAATTGCCCAATGCCCTTCATACCTTAACTTATATGGATAATCTGCGGAAATATTTTCAGGTTTGTAGCCTGGCTCAACGGACGCATACTCATAATATAAGTATTCATTTATTCCTTTTCTGGTTTTTGGCGTATCCATTATAAAATTATAGCAAAATTTCTTGTCGGGGTAGCCCGATTTGAACGGGCGACCTCACCGTCCCGAACGGTGCGCGCTACCACTGCGCCATACCCCGTAGATTTTTTTTCATTTTAAATCTTTCTATGCTAAAATACAAATGATCTGATTGTCCTCGTAGCTCAATGGATAGAGCAGTCCCGTCCTAAGGGAAAGATTGGAGGTTCGACTCCTCTCGAGGACGCATGTCCAAAACTGAAATTATCCGTTTCCTAATTCTTCGGACTATCGGGAATTTTTTGGTTCTTTTTGCCGTCTTCGGGGTAGTTGCAACCTTCGGACCGTCGCTTTACTATGAGGTTTCATTCCGTATTGTACAGGCAAGAGGAGTCAAATATGTAGTTGCGGATGAAACCTCACCGCTCGGAGAGATTCTAAAAAAGCAGAATGTTCAAACCGAAGGCCTAAGTGGAGGATTTGCAAGTGTATTGGCCGGATCCAAGGAGCAAATATTGATGCCAAAAGATACAGATTTTAGTATTTTGATACCAAAGCTTGGTATTTCTTCGAAGGTTTTTGCCAATATCAATCCAGCCAGCGAAAATGAGTTTTTGCCCATTTTGCAGCAAGGAGTAGCTCATGCAAAAGGAACAGTTTTTCCTGGAATACCAGGAAATATTTATTTATTTGCTCACTCAACGGATAATTTTTGGAATGTCGGTCGATATAATGCAGTATTTTATTTACTTAAAGATCTTGTACCCGGGGACGACGTGATTATATTCTTCGAGAATCAAAGACATAATTACATCGTTACTGAGACTAAGATTCTTGATGGAGATGACACATCATTTCTGACCAATTCGCAGACTGGAAAGGAAGTATTAATTCTTCAGACATGCTGGCCGCCAGGGACCACATGGAAACGTTTATTAGTTTTTGCAAAGCCAAAGTAAGTTAGATTTTACGCTGAGGTCGCTCACAAAATTTTTCTGTTCGCAACGCGGGCAGATTATTTCCAAAAGAAGGTTCAGCGACGCAAATGCTTACATCAAAATTTTGCAAGCTCCCCGCGCAGGGTTTTAATATTTGAACTTATATTTATTTTAATCCTATTGTGTAAAGATTAGGGGCGGTGTCTGTGTTGCCGAGGTTAGTTAAAATTACTATTTTTGTACCGTCAGGCCAGGGGAAAACGAAGCTATCTACAAAAGGACCGGCATAAATCTTAGTCGTATTTTTTCCGTCATATTCCATTATTTCCACTTTTTGATCGTGAACAAAAATAATGTGTTTTGAATCAGCCAACCAGTTCAAAGATTTTTCGAATCCAGCTTTATAATCAAGAATTTTATAATTTCTGTCTTCTTTTAGATCGTAAACATAAATCTCTCCGGGCTTTAATAATCTTTGCTCGGGTGTAGAATTAACTCCAATAAGCGGTGGCTTAATGATTATAGGCAAGGTCGACTGTTTTGAAACCCGATATAAAATTTTTAATTCATCAGGAGACCAAGCAATGATCTCGAAGTTGTTTTCGGCAAATTTTCTTAATTCTCTTGGCAGGGAATCAATTTGAGATCTATGTTTTTCAAGTGTTTGTCTTTGCCAAGTAAGACTTGTAGTGGAGATTGTTTCTGTAATATCTGAAGGATTCTGGTTTAAGCCGTCCCCCTTAAGTAGATAAGTGGTATTTAAATTTAGCGCAGAGATAGTTGCTATGATGGACGATCCATCAGGAGTCCAAGACAGCTTTGTCCTAGAAAAGGAATTTAAAGTATCTTCTACAATCTGGATCGATAGTCCTTGGAGCGTAATAATGGGCTTTGCGGTCATATCGAGCACATATATTCCGTTTTTCTTAGCAGATTGCGAAGAGACTGTATAGGCAAGTTTTGTCTGTGAAGGATCCATAACCGCAACATTCACGCCGGTATTTGTGATACTTTCAAGCTTAGGCGCGGTAGGGAAAAGAAGCGCCTCTGCCTTTGTAACCACGCCTTTTTCAATTTTTAGATGTTTTTCCCAAGAAAAGTATCCCTGTTTGAAGATCTTAATGTCGTACTCACCCGGGGTTAGATTAATCGTATTGTTCGTAGCAGTCGTCAAGTGATCATTTACAAAAACTTGTGCTCCATCAGGTGAACTTGTTGCGACCAAAAGCCCTGTGCCTGATACGTCCGGTTTTATGCCGTCGAAGAATATTCGATATCCCCTTCCGAAAAGAATTACGACAACGGTTATAGATATTAATGTCAAAAGGATTCCTAGGGAGATTATTAGTTTTTTCACCACAGAAATTATACAAGTTAATAATCACTCTTGCAAGACGTCCTTATCAAGGATATAATCATTAGACGAGGCTAAAAATATTTTTGATAGATTTAAATAATAGTTTGATATAGATTTTAACCTCGCTTCACTTATCTAATATTTGGTTATCAAATTTAATCTTATGTTTTCAAAAAGAATCGGAATTGACTTAGGTACGGCAAATACTCTTGTTTATCTGGCAGGACAAGGAATAGTTTTAAATGAACCCACAGTAGTTGCGGTGACTGCAGAAGAAAATAGAGTAGTAGCTGTTGGTCGTGAGGCAAAAGATATGCTTGGAAGAACTCCTGGGAATATAGTTGCTATGAGACCTTTGCGAGACGGAGTGATTGCTGATTACACAATTACAGAGGCAATGCTTTCTTATTTTATTGACAAGGCAGCTGGGCGTTCCCGCTTTTTTAAACCAGAAGTTATGATATGTATTCCATCAGGCGTAACTCAGGTTGAAAGAAGAGCCGTTCTTGATGCCACAATGGCAGCAGGAGCAAAAACTGCCTACTTAATTGAAGAACCCCTCGCAGCCGCGATCGGAGCCAAAATCCCAATTGCTCAAGCCGCAGGACACATGGTGGTTGATATTGGCGGAGGCTCAACTGAATGTGCGGTAATTTCACTGGGCGGCGTTGTCGTTCATAATTCTGTTAGAGCAGGAGGGAATAAAATCGATGAAGCAATTGCAAATTATACAAAAAGGAAATTTAATCTTCTCATCGGAGAAAGGACCGCCGAAGAAATAAAAATAGCAATCGGGAATGCACTCATCGAAGAGAATTTAAAATCAAATGCAAAAAAACTAGAAATAAGAGGAAGAGACAGTATATCAGGATTACCTCGAACAGTTGAACTGACCGAAACTCAAATAAATGAAGCAATCACCCCTGTTCTTATGGAAATAATTTCAGCAGTTAAAGGAGTGCTGGAGCAAACACCTCCTGAGCTTGCAAGTGATATTATAGATAAAGGAGTTGTTATGAGCGGCGGAACGTCCCTCTTAAACAATTTTGACAAATTAATTACGAAGATTACTGGTGTGCCTTGTCACGTTGCGGAAGATTCTCTTCTTTGTGTCGTAAGAGGGACGGGAGTAGCGCTTGAGAATATAGAATTGTATAAAAGAAGCATCGCCCGTAAATGATTCCTCTATATGATATAAATATCCTATAATTTTTAGAAGATTATCATGAGTCCAGATAATAATATAGGAGAGAAACAATATTTTTCACAATATAATAGATTTATAGTAATTATATTATTATGACAATAAAAATATATTATTTTGCATCGGCTCAAGCAAGAATTAAATTTGGTAAATTTGAGTATAATAATTACCCAAACGGGTGATATTTAGAGATAAGAATATTCTCTAAATTAATCTTATAGTATAATTGATATGTTTGAGAAAAAAAATATCCTTGGAGTAGGTCTTAATAGGGACTCTAAGAAATTAATCCTAGAGTATATAGTAAAAAGTATTGAAAAATCATCGGAAAAGTACTATATAGTGACACCAAACCCTGAGTTATTAGTAATTGCCTCAAGAGACTCGAGGTACAAAAAAACCCTAAATGATGCAAAATTAGCTTTGCCCGACGGAATGGGTGTTATTCTAGCAAGTAAGTTACTCAAAAAAGGTATCACTACCCGAATTACTGGTGTTGGCTTGGTAAATAGCCTCTGTGAAACAGTTGCAGAAAAGCCTATAACAGTGGGGTTTTTGGGAGGTAAACCTGGTGTAGCAGACAAAACGTCCGAATGCTTACGCGAAAAGTACCCCAGTTTAAAGGTAGTCTTTGCCGAAAGCGGAAACCCGGATGAACAAACTTTAAAATTAATAAAGCAAAAAATTGATATTCTCTTTGTTGCTTTTGGTTCTCCAAAACAAGAAATTTGGATCAGTAAACACTTGAAAAATTTACCGGTAAAAATTGCAATTGGCGTAGGAGGAGCATTTGATTTTATAAGTGGAGAAGTAAAAAGAGCTCCTTTTTGGGTTAGAAATATTGGACTTGAATGGTTATTTAGACTAATTATCCAGCCCTGGAGAATAAAGCGACAATTTTCTCTTCTTGTTTTTCTTTTGCTCATCTTAAAAGAAAAATTTTTAGATTTTCAGTGATGGTATAATATAATTCATGAGAATTCTTTATCTTCAAACTTTTCCTTTATATGGTTCTGGATCAGGAACTTATTCCAGAGATTTAGCTAGAGAAGTTGCCAAAATTCACAAGGTAGCAATGGTTGTTCCTGATAAGCGAAGTGTCAAAAACGTAAAAATGTATAAGGTTGATCTTCCAGTTAAGATTTCTTTTACGGGTCATCCTGAGTGGCCCGACTCACTTCTTTATACTAAAGTATCCGGTCAAGAACTCTCAAGTAATTATCTTGCTTATTTTAAAGCCATTGTCCATGCAGTCAATGAATTTAAGCCTGATATCATCCACGTCCATCACATAATGCCTTTGACCTGGATAGCAAGATTTATAAAAATAGCTTACAACCTGAATTTTATAGTCACGGTTCATGGATCAGAACTTCCCACAATTGAAGATGACAAGAGATATACTTATCTTACAGAAGAAGCACTCACTCGCGCAAAAAGAATCGCAGCAAACAGTTTTTGGACCAGAGAATGGATTCAAAAGATCTACGGTAATAAATTTCAGGATCAAATAAGAGTTATTCCGGGCGGAGTAAATATTTCAGATTTCCCAGAAGATATGGACACGCGGGAAATTGACAGTAAATATAGATTAGGCGGTCAAAAATTGATTCTTTTTTCAGGCAAGCTTACAAAATACAAAGGCGTAAGGTACCTAATACAGGCCGCAAGAAATATAAATGCTGTTGTGGGAGTTGCAGGAGACGGGCCTGAAATGGAAAATTTAAAAAAAATGGTTAAAAAATTAAAGTTAGACAATGTCAAATTTTTTGGTTTTATTGACAACCATGATTTGATTAAACTTTATTACAGGGCAGATATTTGTGTTGTTCCAAGCGTCTGGGATGAACCTTTGGGGCTGGTCGTGCTTGAGGCAATGGCGACCAAGACTCCAGTTGTAGTGACCAGAAAAGGTGGTATTCCTTTGGCCGTTAAGGATGGGATAAACGGAGTTTTTATAAGACCTCGGAACGCAAAAGAGATAGCTGAGAAGGTAAATATTCTGTTGGCAGATGATGAATTGAGGCAAAAAATTGGGGAGAGAGCAAGAAAAACAATCCTTGAAAGATTCACTTGGGATAAAATCGCCCATAGGTATGAAAGAATATACCAAGAATTCAGAAAAACAGCTGATTTAAGAGATGCCGGACCTTTAGATAAATGGGTTAATAAGGTTCTGAAAAAACCATCATAATTATGAGGATAGCAATTTTGGGTTCTATAGCTCTTCCGGTTCCTCCTCCTTTTCAAGGCGGGACAGAATGGATTGCATATTATCAAGCAAAGGGACTCTCGGAGAAGGGGCATAAAGTTCTTCTTTTTGCGCCCGGAGAAAGCAGAAGTTATTTAAAGAATTTAAGTGTTGATTTTATCGAAGTTGGCGAAGGGAATTTAGCCTTAGGGAGCAATCTGGAAAAAAAAATTGATCCAAGATATACAGAAGCATCCAGAAAACTTCGACTTGAGGCGGTCGGATTATCTGAGGTTATCAAAGAACTGATAGAAAGAAAAGATGAATATGATTTAATTCTAAACAATATTAGGGGCGAAGCAGTTTTTGTTCCGATTGCAAAGTATTTAAATAAGAAATTTGTGAATGTCATGCATCTTAACATTTTTGATGAATTAGCAGATTTATTTAAACATTTTTCTACAAATATAATAACCATCAGCAATTCACAGAGAAAAAATTACCCTCAACTTTCTTATCTTGATACCGTTTATAACGGGGTGGATACCAATATATTTTCTTTTAGTTCTGATCCTCATGGTTATTTTCTGATGATGGGATCAATCGGAAGGCATAAAAATCAAAAAATAGCTATAAAAATTGCCAAGAGGCTTAAAATAAAACTCATCATTGCCGGAAAAATCAGAGACAATGATTATTTTGAAGAAATCAAAAGGGATATTGATGGAGAGATGATTAAATGGATCGGCGAAATAGATCTTAAGGATAAAGTGAAACTTTATCAAGGCGCAAAAGCGCTTCTTTTTCCAATCCTTTGGGAAGAGCCCTTTGGACTGGTTATGATTGAGGCAATGAGTTGCGGAACGCCAGTCATCGCTTTCAATAACGGCGCCGTTTCTGAGGTATTAATTAACAATAAAACTGGTTTTGTTATAGAAAGTGATAGTCAGATGATTGAGGCAATTCATAAAATTGATTCAATTAACCGCGTTGATTGCAGAAAACATGTTGAGGATAAATTTACCATTGAAAAGATGGTTGATAATTATGAGAAATCACTTCTTAAGCTGGATTAATTTTGTGTTATTATTAAATTAATCTATGAAGATTGCACAGCTTGCTCCGCCTTGGCTGTCCGTTCCTCCTTCCGGATATGGGGGAACCGAACTTATAGTTTACTATCTAACCCAAGGATTGGTAAAAAGAGGTCACGATGTAACTCTTTTTGCTTCAGGAGACTCAAAAACGGATGCTAAGCTTTTCTCAATCTACCCAAAGTCTATAGGCAACAACGGAGAACTTAAAAATCAGCCGCTTAGCCCCATGCTTCATTACATTGAGTGTTTTGAAAGAGCATCGGAATTCGACATTATCCACAACCATGCCCAATATTATGCCATGTTTCTGGCTGATTTGGTAAAAACTCCTGTAGTTCATACCATTCACGGTTCTTTTAGCAAGGAAGATGTCCCTCAGGAAGATAAAAGACAGACTCTTATGAAATTTAAAAATCATAACTTTATTTCAATAAGCGATTCGCAAAGAAGAGGACTAATGAATCTAAATTATATTGCAACCGTCTATAATGGAATTGACCCTTCAGAATTTCAATACTCGGGGGAGAAAGGTAAATATCTTTGCTGGATGGGGAGAATTACACAAAAAAAGGGACCGCAGGAAGCGCTTGAGATTGCCAGAATATTAAAAATTAAACTTAAGATGGCGGGAGCAGTTGATCCTGTTGAAAAAGAATATTGCGATAATGTTCTTTATCCTCTAATAGAGGAGCTTAGAAAAGAAAATTTAATCGAATACAAAGAGGAAATAAAAAGAGATGAAAAAGCTGATTTATACAAGGATGCTCTTTGTACGTTATATCCTATTCATTGGGAAGAGCCTTTTGGTCTAGTGATGGCTGAATCCATGGTATGTGGCACTCCTGTTGTCGCCTATAATAGAGGAAGTGTTCCCGAGCTATTACGAGATGGTTTGACAGGGTTTATAATAGAGCCGGAGGACTTTGAAGGAGAATCCAAGTGGATAATTAAAAAGAAAGGTATAGAAGGATTAGTAGAAGCTATAAAAAGAATAAATGAAATAGACAGGAAGAAATGCCATGAGCATGTTGAAAATAATTTTACCGTGGGAAAAATGGTAGATGGATATGAAAAGGTTTATAATCAACTAATAAACAAATAAACCGATCAATAAATAAGCAAAAACTTAATACTATTGAAGATGGCTGATTTTAAATTTATTCAAAATCCAAACTCCCAAAAATGGGTGATACTTGCTCCCAGAAGATCCAAACGACCTGATGCTGCAATAAAAACAGTGCCTGTCTGCCCGTTTTGCCTGGGTAGAGAAAAAGAAGAGCCTGATGTTTACAGGGTAGGGGGGGAATTAGGGGATTCTAACTGGCAAGTAAGAGTTATTCCCAACAAATTTCCTTTTTCTCAAATTCATGAAGTTATCATCCATTCTCCTGACCATCACAAGAACTTTGGAGAATTACCCCTTGACCAGACAGAACTTATTTTAAAAACTTATAGGCAGCGTTTTAATACTCATAAAGACAAAGGACAAGTTTACATCTTCAATAATAGAGGAGAAGGAGGTGGAGAAAGCCTGCCACATCCTCACACCCAACTAGTAGTTGTTCCCAGAGATGTAGCTATGGATATTCCCCAAAGTTCTTCAGATGAAGAATCCATTGAAACAGAGTATTTTCTTTTAAAATGTCCGGCAACCAGCCAGTGGCCGGATGAGGTTTGGATAACGCCTAAGAAAAGAAATACTTCGTTTGGAGAAATAAATGATCAGGAGATCTCAAATCTTGCCTTTGCCTTAAATAGAGTCATCAGAATTTTAGATTTGCGGCACGGATATGAATTTCCTTACAATTTTTATATCTTTCCGGGAAACGATTGGTATTTAAGAATAATTCCCAGAGTAAAATCCTTGGGAGGATTTGAAATCGGGACAGGGGTATATGTCAACACACAGGATCCAAAAGAAACATTCGCCTTCATCAAAGAGCATTTTGAATCACCGGACGAGGAGAAGATAAGAAAAGAAAACCAGGCAGAGTACAGAAGATCAGTTTAGTTATTGTTGTTCGGAGAGACCAAGGAAAATGTGGACTTCGTTTTTGTAAACTTTGATAACCGCAGTATCCACCTTAACTTCGTTTTCTTTTCCATCCATTGTATGAATTACGAAATGTTGGTTAATAAGAGAGATAAAATTTTCGTGCTCTGGGAGTACGTCAAAGGGCCCTTTCTCATTGTATGAAGTTACAGCCCTGACCCTGTCTTTAAAAGTTATTCCTTCTTTTGTTCGGACGACTACATAGATAACCGGCTTGTTTTTAGTCGGCTGAGCTCCACTTGGTTTAGAACTTAAATTATTATCCATCTCTTAATGCTTTTAAGCCGCCTATGTAAAGTAATTTTTCCTCAGGAACGTCATCATACTTACCGTTTAAGAGATCATTTACATCCTCAACAGTAGTAAGTCTGGGTACGTAGGAACCTTTTCGTCCAGTCTGGCCCTCTGCCACAAAAAAGCTTTGGGTCATATAGTTTCTCAACTTGCGAGCTCGGTTATAGATTAACTTATCGTCTGAAGAGAGTTCTGATTCACCGACTAACGATACAATTCTGTCGAGTCCAACTGCTTTTTTGAGTAAACTCTGAGCAAGAGGAGCGACTTCATTATGAAGTTCTCCTACTATTTCAGGATTGAGATTTGATGATGTTGAGGCAACCAGATCGATTGCGGGAAGATGCCCCTCCTGATATATGGAGCGGGAAAGTATAACCATTGAATCAAGGTAGGGAAATATAGCCTGTACTCCTTGATCTAGGATATCATCGTTTGGTACATAAATTGCCTCCACCGTACTTATCGCGTTTTCCTGATTTGAAACTAAACGTTCATGAAATGATGCCATCTCAGATGCCAAAGTTGCCTGATAACCGTCCTCTGAAGGAATAGTATTCATAAGAACGGATAATTCATTTCCGGCCTGAGCAAATCTAAAGACGTTGTCGATAAAAAATAAAACATCTTTTTTAAGCTTATCGCGGAAGTACTCTGCAATTGTGGCAGCAGTAAACCCTGTCAGGAAACGGACTGCGGGATTTTCTCCCATTGGTCCAAATACAAGACTTACCGAAGGCAACACTCCCTGAGTTTTAAGAGTAGAATAGAGCTCTTGTCCTTCCCTCGTTCTTTCGCCTACTCCTGCGAAGACAGATACACTTTCGCCGGCCCCCTTATGGAGAATAATGACATTATGAATAATCTCGGTCAGAAGAAGAGTTTTGCCTACTCCTGCACCGCCGAAAAGGCCAATTTTCCCTCCTTTGATAAGAGGAGCAAAGAAATCAATAGCCTTTATTCCAGTTTCAAGAATTTCCAGATGGGTTGAGAGCTCGGCATATGTTGGAGGAGTTCCATAAATTGGTTTTTTTTCAGCAAAGTTTAGTTTTCCCAGTCCGTCTAATTCTTCCCCGAATATATCCATAACTCTTCCCAATATATCTTTTCCAACCGGAACCTGGATTGGCTTATTGGTATTTATTACCTTTGCACCTCTATATAATTTTGATGGGGAAGTAAGGCATAAACAAAAAAATTTATCCGAACCCGAAGATCTGATTACCTCCATTTTCGTTTGCTCATCGTCTTTGAATATCAAAAGATCGTGAAGATTAGGCGGATGTTCAGGGAATTCAACCTCAATAATCTGTCCTTGAATTCTTGTTATTTTTCCATAATTTTTATCCATACTCAGCTCCACAAAGAAATACTTGATAATGCATCAAGCTGTTTCTTGTTCATTATTCTGTGTTTTACTTTTTGCTTTTCAATTTCGATCAGTTTTAACAATTCTTTTATTTTTTCAACTCTTATTTCAAGAGAGGTCATTCTTGAGGCAAATTTGGCAAGCTGAGATTCAAATATTGTTTGCTCAAAGATGGATGAAAATATTTCTGCTTCAAAAAATGCCATTATTTTCTCAAGGGAGGGCTCAAAAAAGTACTTTATCTTAGGTCCTTTGGCTTCTTGAGGCAAAGGATCGCCTGAAATACTCGTTACGATTGGTTTTTGGGTAATAATATTTTGAAACTGGCCGTACACAATAAACGTTCTCTCGTAATTGATGATGTGTTTGACTATATTCTTCAGTTTCTCATTATCTATTTTGCTGTCAGGAAAGTCAAAATAAGCGTAAGGAATCTTAAGATTGGTATTTTTAAAGTAATCAAGCCCGACCTTACCAATAATTATAGCGTCACAGCTTTCCTTTTTAACAAGCTCAATGAATAAGTCAAATGATTGCTTGATTATGTCTCCGTAAAGACCGGTATTTGATGAGAGAAGAACGAATAATGTTTTTCCGTTTCTCTCGATGAATGTTAATTTTTTATGATCTTTAATGCTCCTTTTTTTCATTAATTTTTCAAGCTCATCTTTATATGAAGTCTTGATTTGTTGGAATATGTCATTAAGTTCTGAGATAAAATCACGCCGCTGCAGCACCGAACTTCGAGCGTTTTGCATGCGTGAAGCAGCAATTTCTTCATAGGTTTCAATTACATTCTTAAAAGTTGTAACACTGTTAAATTTTTCAATTACTTCGTTTTTACTTACCATATTTTTCCGAAAGCTTTAAAATATCCGGGGTTTGCTTCCTTACTGAAGCCAGGAGCTTATTGAACGAATCTATTTTTATTAAGTTATCGATTTGTTGTTTCATCTTTGGATCCTCCTCGTAGGCGCCAAAGATTTTCCCAAAAATATTTTCAATTGCATCAAAATCTTTTCCTTCAAAAACGTTGCCCCATAGCATGACAAAGAAGATCAGCTGCAGATCAATGGGCAAGATTTCCTGATATTTTTGATTGAAAAATCGTATAAGCTTTTCGCCTGTAGCAAGCGTCGCTTTAATATTTTCATTTAATTCAGTTCCAAAGTGAATAAATGATTGCATCTTTTCATAAAGGGTGAAAAAGCTTATTATTTCACGATTTATCTCACGTCTGAGATTAGTTTGTGTTTGTCTTCCGACACGCGTAACAGACAGGAATGGATTTATTGCAGGCCTTCGTCCCTGATAAAAAAGATCTCTGTCAAAATAAAGATGTCCGTCTGTCATAGACATAAGATTTGTTTCGATATATCCGGATAAGTCCCCCTGCATAGTTTCTGCGACCGGAAAGCAGGTTATTGAGAACTCACCCTTTTGGGTTATAAAATTCCCAGCCCGTTCCATTAGCTGTGCGTGGATAAAAAACATATCGCTTGGATATGAATTTCGTCCGGGAAATCTTTTTCCCAAAAGAGCGATTTCTCTGTAAAACTTGGCATGAGTCGAAAGGTCGTCAAGAATTACTACGACATTTTTACCTTGATCTCTGAAATATTCACAAATGGTCATGGCAGTAAACGGTGTAAGATATATAAGTCCGGTTGCATCCTCTGAACCCGAAGCTACGATGACGGCCTTATCCATAATTTTATTTTTGATAAAAAATTCTTCAAGCTGTTTAATATCAATTTTCTTTTTTCCGATCGAAGCATATACGCATACGTTTCCTTTCTTTGCCTGACTTAAGACCGTTTTCATCAAGAAATTTGTCTTTCCCGTTTTTCTATCTCCTATGATAAGCTCTCTTTGTCCATGTCCTAGTGGCATTACCATATCGACCATGGATACACCAGTCTCAAAGGGCGTTATAATTGTTTTTCTGTAAGCAATACCTAGGGGTATAGACTGAATGGACCGGCTAAACTCCATTTTCTTCAAGGGCTTTATGCTATCTATGGAATTGCCAAGTGGGTCGATCACTCTTCCCAGAAGTTCAAAACCTACGGGAATCTGAAGAACCGAGTTCGTCCGGACAACTCTGGTACCCGGTTTTATTGAATTTTTTGAAAAAACAAGAATCTCTACGAGATCAGGATGAATGGTAAAAACTTGTCCAAAATCCCCAGTTTCAAAGTATACTATTTCATCAGATTTTGCTTCAGGTAAACCGCTGACGTGTATTATTGCATCAGTAACTTCTTCGACATAACCAATTTCCTGAATTTGGTTGAGATAGGCAGTGAAGTCTTTCATTTGGGCTTTTTAAGTAATACTCCATTTTTCTCAAATATGTCAGAGAAGCGTTTTTTGAGAGATAAATCTCTGTATTTACCTTCAAATGTTATAATTGCTCCCCCGATCAGCGAGATATCGTAACTTATATCAAGAATAATCCCTTGGCCTATATTTTCAGACACCCATACAAAAATATCATCAATCATTTCATCTGATGGCTGAAAGGCAATTTGAAGCTTGAGAATTTTAAGTTGTTGGATATAATCCTTTAGTCCATTCAGAAATTTTTCGATAGATGATTGATCATTTTTATTTATATTATTTTTTTCAAGAGATTCGCGAAGAAGAGCGGCAAAATTGGAGCCTATGATTTTTTTTAGATTTTCATCAAATGAACCAGGAGTTGTCTTGAATAATTTTGCAAATAATGCATCAATTTGAGACAAGAAATCCTCAGCATCAGCCGTTGTTTTGACTGCTTTTATAATATCAGAATATATCAAAGTATTATCTTTCATATAGCTTAAGTTTGAGAAGCTGTAAGTCCATTTTTTTTCGCTTCTTCGAGCGCATCAATAATTAACTGTTCATGTTCTTGAAGTGACAAGCTTTTACCTATAACCTTTTTAGAAACATCCTGAATAAGTTTTGAAATTTGTGCATCTACTTTACCAAGCATTTCATTTTTATACTGCTCGACCTCTTTTTGTACCTTGCTGTAATCTTTCTCAATTTTTTCCTGTATTATTTTTTGAGACGCAACGGTTTCCTGTTCTAAAACATTGTCAAAATCCTGAACTTCTTTTACTGTATCTTCTTCGATACTTTTTGATGTATTTTTAAGTATTTCGATATTTTTCTGTTTTAGGGCTTCAAGCTCATTCTTGTATACCTGCAAGAAGTCTTGAGAAGCCTTTTCAAAGTAACCTGTCTGGTGTTTAAGAAGAGTCTCAAATGCTTCATCAAGTGCTTTTTTGGATTGTGTATTGACAATATTACTACCTGCAATTATTTCCTGCGCCTTCTGCACAGCCTCATTTATGATCGATTCGGCTTTATTCCTGGCATCTTTTAAGACCCCGGCTTCTTTTTCATAGATTCGACTGGTAAGGCTCTCAAGTTCATCCTTTTGAGAATTAAACTTTTTAATTATCTGAGAATAGGAGATTGCAAGTGAGGCGAGAGCCACAGAGAGTACAAAAAGCGCAATGACAAAATCAAAAAAAACTACCGGGTCAATCGTCATATATTAATTCTACAAAATTAATATCAAATATGCTATTCCTATTCCAACCAGTATTATGACTGCAGTGAGCAAGACATTTATTACAATACCAAGCTGAATAATTCGTGCGGCAAGAGGATTTCTCCCGAGTGCCTCGACCCCCGTACGGGCAATCCTGCCAAAATACATAAATCCTAGCACAAAGGAGGCGATTGCGATAAATGCGGCAAGCAGATACCGAAGGGTAGTCAAAGGAGAAAGAAGGGGAGAAGCGGAAACTGTTCTAATGCTTTCCAAGAGATTTGTTGCATTTGCCCTGAAGGCTGCGTTGAAACGAGGATTGACCGAGACTAAAATTTTTTCCACAGCTTTGGGATTTGAATTATTATAATCTTCAAGAGCAACCCCCACGATAAACCCATTAGTTGTGGCTTTTTGGCCAACACCCGGAATGGTTGAAGTGGTAATCTGGTCATTTTTCTTGATCGGTCCATTTGAAGCCGAAACGCGTACATAAGCAATGCCGGTTGTAATAACAGGATAACTCTTACTGTCATTTGGTTTCTTAAAGGATAGAGCCGGATCAGCACTTATCACTCCATAGACATTGGGATCATAAGTAGTGTTACTTCTTTTATAACCGGTTTGATCAGATGTTATTATATCTCCATCCTGTACATTCTTATCCGTAATCGGAATTGGAATTGCCAAACCGGTAGATGTTTGAGAATAAGAAGAAGGGACGATTTTCAAAAAGGAAATAAAAATTAGGGTAAATCCTGCCAAAATATAGACGATTCTTATAGTTGTTCCAGATAGAAGCATAATTTAATATTATGCATCTTGCCCATGAAAGTCAAACGAGCGCTTTAAATACGGCTGTAGTATATAGACCTTCCCTTTCCGTGGGTGAATATTAGACCTAAGCTTGAAAGCCTCGAAAGATCACGAGATGCCGTAATCTGGGAGATTTTAAACTGGCTTTGGACTTTTCTATTGGTTATAGTCGTACCTGGCTCTTCAAGCATCGACATTATCTGTTTCTGACGATCATTTAATTCCCAAAAATCCGGAGAGAGACCCAAGCTGTCATGCGCCCCTGTTTTAATTCTCTCAAGAACCTCCTTCAGTTGACTTGATAAGCTTTCAGCAAAGTATTCAAGCCATAGGGTAATACTTGCAGTATTTTGAGCCATTTTAGCTGTTTCCTCGAATATTTTACGTTCTTTAATCCATATATTTTCAGGAGCTACTAGCCTTCTCACATCAAAACCGTTTTTATATAAAAATAAAAGAGAAAGGAGTCTTGCCAGGCGACCATTTCCCTCACTAAAAGGATGGATTTTTATAATACCTAAGCTTACTATTCCTGCTTGAATAATCGGGCTTTCTTCATAGGCCTGTAGATAATCAAGTAGCTCCTGAATTTTTGACATCGAGATACGAAGTGCGCCATTACAGAATATATCATAAAGTATCAAAATATCTTTTACGCTAACACTTTTATTGGCAACTAGCCAATTCTGGTCAATATAATCTTGAGCAATTTTATATCCTATAACATCTCTTTTGTTTTTATCAATTCTAGTTTTTAATAGATCTGAATATTGAGGAGAAGTAAGTAGTTTTGTCATCTCGGATTTGGTTATAGGATTTCCAGCCAAGCTTAGAGAGGAATAAGTTCTGTCTATTTTTGCGTTCCATTGAATAATTAATTCCGCTTTTGGCGATAAGGGAATAATGAGTATATCTTGTCTAAGTTTGCTTAGTGTCTGAAGTTTTTCTTTGAGTCTAGTTGAGAGATTGAAAGACAAGTTAAGCATATTTAAAGCTAATGTCCAAGTTTATATCTCTAAAATAAATTTATCATAATCTTATCAAAAAAGCAATAGCTAATATGTGAAAATAAATAAAGGGATTAGTAAGTAACCCTACTTAAAATATTGAATAATGATAAGATTAAGATAATATTATATTACTACTTGACAAATTTTCACGGATGTGCAGTAATATATATATATTATATGAAAACTTGGACAAACTTAGACAAAAACCTAGACATACTTAGACTCAAACTTACCCCCTCCTATTTAAACTTGGACATTAGAAACTTGGACAGCGCAAATTTCACTTAGGTTTTTGTAATCCTGCCCTATGAATAAATTATTCAGCATTCAAGAAGTCGCAAACATCTTGGGTGTATCAACAAAAACCTTGAGACGCTGGGAAGAGAAAGGAATTCTTGTCCCCCATAGAACCCCGGGTAATCAAAGAAGATATACGCAAGAACACATTGATAACTTCAAAAGACAGAGAAATGGTGAAACAATTCTTCAGGATGAAAGAGTAATTCCAGCCTCACAATTATTTCCACAAACTTTTCCATCTGAATCTCAGAGGAAATATCAGGGTATTCAGCCACAGCACGCCGGCCATCCGTCATTTCTCCTCGAAGAGGTTGTAAAAAGCATCGTTATCTTCAAGAAAGTCGCATTAGGAGCACTTTTCGTTACTTTATTTTTGGCAGTTACAGCTTTAACGCTTGCTACCTTAAGATCCTCTGATTCTCTTTCAAAAGTGCTTTCGCTCGTAGGCATCAAATCTGAAAAAGAAAATAATCTCTCAAGTATCGAAGCTACGCAGAGCATAGGAAGGGCAGTCCTGGGCGCAGATATTTCGGGTAGCAACCTCGTCTTTAACGTCGGAATACCCACCGAGTTTGAGCAGCACGTAAGCTTTCTGGACACAATCAGAGTAGCAGGAATAGCTACCTTATCCGGTGGAATTATTACGGAAAATGCAGACATTGATGCAGGTACTGGAAGACTTACTGCTTCAAATGTCGTTTACGGTCTTATCGCGGGAGACGGAATTGAAATTGGACCCGGTCAAACACCTACGGTTACCAACACAGGAGTCTTATCGCTTGCCGGTGAAACAGGAGAGGTCGAATTAACGGCAGGTTCTGGAATTTCTATCTCAGGACTTACTATTTCAAGTAACGTAAGCACCTTCAAGACCATTGATGTTGATTCAACTACTTTTTCTGCTTCAAGTGTTACAGACATACTGAAATTCTCAGCAGGAAATGGAATTACTTTAACGGCTGATACGTCAAATAAAAAGATTACGATAGCAGGAAGTGTAGCAGGTTATATGCAGAGGAATAACGGCGCAGTATCTCCGCTTTTTATCACTGATGATCTTTTGATTGGTGGGATTTCCACCACGGCTGCTAATTTCGCAGTTTTAAATATAGCAAGTGGTACTCCTGTTGCTTCACTTTCTGCAACCCCGGCAACTGCCAATGGTACTGGATTGGTTCTTTCTTCAAATGGATCAATTCAGAGCATAAACAAAAATACGCTTACCATTGGCGGTGGAGGAACCGGAAATGTCGCTCTTTCCGGGTTTGGCACAGGAGTGATGCAGAGTAATTCTTCAGGGGTTCTTTCATCTGCTCCCGTTAACCTTGCATCATCAACTTATGTAACAGGCATACTTTCCTTGGAAAACGGCGGTACTGCAAATGACCTTTCAGGATATACAGGAAATTCTTG
Source organism: Candidatus Levyibacteriota bacterium (assembly GCA_016182185.1). Lineage (GTDB taxonomy): Bacteria > Patescibacteriota > Microgenomatia > Levybacterales > UBA12049 > JACOXU01. Next base: position 161,314 of record JACOXU010000002.1, read on the forward strand.
GGGAATCGTCTACATGGATGCAACTACGGATAATCTTAAAGTTACAGGAGGAACCTCCACTACTGATCTGTGTCTTGTTTCAAATGCTGGTAACGGAACCCCGCCTTCATGGAGGGAGTGTGTATCGCCTCCTGTCGGATGGGCCGTAGATACCGGAGCTGGGGTTGTTTATACTCAATATCCGTCTTTAGATTTATTGATGGGTGATGCTGCGACTACGACTTCTGCCAAGTTTGCGGTCTTGAACATTGCAGGATCATTGATCCCGGTTGCTTCTCTTTCTGCCACTCCAACCACGGCAAACGGTACTGGAATATATCTCTCGGGAAATGGATCAATCCAGAGCATAAATAATCAAACCCTAACAATTGGAGGAAATAGCACCGGAAATATTGTCCTTTCTCCGAATAATAATGCCGCCGGCGGAAATATCACTTTGGGAGATCAGGATACGACCCTAACCTTGGGAGGATTGCAGTACATCTGGCCAACTTCGCAAACATCCAATTTTTTCCTAAAGACCGATGGATCGGGAAATCTAACGTGGTCTGATATTGGCAGCGCGGCGACTAACTACTGGATACTTCAAAATGGAATACTTTCTCCTGGAAATGCCACAAACCCATCGGTAGATTTCACGCTTGGAGGGTCATCCACAGCCTCTGCTAAATTTGCAGTTCTCAACATGCTTACGGGCACGCCTTATGCTTCTGTCTCAGCAGTTGGATCAAATACAGGAATTTATATTGGCGGAGACGGAACCTTGCAAAGTGTTAACAAGCAAACTTTGACTTTGGGAGGAGCGACCACTGGAAATATTTCTTTTTCTCCCGGAAATTCAGCTAACACTCTTTACCTTTTGACCGGAGGAAAGGTCGGAATCGGAACAACAAATCCGCTGGCCACGCTTGATGTGAGAGGGGCAAGCGGAACTTTGCCTATTGCCTCAATTTCGGGAAATACCTCTTTTGCAGGACTCGTGATTGATAATTCAATCGGAGATATCTTTACAGCCTCTGCTTCAGGAGCCACAAGACTTACCTTATCAAACCAAGGAAACCTTAATCTCTCAGGAGGAGTCTATCAGTCAGAAGGAACCAGTGGTATATCTGTAGGATCTGCTTCCTGTGTAATCACAGTAGGCGGTATTGTCACAGGGAGCGGGCCCTGTGCGATCGGAGATACGACAAACTGGTGGCAGGTTACAAGCGGAGCCTTGTATCCGATCAACAATACGGTTGATTTACTCATCGGTGGTTCATCAACTTTATCTGCTAAGTTTGCAGTTCTTAATATGAACTCGGGTACTCCAACAGCTTCAATCGCAGGTAATTTTTCTCTCGGAGCAGGAGGTAGTATACAGTCGACTGCCCAAAGAACTCTGACAATCGGCGGAGACTCAACGGGTGATATTAGTTTTAAACCTGGAAACGTAACAAATAATTCAACTACTCCAACACTTCATCTGAAATCGGGCGGAAATGTGGGAATCGGAACAACCAATCCAACCAGCCCTCTTCAAGTATCGGGAAATGCCCCTGATTCAAGCCTCGGTTCTTCAGTTTTGGTAAATGGGAACTTGACATCTACTTCAAACGATCAAACCGGATTAAATGTTTCGTCAGTCGTTTCTCCTGGAGGAGTTTCATCCCAGACGTATACTGCCGGTTATTTTAAGACAACTGAGAACACAAGCAATGATCTAACCAGCGCAACCTTCAGGGGACTAAGCGCTTTGGTTGATTATGATGCCGTCGGCCAGACTCTGGGAACTGCTCAGGGATTATATATTTTTAATCCGACAGGAACAAACGGTACGATAAATAATAATTACGGAATATTTTTGGAACAGCTGGCAAGGGGCGGTACGAGTAATTACGGTATTTTCCTTGACAATAGTTCAGCCGGACCTACTTTGACCGGAAATCTAGGTATATACTCACAGACTGCCAATCGCAATGTTCTGGTAGGCAGGACTACGATTGGATCAGACAGTCTTCCCACTGCAGTCTTGGATGTGCAAGGTGGCAACTGGGGTGGAAACGCCGCTCTTATAGTCAACCAGACAGGAGCAGCTGCCAATGATATTCTTGCTGCCTCAGCCTCAGGAGCAACCAGATTCAGGGTAACAAACACAGGAGAGTTAGTATTTGCCGACAATAATTCTTCTTTCTTTGGAACTTTAGATCTTGCTGCTTTAACAGGTAGCCAAACATATACTTTCCCAAATGCAACAGGCACTGTCTGTATCTCAACCAATAACTGCAGCTTTGCACTGGGTACTAACTACTGGACAACCTCAACTGATGGAAAAGCTCTAACTCCTATCAATAACACCATGGATATCTTAATAGGAGGAACAACCACCCAATCTGCCAAGTTCGCGGTCTTAAATGTAGCAGCAAGTACGCCAACTGCTTCGATTTCCGCTTCGTCAGGCAATAATGCTGCCTTCCTAACCGGCGCAGGAACACTCGCTACAACGAACAGGCAGACTTTAACCTTGGGAGGAGGGGATACAGGAGATATTAATATCAGCATTGATGCAAGTAACGAGTTAAGAATAAACGGCACAGTAGGTTTAGATGTATCAGGGACAGCCCAATGTGTTACCACAACCAACGGTATTGTTACAGGTACAGGGGTTTGTCAGTTAGGAACTGAACAATGGGTGGCTGAAAACGGGACTCTTCATCCAGGAATACTCTCTCAAGACCTTCTCATCGGAGGAGATACCACAGCCTCTGCTAAATTCGCAGTCCTTAACATGGCAGGAGGAACACCCACCGCCACTCTCTCCGGAACAACAGGAGGAGCCTATCTTACCTCTCAAGGTACTCTTCAGACAACCAATAAACAATCTCTTACC
>JACOXU010000003.1 GCA_016182185.1 Candidatus Levyibacteriota bacterium
TCTTATCTGCTCAAGCGGATTTACTCCGACCAGAAGGACTGCTGCCAGAATTCCTAAGATTGCTATGACGACGAGAAGTTCGATGAGGGTGAAGCCTTTTTGGTTTCTTAAATAATCTCGGACAGATTTCATGTATATATTAAGTAGAACATAATAAAAATCAGTTGTCAAGAGGGTAAAATAGCCTCAAAATCACAAGATTCGACTATTTTATTTCCGTAATGATACTATAAATTGGAGTGATTACCGAGATGAGAAGAAATGCGACTCCCGCACCAAGAACCACCATTATAAAAGGCTCAAGAGCCGTAGTGAGAGTTCTTAAAATCTGATCGGATTCTCTTTCGAAGTATTCAGATGCTTTTGCCAGAGTTTCGTCAATTTTTCCCGTTTCCTCACCTACTTTTACCAACTGGACAAGAAGAGGAGGGAAAAGCGTATATGTTTCCATAGCATCTCCGATTTTTATTCCGTTTTCCACTCTTTTGGCTACATCTTTTATGGCATTCTTATAATAAATATTTCCGATTGTATCTGCTGTCTGAAGAAGAGAGTCAACCACCAAAGATCCTGAGCCAATAAGAAGCCCGAGCGTCCTTGAGGCTTCTGCCAGTGTAACCTTGACAACAAGATTACCGAATATCGGCATTTTAAGCATAAGGTTGTCTATGACAAGTCTTCCTGTTTCTGTTTTATACCAACGGTTGTATAAAAAAATACCAAGGGCTCCTAGTCCTAGGATAAACGGCCAAAAAGCGATAGTGATGTTAGACATTACAATAACGATCTGAGTCGGAAGAGGAAGTGAAACATTTAAACTTACATATAGATTTTTAAGCTGGGGTATTACAACAGTCATCATAATTATAACAACTCCGATCATCATAAGAACTATAATTGCAGGATAGACCAAGGCCGCCTTAATTGTGCTCTTTAATTTTTCTTGTTTTTCCAAGTTATCAGCAAGTCTTTCAAGCGCTTTGTCCATGAGTCCTGAAGTTTCTGATGCTTTTATAATTGAAACGTAAACTGGAGAAAAAAAATCAGGAAATTTAGTGAGTGATTCTGAAAATGTTTTTCCCTCTTCAATATCGGCAACGATACTGCCTACCACCTCAACCATTGCCTCGTTTTTAAGCTGCTCTCTGAGGATCGAAAGAGATCTTACCAGCGTAAGACCCGATGAGATCATCGATGCCAGCTGACGGGTGAATAAAATTAAATCGGATGACTTAAGCTTGCTTACAAAAGGCAGAATCTTGAGCATGCTATTCTCCGTATTTTTGGTAATCCGGATTGGAACAAGCTCTTTTTGCCGAAGATATGAAGCAGCTTCTGTAATATCATTTGCGTCAACAAGCCCCTGAATAACTTTATTTTCCTTGCTTATTGCTTTATAGCGAAGTCTCATATATCAGCCAACCAGCCTTTGAAGTTCTTCCTGACGAAGCGCATAGCTCTTGGCTGTTTCAAGACTAATGCTTCCTGAAAGAACAAGAGATGCAAGCGATTGTTCAAAGGGTATCATTCCTTGATCTTGAGAGTTCTGAATAATCGAGTCAATAAGATGAGTCTTACCATCTCTTACATTACTTGCTACTGCTGATGTCCCAATAAGAAGCTCAACCGCAGGAATTCTGCCTCCGCTGATTCGTGGAAGTAATCTTTGTGAAATAATTCCTTTAAGAGTTGAGGCAAGCTGAACCCTAATTTGCGCTTGCTGGTTTGCTGGAAAAGAATCGATAATTCTATCAATGCTTTGTGAAGCAGAATTAGTATGAAGGGTAGAAAAGACCAAATGGCCGGTTTCTGCAATCGTAATAGCAGAAGAAATTGTTTCAGGATCTCTCATCTCGCCTACCAAAACTACATCTGGATCTTCGCGTAAAGCAGATCGAAGCGACAGACTCCAGGAGTTTGTATCAAGCCCCATTTCACGCTGGGAGATAAGACTTTTTCCCGTAGGATAAACGTATTCAATCGGATCTTCAATCGTTAGGATATGCACATTTTTGTTCAAGTTTATTTCATTTATTATTGCGGCAAGCGTGGTTGATTTTCCGTGGCCAGTTGGGCCAGTGACGAGGATAAATCCCTGCTTAAGTTCTGCAAAATTATGAATAATCTTAGGCATATTCAGTTCTTCCAAAGTTCTAATCTTGGGTTCTAGATATCGAAATTCGGCTGAGATATTTCCTCTCTGATAATAAATGTTTGCTCTAAATCTGCCCAAATCCCCATAAGCGCCCCCCCCGAAACCGAAAGAAAAATCAAGCTCTTTCTGGTTGAGAAAAATTTCTTTAAGCTTGGGAGAAACAAGGGAAAAAACCATCATCTCAACATTTTCTCTTGTCAAAACTGGAAAGTTTGTTAGATATGCTAACGCACCATCAACCCGTATGGCTGGATGCACGCCGGGCAGTAAATGAAGATCAGATGCTTTATTTGTAATGGTCAGTTGTAAAAGCTGTTGAATATCCATGTATTCTAATTTCTAAATCCTAATTTCTAATTATTCTAAATAAATCCTAAAATCCAAATCCCAATTTATAAACTGTTTAGACATTAGATCAATTAGATTAATTAGGTCAATTTCTCATTCTTGTGCTACTCTTATTACCTCCTCTGGAGTCGTAAGTCCTTGCAAAACCTTTAAATAACCATCCTGCTTCATCGTAATCATTCCCTCCACAACTGCCTCTTTTTCAACAGTCTGAAGATCTGGCCTATCTAAGATTAGATTAGCAACTTTAGTTGTAACAGGCAATACCTCAAAAATTCCGACTCTCCCTAAATATCCGGAATTCCCACATTTTTCACATCCTTTTCCTTTATAAATACTGGGCTGGTTATTTCCTGAAGGATACAGCCGGCCCAAAACTGTTCTCATTTCATCGACGATCGGTTTAAGCGGTGCAATTGCAATTTTGCAATATGAGCATATTTTTCTGACAATTCTTTGCCCGACTATTGCATTCATGGTTGATGCGAGTAAAAAGGGCTCTGCTCCTAGATCAATCAGACGTGGAAGTGCGCCGGCTGCATTTGATGTATGAAGAGTCGAAAAAACCAAATGACCGGTAAGAGACGCTTGAATTGCAAGCTCTGTAGTTTCCTTATCTCTTATCTCTCCGACGAGAATAATATTCGGATCTTGACGAAGAAATGATCGAAGTCCTGTCGCAAAAGTAAGCCCAACAGCCGGGTTAATCTGCACTTGGTTTACTCCATTCATTTGGTACTCGACTGGATCTTCAAGTGTCATTATGTTTACACGAGTCGTATTGAGTTTCTGAAGAACTGCATAAAGAGTAGTAGTTTTACCGCTTCCGGTTGGTCCGCAAACGATTATGATTCCATGGGGCCTCAATATGCCTGCCTCCAAATTTTTAAGAGACACTCCATCTAGGCCCAAATCCTGAAGCGTTGGTATCCCTCCTGATTTTTGAAGAAGTCTCATGGCTACTTTTTCACCAAAAACAGTCGGCATGACTGAAATACGAAGATCTACCTCATTGATTTCCACCTTAAAATTAAATCGCCCGTCTTGAGGCGTACGATGTTCGTCAATTTTCATGTCTGAAAGAATCTTTATGCGGGATATTACTGCCTCTTGCACTGTCTTGGGAAGACTTAATCTATCATATAAAATTCCATCTATTCTGTATCTTACTCTTATTCTATCTCCCTGAGGCTCGATATGAACATCTGAGGCCCTGCTTGAGACTGCATACTCAAGAATTGTAGAAACTATCTTGGCAATTGGCGCTTCCTTAATAATTTCGGCAATTTGACGGCTGTCAATAGTTTTTGTTTTGGTCAATTCTTGGTTTTCCTTAATTGCTTCACCTACTTCGCCGATTATTTCCTGTCTATATTGCTGGGTGATTGCCCGAGTTATATCTTCTTGAGAGGCTGCAAACGTTTTAATATTTAATCCAGTTTTTTGTCTTACGAATTGAGAGGCTTCCAAATCAACAGGATTTGCCATCGCAACCGAAAGCGTTTTTGTTTTATCATCATAAAGAAAGGGGATTAAATTAAATCTTTCAGCAACTGATCTGGGAACAAATCCTAACGCATCAGGTGAAAATGAGGCACTTGCAAGAGAGATAAAAGGAATTCCCAATAGTCTTGCCTTGATTTCAGCAATCTTCTCAATCGGAACTAAATTCAAATTAAGAAGAACGTCTTCATATGATTTTCCTTCACTAGCACTTTTTACCTTGATATCATTGTATTGCTCGGGGGTAATTAGACGCTCTGACAGAAGAATGTCAATAAGAGTTTTATTTCCTGAAAAATCATCGATTGCTTGGGCAGACATTAGTTCTATAGTAAGAAAAAATAAGCTATAATGTCAAGGATATGCAGTCAATTTTAATAGTTTCAAAAAATAAAACAAGCGCTCTTGAAAAAGCAATTTATATCTGTAAAGAAAACAAAATTGCAGATATAGATACAAATGTTGAGAATTTCGATAAGTCAGTTGGAATTGAAGATATCAGAAACATGCAAAAAAAACTATTTTTGAAACCAATCAAAAGCAATATTAAATCTATAATAATAAATTCTTTTCCTGGAATTACTATCGAAAGCCAAAATGCATTACTTAAAGTGCTTGAGGAACCTCCTCTCAATACTATTATGTTGATAATTACCGAAAATAAGAATCTATTTCTTTCAACTATTCTTTCAAGATGTAAAATAATTGAGGTCAAGGAAAAAATTCAATTTTCAGACGAGGAAGTCTTAAATTATCAGAAAGATTTTAAAGAAATTTTGGAGGCAGGACTAGGAAAAAGACTTAAACTTGCACAAGATTTTGGCCAAAGCAAGGAAGAAGCGATAACGTGGCTCGAGCAAATGTTAATTACGATTAGAAAAACGATGATTGATAAAATAATTTCTTCAAAGGGAAATGAAAGTGATGGAACTTTTTACTTAAATATTCTTAAAAACTTTCAAAAAACCCATACAATAATTAAGACTAGCAATGTGAATCAGCGGTTCGCCCTTGAAAATCTATTTTTGCAGATATAATCATGTTTTCTGAATTTAAAAAAACACTTTATTTCCCATTTGCTTATTATTTCAGGTTTTTTGCCAAAATAAGGCTTTCGTTTTGGCAACCAAAAACTATCGTAATCACCGGATCAAGCGGAAAAACTACACTTCTTAATCTTGTCGAATCCCAAGTTGGAGAAAAAGCAAGATATAGTCATCATGCAAATAGCTCGTATGGAATTCCGTTTAATATTCTTGGACTTACACGCAGGACTCTTTCTCTTTGGGAATGGCCAGTTTTATTCGCTCTTGCCCCCCTTAAAACTTTAGGCTCTTTTCCTAAGAAAAAGATATATGTAGTCGAGGCGGATTGCGACAGACCGGGGGAAGGTAAATTTTTGGCAACTTTACTTAAGCCCGAAATTACTCTTTGGACCAATTCTACTAAAACACACAGTATGAATTTCGATATTCTGATAAAAAATGGAAAATTTAAAAGCGTCGAAGACGCGATTGGATACGAATATGGATACTTTCTTGAGTATACATCAAACCTAGTAATTGTAAACAGTGATTCCGAGACAATTAGAAATGAACTTTCAAGAACAGCGGTCAAAAAAGAATTAGTTAAAATTTCAGAACTTACCTCTTATTCTGCAACTTTGGAAAAAACAGAGTTTAAAACTAAAAACCATTTTTTTAAATTTAACTTTTTACTGCCAAAAGATTTTTTCTATTCACTTGTCATGTGTTCGAAGCTCCTTACTATTTTAAAAATTCCAAAAGATCGTACATTTAAGAAATTTAAGCTTCCACCGGGCAGAAACAGTGTTTTTAGGGGAATTAAAAATACTACTATTATAGACAGCAGCTATAATGCCAATCTTGATTCAATGACTGTAATTTTGGAGATGTTTGATAATTTAGACTCAAATAATAAATGGGTGGTGTTGGGAGACATGCTTGAACAGGGACAAAGCGAACAAGAAGAACATGAAAAATTAGCAGATATAATATTAAAAATGAAACTTAAAAAAATTATTTTGATGGGACCAAGGGTTTCTGAATTTACATTTCCAAAATTGAAAAATCAAACAGACAAAAAAATAGAAATTGAAAAATTCTCAGGGCCTAAAGAAGCTCTTGACTACATTAAAAAAAATATTAACGGGGAAGAACTTATACTTTTTAAAGGTGCGAGATTTTTGGAAGGAGTCGTGGAAAATCTTCTTCTGCATAAATCTGATTCAATAAATCTTTGCAGAAGAGAAAAAGTTTGGCAAGAAAGAAGAAAGAAATTCGGTCTATGAAAAATTCAAAACCTAAAATTTTCATTTTACATGGATGGACATATTCAAAAGACAGATGGAATTCATTCCTGTCGCTTTTAAAATCAAAAGGGCTCAACCCCTATTTGCTTTCAATTCCCGGTTTGACAGGTGAAATAAATAAACCCTGGACTATTGATGATTATATTAAATGGTTGCTTCAAACGCTAAAAGAAGAAGAAAAGGTTATATTAATCTGCCATTCAAACGGAGGCAGGATCGCCCTAAACTTTGTCGGAAAATATCCTGAAAAAACAGAAGAGCTAATACTGATTGATAGTGCTGGAATTTACCATAATGATATTTATATTAAATTGAAAAGAAATATCTTTTTGTTTTTCGCCAAAGTTGGTAAGAAAATTATTCCTTTTGATATTGCGCAAAAACTTCTTTATTCTCTAACAGGGGAAAAAGACTATTTCTCTGCAAATCAAAATATGAAAAAAACTATGGTAAATTTACTTCAATCTGATAAGTCTTTGAATTTAAGCAAAACTTCAGTTCCGACACTTATTATTTGGGGAAGGGAAGATGACATAACTCCCTTATCCGATGGGGAATTATTAAATAATAAAATAGTCAATAGTAAATTGTTCGTTGTCAATGGCGCCAAACATTCACCTCAATTTACTCACTCAGAAGAAGTCGTAAATATTATTACTGAACAGCTGAATAAAATAACAACGTAACAATTTCATTTTATGTCTATTTTCAATTCCTTAGGGTCAAACTATGATCTTGGATTTGCCGTAAAAGCATTGTTTACATCCGGAAAAGCAAATCTTAAAGGTTCTTTAGAAAAAAAATATAACGGAGAAGCAATTTTACTTTTTAAAGGAAGGCAAGCAATAACTCTTGCGCTTAAATTATTAAATCTTCCTACAAATTCTGAAGTTGCGATAAATGGTTTTACCTGCTACGCGGTTTACAAAGCGATTGAAGAAGCTAATCTTATGCCCGTTCTGATAGATATTCCGAAAGATGATTTAAATTTCTCAGCAGTTTATCTTGAAAAAAAATTAAAGACCAATCCCAATATTAAAGTCGTCATTGTTCAGAATACCCTCGGATTTCCCTGTGATATTGAAGCGATATCAAAAATCTGTAAAGAAAAAAACATATTTTTAATAGAGGACTTGGCCCACTGCGCCGGAGCAAAATATGAAAATGGTGTTGAAGCAGGAAGAGTAGGGAATTTTACAATACTTTCATTTAGCCAGGACAAGATTATTGATGTAGTCTCAGGCGGCGCATTAATAATAAGAAACAAAAAATATCAAAAAAACTATACTGACTATTTTGAGGAGCCTCCGACAAGAAAAACTTTAACAGATAAATTATATCCGACATTTACATTAATAATTAGAAGCACCTACGGAATAGGACTTGGTAAGTTTATTCATTCCTTCTTAAAAAACTTGAGCCTGTTGTCTTATCCAATGGACAACAATTTATACAAAATGACTTCGCTTCCAAGCTGGTATCAATTGCTTGCGCAAGTAACCCTTTATAATCTTGAAAAGCAAATAAAGCATAGGAAAAAAATTGCAAATATATACAAAGAAAATATTGATAAATCAATTTTATTAAATTCAGTGACAGACGGTACTGATTTCTCTTCAAATCTTCGATTTCCTATTTTTACGAAAAAAAGAGACGATTTAATCAAATTTCTTAAAATATACAATATTTATGTTTCGGATATTTGGTATGATGCTCCGATCGGACCAGTAAGATATATGAACAAAGTAAATTACCAGAATGACTGTCCAAATTCTGAAAAAATTTCATCTCTAATCTTAAATCTCCCGACTCATAAAAACGTTTCTATAGAAAAAGCAAAGTTTATTTCAGAAAGGATAAATGAATGGCTGGAATCGTTGTAAAACCTATAATAGATAAGGCAGAATGGGAAAATTTCATGATCAGTCATCCTGAAGGAAATTTTCTTCATTCATGGTGCTGGGGAGAATTCCATGAAGCATTAGGTAAGCCGGTTCAGAGAACCGGATTTTATAATAATGAAAAGCTGTTGGGCGCAGTTTTGTCTGCCATCGAAGATGCAAAAAGAGGAAAGTACCTTACTGTTGCGGGGGGTCCGATTATAGAATGGGACGATAAACGATTAGTAAAAACTTTTTTTGATGAAATAAAAAAAATCGCAATTTTAAACGATTGCGTTTTTATAAGAATTCGGCCCCAGCTTATCTCAGACAATTTTTCCAAGAATATTTTTAAAGAAAATGGTTTCATAAATGCTCCCATGCATCTTCATGCAGAACTGACTTCGCAGCTTGATATAACAAAATCTGAAGAAGAACTTCTAAAAAATATGAGAAAAACGACCCGATACGAAATTAAAAAAGCCCAATCTCTTAAAATAGAAATTAAAGAAAACACTGATCCTAAAGAAATTAGGCAGTTTTACCAACTGCAAATTCAAACTTCAAAAAGACAGAGATTCGTTCCATTTTCATATAAATATCTTTACGAACAATTTAAAGAATTTGCAGAAAATAATATGGTTATTTTATACAAGGCGAAAATAAAAAATAAAACTCTCGCTGAGGCTTTTATAATTTTTTATGGAAAAGAGGCTGTTTATCATTATGGCGCATCAACGGATGATGGGAAAAAATATCCGGGTGCTTATCTGATTCAATGGAGAGCAATTCAGGAAGCCAAAAAACGCGGGATGACCCGCTATAATTTCTGGGGAGTCTCACCGATTGATAAACCCAAACACAGATTTCACGGCCTGTCACTTTTTAAACGAGGTTTTGGCGGGGAAGATGTTGAATATCTCCATGCTCAGGATTATGTGATAAATTACCCCAGATATGCGCTGAATTTTTTCGTCGAAACTGTAAGAAAAATAAGACGAAATGTTTGATTTTTACTCTGGAAATTAGTATGAATTTTTGCTATCATTTACATTATGACGTCTAAAAAGGCTTCGGGTAAATCCTCTGATTATTCAGCCAAAGAAATCCAGGTCCTTGAGGGACTTGAGCCTGTCAGAAAAAGGCCGGGAATGTATATCGGTTCGACCGATGTAATTGGACTTCATGAAACTCTTCGAGAAATCATAGACAACGCAGTTGATGAAGCATTAGCAGGTTTTGCCAAAAACGTCTGGATCACTTTAAGCAATGAGGGAAGTGCGACAGTTATTGATGACGGAAGAGGAATTCCGGTCGATATTATGCCGCAATTTAAAAAATCCGCTCTTGAAATTGTCATGACTAAGCTTCATGCAGGCGGAAAATTTGGAGGATCTGCTTACAAAATCTCAGGTGGTCTTCATGGCGTGGGCTCATCTGTAGTTAATGCGCTTTCTGATTGGCTTTGGGCCGAAGTAAGAAGAGATGGGAAAATTTATAGACAGGAATATAAAAGAGGAGTCCCAAAAACTAAAGTGGAATTAGTAGCTAAGTCTTACTCCCCTCTTCCTCTTATTAATTTAAGTCTTAAAAGCGGAACCACTGTCACTTTTCTCCCCGATAAAGAAATTTTTTCAACTACAGAATTTGAATTTGATACGGTAAAAAAAGCTATAAGAGAAAGGGCCTATCTTGTCCCAAGTCTTTACTTTCATCTTTTGGATCTTCGAAAAGGGCAGGAAAAAGAAGTGAATTACTATTTTGAAGGAGGAATTACAGCCTTAGTAAGCAGGATCAATGAAAATAAAGAGCCCATTCATAAAGCCATATTTATCAAAAGGCAGGAAAAAGAAGTAGAAGTTGAAGTAGCTCTTCAGTACAACAACGGCTACACAGAAAACGTAGAAAGTTATGTCAATGTCATAAATACTGTAAACGGCGGAACACATCTGACAGGATTTCGCATGGCCCTCACCCGTGCTATCAATGACTATGGAAAGAAAATCGGATCATTTAAATCCGAAGAGGACTCAATTACGGGAGACGACACCAAAGAAGGATTAACAGCAGTTGTTTTCGTTAAAATGCCCCAGGACAAGATCCAATTTGAGGGACAGACAAAAGGAAAACTTGGCAATGCGGAAATTCAACCCCTTGTGCAAACAATTGTCAAAGAAGGACTGAGCACATATTTTGAGGAAAACCCAACTGAGGGACGAAGAATACTTGAAAAAGTATACTTGGCGGCCAAGGCAAGGCTTGCGGCCAAGGCAGCCAAAGAGGCAATTCTTAGAAAAGGAGCCCTTGAAGGATCATCCCTTCCCGGAAAACTTGCAGACTGCCAGGAAAAAGACCCAAGCGTTTCCGAACTATATATAGTAGAAGGGGACAGTGCAGGAGGAAGCGCCAAGCAGGGAAGAGACCGAAAATTCCAGGCAATTCTTCCAATCGGCGGAAAAATACTAAATACGGAAAGAGCCCGGCTTGACAAGATAATCGAACATGAAGAACTGAAGAATCTTATTATTGCTCTTGGCATGGGGATAGGGGAGAGCATAAGATTTGATAAATTAAGATATCACAGAATTATCATTATGACTGATGCGGATGTAGACGGAGAGCATATAGAAACATTAATTTTAACCTTTTTTTATAGACACCTGCCGGATATAATAAAAGAAGGGTTTTTATACATTGCCCAACCTCCTCTTTACAAACTACAAACCGGAAAAGACATACAGTATGCGTATTCTGAAGAAGAAAAAGACAAAAACATTGCATCTATTCGAGCAAAAGGGGCAAAAAATATAATTAATATCCAAAGATACAAAGGTCTTGGAGAAATGAATCCTCAGCAGCTTTGGGAAACCACCATGAATCCTGCCAACAGAATCTTAAAACAGGTCACGATTGATGATGCCGAAGAAGCAGATGCAGTCTTTACGATGCTTATGGGCGATGAAGTCCCGCCAAGAAAACACTTTATCCAAAGCAATGCGAAACTCGCAACATTAGATTTATGATTTAAGAATTATGATTGATGCAATAGAACAACCGCAGCCAAATCCTAAACTAGTTCCTGCTCCTGAATTGAGAGAAAGGTATATGGCTGCAGACAAAGGATATTTTAGTTTAGCTGATGAAATAGGTAGTTTAAGCGATGACGATATAACAGATTACACTGCTCCATTCATCGCAGGTCTTTTACTATCAAGAAGAATTGAATTTAATTATCTATATAATCATGTTATCGAAGACTTGATTTCCGAAGAGCATGTTGATGAAAAAAGTTTAAAATGGGCAAAAGACCATAGAGTATATGTTGGTGAAATACATCAAATATTGATAGATGCAAAAAGAGGTGATTTTACTAGCTTAAAACAATTCATTAAAGAGGAATCTGACGTATTTAGCGATATGGAAGCCGACGAAGAAGAAAAACAGCTGGAAGAAAAATGGAAAAGAAACAGTGAGAAATTAGCGTTAGTTGCCGAAAGGCTACCTAATGGGGGAGATGGATCAACTGTAAAAGCGCCGAGCCCTGCGTGGATGGAAGAACCAACACCTTTGAGAATTCAATTACAGATGTTAAAAGAAGGACAAGCGAAATAATGGATATTAAGAATTTGCCGGTGGGGAAGAATCCGCCGGAGGAAATAAACGTATATATAGAAATACCGCAGGGTGTTTCGGTGAAATACGAGCTTGATAAAGACTCGGGTTTTATTTTTGTGGACAGATTTCTTTTTACGGAAATGAATTATCCGTTTAATTACGGATTTATTCCAAATACTCTGGCTGATGACGGTGACCCGGTCGATGTTTTGGTATTAAGCAGCAAACCGGTCGTGCCGGGAGTGGTAATTGCCTGCAGGCCCATCGGAATGCTCGAGATGGAAGATGAGGCAGGAATTGATAACAAAATCGTCGCAGTGCCAATGCCCAAGGTCGACAATAAATTCAAAGATTATAATGACGTAACTGACATTCCGCAAAAGACAAAAGATGATTTAAGATATTTTTTTGAAAACTATAAAAAAGGTGAGTCGGGTAAATGGGTAAAAATAAAAGAGTGGAAAGGCAAAAAAGAAGCTTTGGAAGATATAAAAAAAGCAATGAGATAATTATTAGTAATTAGCCACTAGCGACTAGCAACTAGTGGTTTATTGTTTTACTAATGGCTAATTAACTAGTAGCTAGTTGCTGACTTATGAGCGATATAGGAAAAGTTAATAAAACAGAAATTACCACAGAGATGAAGAGTGCGTATCTGGATTACGCGATGTCTGTCATTGTCCAGCGCGCCCTTCCTGATGTCCGTGATGGACTCAAGCCAGTCCACCGAAGAATCCTTTATGCCATGCATGAGATGGGTCTCTCTCATTCGGCAAAATATTCAAAGAGTGCGAAAATCGTCGGAGAAGTTATGGGTAAGTATCATCCCCACGGAGATATGCCTATATATGATGCCCTAGTGCGCTTGGCTCAGGATTTTTCCATGCGATACCCATTAATCGACGGGCAGGGAAACTTTGGTTCACTCGACGGAGATCCACCGGCTGCCATGCGTTATACCGAAGCAAGAATGGCTGCAATAACCTCTGAGATGCTTTTTGACTTAGATAAAGAGACAGTTGACTATCTGGATAATTTCGATGCCACACTTAAAGAACCTATTTTCCTGCCCGCCAAACTGCCAAATCTGCTTCTTATGGGAAGCGAAGGAATAGCAGTTGGAATGGCGACCAAAATTCCTCCGCATAATCTGGGTGAAGTCATTGATGCAATTATTTTCATAATTGAGAAAGCTAAATTTGAACCAAAGGCAAACGGAGAACATACCTTAATTTCAGACATAGTTGTTGATGATCTTTTGGAATTTATAAAAGGCCCAGATTTTCCCACCGCAGGTAACATTTATGATATTTCGGAAATAAAAAATGTCTACACAACAGGAAGAGGGAAAATTCTGATTCGGGGAAAAGCAGAGATTGAAGATATAGGACAGGGGAAATCAGCTATTATCATCACGGAACTACCTTATCAGGTCAACAAGGCTCTTCTTGTCTCACGCATCGCAGAACTTGCAAAAGAGAAAAGAATTGAAGGAATTTCAGACCTTCGGGATGAATCAGACAGACACGGAATGAGAGTCGTAATAGAACTTAAGCGCGATGCAGCACCCAGGAAAGTTCTAAATAATTTATTCAAACATACGAGCCTTCAGACTTCTTTCCCCGCAAATATTGTAGCGCTTGTCAATGGAACCCCTCAGACTTTAAATCTTAAGACGATTCTTGAAGAATATCTAAAGCATAGGTTCCTAGTCGTAAAAAGACGCTCAGAGTACGAACTCAAGCAGGCAAAAGCAAGACTTCATATCTTAGAGGGACTTAAAATTGCGGTTGAAAATATTGATGCAGTGATAAAAACGATAAGAGAATCCAAAGATCAGGAAGATGCCAAAAACAATTTAATTACAAGGTTTAAGCTGACAGAAATTCAGGCAACGGCAATTTTGGATATGCAGCTTCGCCGCCTTGCAGCGCTTGAGAGACAAAAAATTGAAGATGAATACATAATGGTTAAAGAAACCATTGCATATCTTGAGGATCTTCTCGCAACTCCTAAAAAAATTTTGACGGTAATTAAAGAAGAATTAGTAAAAATCAAAGAAAAGTATGCAGATCTAAGACGGACAAAAGTATTCAAGAGTAAAGTCGGTGAATTCTCAGATGAAGATCTTATACCGAACGAGTCCACTGTCATGACGCTTACGAATACTGGCTATATCAAACGTCAAAGTCTTACCAGCTTTAAGACTCAGCATAGAGGAGGTAAGGGAATAAAAGGTATGACTACCAAAGATGAAGATGTAATTGCTCACATAAGATTTGCCCAAACTCATGACAACCTGCTTTTTTTCACAAATAAAGGAAAAGTATACCAGCTAAGAGCTTATGAAATAAACGAATCTGCCAGAACCAGTAAGGGAACCGCAATTGTAAACCTTTTAAATATAGAAGCAGGCGAAAAAGTCGAGTCTTTTATAAATTATAAAAAAGATGAAAAAAATGTCTTTATTTTTCTAACTACCCGAAAAGGCACCGTTAAAAAATCCAGGCTCACTGAATTTGAGAATATAAGGAAAAACGGAATTGTAGCCATAAAATTGGATCGCGGAGATGAGCTTGTTTGGAGCGAACTTACAGATGGAGAAAAAGACATTATTCTTGCAACCAGAAATGGAAAAGCTATAAGGTTTGATGGCAAAAATGTGAGGCCAACTGGAAGAAATACCATGGGAGTACGTGGAGTCAAATTGGACGGAGACGATGTCGTAATAGGTATGGATATTGTCTCCCAAAAAGGCGATGCAGATCTTTTCACCATTATGGAAAACGGTCTTGGCAAAAAGACTTCCTGCAAACTCTTCAGGGGTCAAAAAAGAGGAGGAAAAGGAGTAAAAGTTGCAAAAGTCACACCAAAAACAGGAAAAGTAGTTCTTGCACAAGTAATACCTCCAAATAGTGAAGAAATCATTATAACCTCTAAGAAGGGGCAGGTAGTAAAACTTGAGATATCTTCAATTCCAAGACTTTCCCGAGATACACAAGGTGTAATCCTTATGCGTTTCTCAAATCCAAATGATCACGTAGCATCAACAACATTTGTCGAAAAAGATTAATTAATGAAAATAGATGGAAAAAAAATTGCTGCCGAAATCTTGGACGATCTTGGACAAGAAATTACAACGCTTAAAAAAAGAGAGATTGTTCCTCATCTTCATATAATCACACTCACAACCGATGCAGCATCCGAAGCATATGTTTCTCAAAAAAAACTTAAAGGTACAGAAATTAGAGCAGAGATTATTGTCGAAAATTTAAACCCTAAAACAACTACATCAGAGCTTTTGCAAAAAATTAAACTTTTAAATAAAGATCTAAAAGTTCATGGAATTATCATACAAAGACCTATACCTTCCCAAATATCAGAAACGGAAATTGCCAATTCTATTGATCCTCAAAAAGATGTCGACGGATTTCATCCTAACTCAGATTTTATGCCTCCGGTCGCATTGGCTGTGTTAAGAATTCTGGAAGAAGTTTATAAAACTCAAGCTGAAAATTTTAATTTTACTGAAATTCTGAAGTCAAAAAAAATTACCGTGGTAGGTAGGGGAGTAACTGCGGGTAAACCAATCATAAGAACTTTACAAAAATTAGGGGCTCAACCGCTAATAGTAACGAGCAGAACGGAAAATAAACAAGAAATTTTAAAAAATTCAGATATTATAATAAGTGCCGTCGGAAAACCAAATATTATTAGAGGAGAAAATCTTAAAAACGGAGTAATTTTAATTGGAGTCGGTATGTTTAAAGATGAAAACGGGAAGTTCAGGAGCGACTATAACGAAGAAGAAATAAAAGATATAGCTTCTTTTTATACCGCTACTCCCGGCGGTGTGGGTCCGATCAACGTCGCAATGCTCCTCTCAAACCTGGTAAAATCCGCCGAAAATTAATATTGACATAACAATAATCTAACGATAGAATAGCTCAAATGACAACCGAGATTGAACAGAAAATCCAAGTACGTGGGATTCATTTTGAAAACCCTCTAAGAAAAAATGTTATCAAGGCAACAGCAACAATAACAGTTAGTAGGAAAAGATTTGGATTAATTCAGTCAAGAATGGGTGTTATTACCGCAAGTAGTGGAGAACCTGGTGAAGATCTTAGAAAACTATTTTTGTTGGGACTTAATGTGGCAAATATCCTGATGCCTAGTCTTGTACATCATGTTCTGAAAGAAACCTTAACTCCAAGGCAATACCAGAGAGCGCTAAGGGCAAATCAGGAAGGAAAAATCTTAAAATTTGCTAGGGCTAGAAAATAAATTCGACAAGTTGACATGATTTGAAAATTCTGTTAAAGTTTAATCCCAGAACCCAAAAGGTCCTGGGTTTTTTTATGAGAAACCAAGCAGAGAAAGAAAAACGCAATTCAGCTCCTACTCAAACTTCGCAACGTGACTTGATTAGCAACAACAATGTAGAAAACGTATTACAAGATCTCAATAAGACTACCATTCTTAATGCCGGACAGGTGTATTTAAACGGGAAAAACTCGATCTGGATTGTTGAACATCATTATTTTAGCTCTAACTGTGAAGGAAAAGTCTATTTTGTTGCTCAAATTGAAAACGGGAATGTATTTAAAAACGTTGGTAATGATTGTACTAAATGCCCTGGATCAATGCCCAGATTAAATATTTCAATTACAAAAGCAGAGTTAGAGCGAAAAATTGAAGAAGATGCATTTAAGGAACGCAAGCTTCACGAACTGAGATCTCAAGCCAATGGATCTAAATAATTTTTTTAGATAGTATTGACATAAAATAAATAAAACTTATACTATTAATAGATACCTATGAAAGAGCAGAATGGAGCATTAGTCGCGGTAATCATCTTCTTCATTGGGCTTTTTATTTACACCAAACTTGCCGGGCCGATTCCTTTTTTTGTCAATAGTGTTCAGACTAGTAAAGCCAGTTTTTTCCAGGCAGATGGCACAGGTAAAGCAGCAGCTGCCCCTGATATTGCGAAAGTTTCTTTTGGTGTGACCAAAAATGCCACAACAGTAGCTGATGCACAAAATCAAGTAAATTCAAATATTGAGAATATTTTAAAATCCCTAAAAGACCTCTCAATTGAAGAAGAAGATATAAAAACAACTAATTATTCTGTTTACCCCAACTATAATTTTAACGAAACCCGCCAGCAAATCTCAGGTTATACAGTTACACAGAATATCGATGTTGAAATTAAAAAAATTGATAAAGTAAATAACGCAGTCGATGCCATAACCAGCAATGGAGGCAATCTTGTCGGACAAATTACCTTTGATTTTGACAAAGAAACCCGAAGGAAACTTGAAGATCAGGCCCGAAAAGAAGCAGTTGAAACTGCTAAGGAAAAAGCCCAGAGCCTGGCCAGAGCCTCTGGAATTCGCTTGGGCAAGATTATAAATGTAGAAGAAAACACAAATATCAGGCCCATGCCTATTTATGCGGACACTGTCGGCAGAGTAGGGGCGCCTGCTGAGAAAGCAACCGAAATCACGCCCGGACAATCTTCAATTCAGATAACCGTAATATTATCCTACGAAATCCGGTAATTGACTTATATAAAAGGGCATCTTAGAGAAACTCAAGATTTTGTTCACGCAAAATTACTGACAGTTGATGATGGAAAGGTATTATTTGGATCACATAATTTGACGATATCCGGAGTAAATACGGACACGCAGGAAATAGTTTTTTTCAAGCAGTAAATTTACTTATTTCCGCTGTGGAATTTTTCGTGGATATTTTTAAGCTGGGGGTTTGTAATATGTGTATAAATTTGGGTTGTAGAGATATTTTTATGTCCCAACATTTCTTGTACCGATCTTATGTCGGCTCCATTGAAAAGAAGGTCGGTGGCAAAGGAATGACGAAGTGTATGAACTGTCGCATCAACTGGAAGTCGGGCTGCTTTTACATATTTTTTGACAATCCTTTCAATGCTTCTTGAAGTAAGTCTCATTTTCTCTCCTCGATTTTCAGGGGTTTCCCGACCCGAATAACGGCGGAAAAGAGGTGCAAAATTATCTTTTCTTTCACTCAAATACTTTTTTATCCATTCGGCCGCACGGTCCGAGATAAATACCAATCTGGATTTTCCGCCTTTTCCGATTACTCCAAATTCTCTGCGTTCTACATTTATTTTTTCCCGGTTTAAAGACACGAGCTCTGAAACACGAAGACCGGTAGAGAAGAGAAGTTCCAAAATCGCCCTGTCTCTCACTCCTTCTTCTTTTGAGGTATCGATTGAAATTATAAGCCTGTCAACTTGATCTTTATCCAAAAACTTCAACGATCTGCTTTCTGTCTTGGGAAGATCGATCTTTGAAGGCTCTAGGGTCTTGTGGTCGTTCTTAATCAGATAGCGAAGAAATGACCGAAGTGCAATTACATAATAATTTTGAGTAACTCTTTTTAAAGTCATTCCCTTATCATCGGCTCTATTTGAAAGAAAAACTCTATACTTTCTTACAATTGATAAATCTAAATTTTCTATGGATTTATCAGGCAGGGCAGAGGAGAACCACTGGTTAAAGACATCAAGATAGTGCCTGTAATCTCTTATCGTAAGCTTTGAGCAGTTCCTTTCAACCTCAAGATATTCTAAAAACTCGTCTATAAGTTCGGGCAAATGTTTCATAAGACATTTAAAGTATACTCGTTTATTTTGCGACGTGCAAATGTCGTAAAAATAAACGAAATTATGCGACACGCGTGTCTGCACAATGGGCTCAAATTTTCCGACATGCATATTGGAAAATTTTTCTTCTGCGACATACTCGGTTATTTCCTGAAGTAAACTTGACAATCAAAGCCAAAACAACTCATACTAAATATATAGTATGCGGGAAGAATATATCAAACTAATTAAGGAGTACATTAAACTTAAACCGGAGTACAGACACACACTTGATGAGATAAAGGCAAATGTTTTGAGCGTAGGGGCAACAGAGACAGAATTTGAACAGGCAATTAAAGAAATAACAGGGTTACCAACTCCATCAATTGTTTTAATTCAAACTATAAAGCCGCAAATTCAAGCAATAAAAAAAGAAAAATATTATAAGGAAATACATGATAAAGCCTCTGGCTTCTTAAAAAATTTAAACGGGCGCTTTAAAAGGAACAAACGGTGGTTTGCCGCAAGCTTCCTTTCAGCAGTTGTTGCAACTTCTTTTTCATTTGTAAATTTTAAGCTGCCGCCGCAGACCTCTAATAATATAGTCCAGGTTTCAAGAAAAATAATTGAAAATAAAACTAAATTTCCAATTGTTTACGCAAATTCTATGCCAATAGATGCAGAAAAAACATTTTCCTTCAAACCTGTTAACGACATAAGGCTCACAGTTACCAATAAGCCAAGAAGGGAAGTGCTAGGTTTTTTCCCCTACTGGATGCTTCCAATTGAGGAAAAAATCAGCCTTGATACGCTTACCACGATAAGTCTTTTTGCTATTGAGATAGATGGAACGGGAAATATCGTTACTCAAAATTCTGAAGGGAAGCTCGATGGGGGATGGACTATGTGGCAGAGTCCTGAATTAAATACCCTTATAAAAAGAGCCAAGAACCAAAATATAAAGATATACTTAACATTGAAATCATTTAGTAATGAAAACATTGTAAATCTTGCTTTAAATGACGAATCGCAAAAAAGTTTTATTTCAAACGCTTTGTATCTCGTGAATTCCAAAAATCTTGATGGAGTAAATATTGATTTTGAATATACAGGAGAAGTAAATCTTGAAATTAAGAAAGGCTTCACCAGGCTAATTACAAACCTAAATTCTGAACTCAAAAGACAAATTCCAGAATCAGTTCTAACTATAGATACCTTTCTCGTTTCAGGATCAGAAAATGGTATCTTTGACATCCAAGCTCTATCAAGGGAAAGTGATGCGTTTGTGATTATGGGATATGATATGCATACGCCGCTTGGTGATCCCGGGCCGGTCTCCGCCATGGGAGGCACTACAAATATAGTAGGGTATGTGCAAGGGTACCTTGAGAAAGCACCTCCTGAAAAGATAATTTTGGCGGTTCCTTATTATGGCTATGACTGGCCGGCCGATTCAAATGCAGAACAAAGGGTAAAAATTCTACCATTTGCCGAAATCCTAGAGCTGAGTCAAGATTTTAAGCTTGCCTGGGATGAAACTTCACAAACTCCACACTTTAACTACACCGAAGATGGAATAAAACGAGTAGTCCATTTTGATAATGTACGCTCTCTTGGAATCAAATATGATTTTATTAACAAAAAGGATTTAAGAGGTGTTGGGATCTGGGCATTGGGCTATGACGGCTTAAATTCGGACTTGCAGAAGTTAATTCTGGACAAATTCTCTGATTGATACAGGAACTTCATCTTCATCGAAGCAAAATAAAATGAAATATAAAGAAAAATACAAGGATTGCCTTGAATATATAGAATCATATTGGAATAAGATTATCCGAAAACCTGCAAGGCAAAAGATTAACAATAATTTCATAACTATTCCCAATCACTTCCTTACTCCCAATGATAAAAAATTTTCCTATATATTTTATTGGGATAGTTTTTTCATGTTTAGAGGTCTGATGGGCACCAAGAAAGAGTGGCTTATGAAAGATATGGTGGAAAATTTTGTCTTTCTTTTCAACCGTTACCATATTATTCCAAACCTCAATTCTCATGCTGCCGTAAACAGATCCCAGCCTCCATTCCTGACTTCTATGATTCTTGATGCATATAAGACATTCAACAATGGTAACGGTTCTCTTAAGGGCTTTTCTTTATTTAAGAATCTTTTACTTAGCCCTAGAGCAACATTTGGAAATATAAATTGGCTCAGGGAAAAAATGGAAATTGCCAAAAAAGAATATGATCAGGTTTGGAATAATAATACTCACTATAATCATTTTGTAAAAAAATATTCTTTAAATAGATACGGTGATAGAGATATAGGCTACGCTCATTCATCAGAACTTGAATCAGGTTGGGATTTCACTTCGAGATTCTATAACAGATGTAATGAGTTCTTGCCAATAGATTTAAATTGTTATCTTTATAAATATGAGAAAGATTTCGAACTAGTCTCTTCGATGCTTGGAGATAAAGATGAAGCAGACTATTGGCAAAGTCTTGCATCGAAAAGAAAAAACATTATAAATCGTCTGATGTGGAATGAAAAAACAGGTTTTTTCTTTGATTTTGGCCACCATTTTAACAGACAAAGTAACTTTTATTCCCTTGCGGGATTTGTACCTCTATGGACAGAACTTGCATCTTTTGACCAGGCAAAAAAAATGGTATCAAATTTAAAACACTTTGAAAGTGATTATGGTCTTTTTATAACTTCTGAAAAATCCATTCCGCCAAAGATAGATCTGTCCAAAATTCCAACTCGTTTCAGGCCTGCAATAGAAGAAATAGTTACAGGTAAACAATGGGATTTCCCCAATATCTGGCCGCCTCTTGAGTATCTTACGGTTATTGGGCTTTTGAAATATGGATTTATTGAGGAAGCAAGAAAAATCATGGAAAAATCCGTTGCTGCGCATGCCGGGATTTACAGAAAATATAAAACTTTCTTCGAAAGAATAGATGGGGCCACGGGCGATAAGCCCAAAAATTCTCAGTACCCTATTCAATCAGGTTTCGGCTGGACAAATGCGATATTTTTCAGATATATACGGATTTTGGATGACTTGGAAAATGGAAAAAATATTTATACGTTCCCTAAGGAAGAGGCTCCGCCTTTTGATTTTTCAATATTGAATTAAACTTCCAAAATTTGACAAAATTCTATGCGCGTACTAAACTGGTATCAATATGGAAGGTTCAAGTGAAGCTCCGCCATCAGTAAAGTATCGTACGGGTTTAAATGTAGGTGAGTTCAAAGAAAGACAAGCGGCGACAGAAAAACCCAAGCAGTCTTTACTGGCCAAAGCAAGAAATGTCGTTTTGGCTGGTCTTGGAATAGCAGGAGCGGGAGCCGCAGCCGAAACAACCGTACATCCTGCCGAACACATAGCCGACGCTGTTGTTCAAGGAGCAGAAGGAATAAAACAGGCTGGAGAAAGATTGGTTGACTTACACAACGAAGATCCTGCAATCCGGCAGAAAAGTGAAGAGATCGCAGGTAAACTAAATGGGACTATTCCTCTTTTAGAAGGAGAAGGAATTGAAAAAATTAAACTCGTTCCGGCCGGTGCTACTTTTGAAGAACGCCAGCAAATGGAAAGAGACCAAACTCTCATCAATGTAAGAAATTATCCGGGAACAAATACACCTGACGGCAGGTTTAGTACTATTATCGAACAATTACCCCAGGGAACTATTATAGAACATGCAGTCTTAGTAAAAGGCGGCGTGCCTCATCCATCAAACCCTACTGACACTCAGGACTGGTGGGGTTTTATATACAGAAAACCTGGTGAAGATCCAAATGAGCCTGGCAAAATAGGATTTGCCTTTGGTATTTATGGTGAACCCGTTCAAGCAGAATCAGCACCTCCAATTCCTCCTACTCTTGAGTAGTTATTTTCTTATGCTGCTGTGATTAAACGCTAAGGAAAATGGTCTTTTAAAAACTTCTGGTAAAGTTCCGATAGGTTTTTTAAAAACATCAGGAAGTGTACCGTGATTATTATTAAATACCCTTGGCAGTCTTCTTAGTTGCTCATTCTTTTTCATTTTTAATGGGCTGATTAAACCATAAATGATAATTAGTGTCAAGCATCTTCTTCTTTGAGGCGGACCAAATTCCGCCCTTTCAAATTAGCAAAAGCCATTCCTCTTAAAACTCTATCGATTTCAAGAGGCGGTAAGAAGTATTCATATAAAGATGAGCTCTGTTTTTCTCGTGATTTTGATAAATGTGCAATTGGATAATATAGTGCTGACAGCATAAAAGGAATCATAATGGAAATTGTGTTGAAACTTCTTGTTGGAAGACTAACGCCAAGAAAACCCCACCAAGGAGCAGTTGTCCAAATAATTTTATATTGAAGGTTATCCTTCTGATTTGTTAGTTTTTCTCTAAATATTATTTTCCTCATTGAATCTCTAATTACTTGGTTAAATTTTGCTGTAAATCTCCTATCAAGCGGAGTTTTCGACTCCTGTCTTGATAGCCGATCCAAAATTTCCTCTCCGGGGATTTCTATTTTCCACCCCTCGGGGATCGGCTTGACCAAAGCTTTTGATCCATCTTCCTCGATTTCCTCGCCCCAAAACAAACCTCGCCTTTTGGTTACTGACCCATCTGCATTTACTCCGGCAATGCCTCGATTCCTATCCATAGGTACGTTTGTCAGCATAACCCGTCCTTGAATCGCCGCAACATCCAAAAGTCTGTCTGCATTGGCGCGGTTTAATTCCATTTGTTGACTAAATGGGCCATCATAAAGATTTATAAATCTTTGATTTGGAGTCGGTTCAAGATTAAACGGTTCCCACGGACTTATATCCGGCCATTCAAATTTGGAACTATTTCTTGCAGATTTTCTTTCTCTTGCAAAGACCACACGTTCATTACGACTGTCGTTTTTTAGTCTTGCTTCTAATTCTGGGCTTTTGACCTCTATATTATTAGTATTTCCAGCCAAACCTTCGTCTATATTATCAGCTTGTGAAATACGAACAGCATCCACTCTCCCATGTGTATAATTTTCGGGGGAGACGGTTAAACCTGGCTCAAATTCTTTATTAAGCATAGAATCAAAGGATTTTAGCAGTTTTAGATTCAATATTCAACAAAAATGCTAAGCTCCTAAAAATATTGGGCATCCCATAGTAGGGGAGGGTATGATTTTTGGACCTTGGGATTTAACAGAGAATAAATACGGGAAATATAGGTACGCAATTAAAATTGTTAAATAATATGCACAAAAATTTGTACAAAAAAGACCACTTCTCCCATCCATCGTGCCTGAGTTATGTCGTAAAAGTATTATTGTACGACATAATCACTTCCTCCCACCCTTGCACAAATACCGTAGATTTTTATAGACCTAACCATTTAGGGAAATAAGATAATCCATATAATGGAAGAAATAAGTCTTTGTACTCTATCAGCGCAAAGAAAGTACTTTCTGCCATATCTTTATATAATCTTTACAACTCTCTCCTCTCTGTATCTTTGATAAGTCTTAGTTTAGCCCATTAAATCAATCTAAATGTTAATTTTTAGCCTCAGAAATTGTAATTTTAGAAATATCAAAGGGCTCTATTAAGAGGAGAATGAACAAGCGTTCCACCGATTTAATCGGTGTTCGTATTTATTTCAATTTGTAAGGATCTGTGGCTAAATATCCCTCTATTGTGTCTATATGCCCTCTGGGAGAAGGCTAAGTACGTATCCGTGAAAACTTAAGTTATAATATCGTGAAAATCAAAAGTTATCCACATCCGCCAGCTGGCGGCTGTCCTATAATATTTTCATCTACTATATCAAACAGTATCATCTATGCATGGGTTAAAGCTTGAAAAAAAATCCGGCACTCGCCTCTCTCCCCTCTCCTGAGGATGGATAAAAATTTTAATTATGTCCAAGGAGTAAATAGAAGTAACGTCACAAAAACAACTACGGCGATCCACATATATTCCCACAAAACCCCTTTAAATAGCCTCTTCTCTATCCAAACCTGTGATATTCCAACTGTTGCATAGAAAATACCGGTCAAAAATAAAGCAAGAACCGTAGGAGTGGACGGCCAAAACCAAACTAATATCCCAATCTCGATCAAGCAAACCGTAAGACCCAGAACCCAGTAAAGATTTGCGAAGACATTTTTATCAAGGGTATGAGTCCATAAAGAATGAATAATTAGAAGGAATGAATAAATAAGTAAAAATGGAATAAAAATATAGATATTAAAATGTAATGAAAGGACAACGTTTGAGAGAAAAAAATAAGAAAGAAGAGTTATGGTAAAAGAGACAGTTCTGGCTGATGTAAGAAGAGCAATTGTTCTGATCGATGAAACAATAAATATGTTTTCGCTTAAAAAAAGCGAATATAAACCCAGTGCATAAAGCGAGGTGGTGGCTAATCTCGTCAAAAATCTAGCAGGAACTAAAAAATAAAATAGTCCAAACGCAAGACTGAAAAGAAAGGGCAATATAAAAAGCTGCGGAGAAAAATTTTCCTTAAGATCCCTATAAAGAATCAAAAGAAGAATAATATCCGTTAAAAAGGCCAAGGAAAAAACTGTATAAACACCTGATTTACCGAGTAAATTTTGGCTTATAAACAACCCCAAAGATAAAACCAGTACTCCGGCAATTAATTTCTGCCGTTTACTGAATGTAGGAAAAAATTTAAAAATATGTCTTCGATTAAATCTAGTTTTTCTATTATTTGCCATTTTATATTAAGTACATGAGTAAATTTACTATTCGTCTTTAAGAGCTATAATTATATTTTCGGGGATATCGAAATTCGCATATACGTTCTGCACATCTTCGAGGTCTTCAAGCTTGTCTACGAGAGATAAAATTTTTTTTGCCATTTCAGGATCTTTTACCTCAACGGTTGTAGTACTGTTTTTTGTAAGCTGCGCATCTTGAACACTCAATCCTTTATTTTCCAGCGAATTTTTTATGCTATAGAGTTCATTGGGTTTCGTATAAATTTCAACCAGCTTCCCTGCCTCCTTTACATCTTCTGCTCCCAAATCTACTGCTACTTCGAAAATTTCATCATAAGTTTTATTTCCCCTAGTAATTGCAATTAGCCCCTGATCTTTAAACATCCAGGAAACTGCACCTAAGCTTGCAAATGTTCCCCCGTTTTTTTCGAGTAAATTTTTGATCTCAGACGTTGTACGATTTTTATTGTCGCTCGCAGCTTTTATAACAAGAGCGACTCCACCCGGAGCAAATCCTTCATAGACTACTTCTTCCAAATTCCCCGCTTCCTTTTTAAGAGCCCGCTGAATTGCTCTTTCGACATTTTCTTTGGGCATGTTTACGGATTTTGACGCATCGATTGCAAGTCTGAGCCTGAAATTTTGCGTTGGGTCAGCCACCCCTCCCCCATCTCTCACTGCAATTGTTATAGCATTGGCAAGTTTGGTAAAAACTAAACCTCTTTTAACATCTGCTTTTTGCTTCTGTCTTTTAATTTGCGACCATTTAGAATGTCCAGACATATTAAAAAATTTCTAATTTCTAAAATGCGGGGAGATATAAAATTTTTGCAGTTTTCACTAGCAGGTTTATGAATCTAGTTTGGGTATTGA
The DNA here is from genome assembly GCA_016182185.1 of Candidatus Levyibacteriota bacterium. Classification (GTDB taxonomy): domain Bacteria; phylum Patescibacteriota; class Microgenomatia; order Levybacterales; family UBA12049; genus JACOXU01. The sequence continues at coordinate 26,078 of JACOXU010000003.1, forward strand.
GTTTTTTCGCGCTGAAAACAAGAAAATTTTTGTATCGACCTCAGCATTTTAAGTAATTCTATTATACGTTTCCGTATTGACTTTTGCAATAAATAATAGTAAAATTTTCGTCATCTTTTGTATTAAATCCTCGCATGATATCACTTAAAGATCAAGCTATAAACACCGCACTAAACGGAGATTGGGAAAAGGCAATTTCTCTTAATAAAGCACTTGTCAAGGCAAATCCCAATGACGTAGATGCCTTAAACAGACTTGCATTTGCCCTGCATATCCAAGGCAAAACGCAGGCTGCCAAAACTACTTACCAGAAGGTGCTCAAGATTGACGGGCTCAATTCTCTAGCCCTTAGAAATTTAAAAAAATTATTGGAATCAAAAAAATCAGGTAAGAATTTTACCTCAAATAATTTTTCTATTCAAACTGACAATTTATTTCTCGAAGAACCGGGCAAAACCAAAATTATTGAACTTGTAAATATTGCCCAGCCCAATGTGATTAATATGCTCAGAACCGGTCAAATTTTAATGCTTTGCGTAAAACGTTTGAAAATATTTTTACTTGCAGAAAACAAAATATTTGTCGGTATGCTTCCTGACAATATTAGTAAAAGATTGATCAAATTTATCAAGGCAGGTAATGAATATAATGCGTATGTCAAATCCGCCAATAATAGACGTCTTGTTGTTTTTATAAAAGAAACAAAAAAATCTAGTAGGTTTAAGGATCAATTTTCATTCCTGTCGGGAACTGACAAGGCATTGGACTTTGATTCTTCAGCTAAATTAAGAGCAGGTAAAAGAAAATCCAAGCTCATCGAGGAAAAGGATGAAAATGATGGTCAAGATTATGATTCAGAAGACGAATCTTGATCTTTATGAAAAATTACCCTTCCTTTTGAAAGTTCCTTTGCTGCCTTTTTAATTTCCGATCTGGCGCTTTGACCTCGAAGCGAAAAAAGTGCCAGAACCACTGAGATCAAAAAAATTATAATTATTGCACCAATAAACATATTAGTATTTTATAAATTTATTATAATCTTTTCCCACCCTGATAGTAATATCCCCTATCGTTTGCTTATTTTCCTGCGTATTAAATCGCAAAATTTTTTTCAATCTTTCAAGTGTATATACTTGCTCGCCTTTATAGAAAATGGCCGATTTTTCTTCTAAATTTTGCGAAGTTGAAACCAGTATAACATTGCCTCCTATATTGGTTAGAAGTCTTGCAATTCTGTTGCCAAGTCCGTATTCTCCAGCCGAATTAACTACCTCAATATTAATTTTTTCTTGTGCAATTTTTTCCTCCTCAAAAACTTCTGACAGTATTTTATCTCTTTCAGCTTCGTCTAAATTTATTGATAAATTTTCTTCTTTTATACTCTCTTCTTTTACCGTTATTAGGAAAATCCAGAGTTTCACAATATCAGCCGTATTAAGATCTGACTTGGTATCTCTACTATTTAAGACTGCACTTGAAAGCAACTGTTTTATATCATTGTTGAAATTTTTGCTGTCCGTTGAAATATGCGCATCAAGAGGTATTTCAAGAAACTTATATATATCAATCTCTCCCCTATCCCCCTCAATCCTAAGTACTGAAATTGAACCCTTGTCAGGCGAAAAAGATAATACCTTAATATTTTTATTGTCCCAAACTAATACATTGAATTTATTATCGCTGTCGAATCGACTTCTCCCTATCAATAGAATCGTTTTATAAACTAAAGAGGCAAAAACAATAAGCGCAATGAATGCAAAAAAAATAATGGCAAACTTTGTATTTTTGCCAGATAAATCTTTCTTTTTTTTCATTAGTAATCTTTTTTCTTTTTGGAAATAATCTCAGGCATTGTAATTGTGGGAGAAAAAACTGAAGGATTAGATATGCTTTTTTCTAAATCTTTCTTTTTCTTTTTCTTTTCACCTTTATAAAATCCGCCAAACTTCCCCATCAATAATCACCATCCCTTGCCCGCCGAAGCCTTCTTGACCTTCGAAGTTTTTAACGAAGGAGGTGGCGAAGGCGGGTTTATATATAAAACTATATCAATAATTACTCATAAAAACAACCATCACTACGACCTAAGTGAAAAGTTAATTTAACTTTGAAATGAAGCTTTCTAATTCTTTTGGGAGCGGAGATTCGAGCTTAATAATCTTGTTTTCGATCGGATGGATAAAGGAAATTCCGGCAGCGTGGAGAAAAAGACGGGGCAATACTTTTCTGTCATTTCTGGCAGTTTTACGCCCTGCGTAAAGAAAATCTGAAAAAACAGGGTGGTTAAAATATTTAAGATGCACTCTTATCTGATGCGTTCTTCCAGTTTTAGGTTTTAGCTCTAATAAACTTAAGGTCTCTTTCTCTAAATACTTAATATTTAATACTTTATACTGAGTGCTTGCCTCCCTTCCTCCTGCTACGACTCCGAATCTTTTTCTATTAAATGGTAATCTTCCTACCGGCACACTTATTTCTCCCTCCAAAGGCGTGACTTTCCCATGGACCAGGGCGATATATTTTTTCTCAATTTTTCTTTCTTTAAACTGCCTCTGAAGATCAACAAATACCTCTGGGGTCTTTGCAATCAGAAGAATTCCCGAAGTTTCTTTATCAAGCCTATGCACTATACCAGCTCTGCTGGTAAATTCCAAATCCCAAGCACCAAATCCCAATTTTTCTTTGTTTTTGATATTTAAATTTTGGAATTTATTTGAGATTTGAGATTTGAGATTTGAGATTTGAAGATGCCTTTCTGCCCAATCTTGTATTGTCTGCTGGTCCCCAGTTGTATCTGATCGATTAACAGTTATTCCGGATGGCTTACCTATTGCGACTAGATAATCATCTTCATATAATATTTTTATGTCCATAGAGAATCTTATCTTTTTATTTTGGAAAACTTTGCCAATAAATCTTCTTTATCCATAAACAATACCAAACTTACCAAAAGCGCTCCCAAAAGAATGTAATTCTGCGGTTGGTCGACAAATTTGAAATTTTTAAATTGTGTAACAATATTCGTAAAAAGAGAGATTAATGAAAAAGAAAAAATAAATATTAATCCTATTGTACCGTCTTTAAGTTTTCCCTTAAAAAGGAGTCCAAAGCAAAGAAATTTAATGAAAATAAAGAATAACATTGTATAAATAAGTGTGAGAATCATTATTTCAAGCGAAAAACCTTTGGGAAGAAGGATCAGTAAATACCCCAGATAGCCAATAGGAAATGCGGCTAAAGTCGAAATAGAAAAAAAATCAAATATTCGCTCCATTGGCATCTTCTTTACTTTAAGATAGTAAATTAAAAATAAAGTTCCTCCCAAGACTCCTCCCGTAAGAGAAAGTCCCGGAAAATATGGAAAAAGGAAGAAGACCAAAGGCTTCATAAGCATATCTATGCTATTGAAAATTGCATAAAACAGCCTGGCAAAAAATAATCCCGCAAAAAATGTGGTAAAAGAAGTATTAAAAATTTTCTCAAGGGAAATATCTTTACGAAGAAGACTAAGATCATCGCGCGATAGAAAATGAAGACAAAAAAGGAATGCTAAAAAACAAATAAGTAAAATAAAAATGAAATACTCCATACTATTCAAAAACCCAGAAAAAAATTCCCAGTATTATCATTATAATACCAAAACCTACCACCACTCTTGGAATTCCAAGGAGGTCGGCCAATCCTCCGGCCATGATTATTGGTAAAAAAGATACCGCACCTATAACAGCATTTAGCAAGCCGTAGACTCTTCCCCGCATAGATTCATTGGTTTCAGTTTGAAGAGTTGTGTTTGAGGGAATAAATACAAAGGAAATCGCAAATCCGACAATAAATGCCATTACAATTGCTATCTGGTACATTGAGATCGTCAAAAAGTAAGGAAGTATGCTGTTTATCGATTTTATTATTGAAAGTGAAATTACTTTGTTTCCGAAAGGAAATAGAATAAAAACAGCTCCTCCCAAAAGAAATCCTATTCCGCTTAGCCATCTGGGGTTAAAATGTTTTCCAAAACTTCCGAGCATAAAGGCAGAAATTCCCATTCCAAGCGCCGCAGGACCGATGAGAACAAGAGATAAGCTTTCAATTTGAGCATTAAGAATTCTAGTCATATATCCCGGTGCAAGCACTGCGAACATGTAAATGACAGACTGGGCAATTGTCATCATAAGAAGTGCATGAAAAACTTTTCTTGCCCGTCTTATAAAGCTGAAGATCTCCCGAGCCTCATTCGTCAATGATGCTTTTGCAGGAAAAGAAAGAAGTTGGCCTAAAATCCTTTTCTTTTTTTCTGGTAAATTTATGAAGAGAACAAAAATACTACTTAGATAAAAAAAGACAGCCAATAAAAGAAACGTGTTCTGTTTTCCGACCAGAAGAACTATTGGACCTGAAAATATGTAGCCAAGCAGCGTTGTTCCGTAAATTCCAAATGAAAAAACTGCATTGGCAGAAAGTAGCAGTTTCCGAGGAACCAAACTTGGTATGACCGATGCATGCGCAGGAATAAAAAATTGCGTTGCTACAGCTATCAAAAAGGTTAGTAAATAAATAAAGCTTATATGAAGATCGGGTATTAAAAAAGGTAAAATCAAAAATCCTCTAATTAAATTGGTGAAAAATAAAACTTTTTTTTTATTCCATCTGTCGACATATACGCCTGAAACTATACTGAAAAGAAGTGCAGGAATAGTAAATGAAAGAATTATTCCCGAAACTGCCGTACTTGATCTGGTTGATTCATATACTACAAAAATAAGTGCGAAATGCTGGACACTGAACGCAAACTGCGAGATAAGTTCAGATATCATCATGAAGAAGAAAGAACGAATACCAAGAACGCGCAGCATGTCATTTGACTTGGCAGTTTTTTTGATAAACTCCATATGTGGGCTTCCTATACTTTTTCTGTATATTCCCCTGTTCTAGTATCAATACTTACCATATCTCCAACCTTAATAAAAAGTGGAACTTTTGTTTTGAGCCCGTTTTCCAAAATTGCGTCTTTATAGATGTTAGTGGCTGAATTCCCCCTCTCTGACGGACCAGTATCTGTAATTTTGAATTTCATCTTGGGTGGAAGGGTGATAGAAATCGGCTGATCATTCAAGATATTGACAGAAAAATTTTCTCCTTCCTTGAGGTATTGATGGTCAGAAATTGTCGTGATGGGAATATGAATTTGCTCAAATGATGATAAATCCATAAAATAAACATTCTCCTTATCTTTATACAGATATTGAAGATCTTTTTTAAATACGCGAGCCAATTTTACCCTGGCCCCGTTTATAAAACTTTTACTGATTATGGCACCCGATTTCAAATTTTTGACTTTAACTTTTATATTGGCACTTCCCCTTCCCATCTTTATATGTTCGTAAGAAAGGACCTGAAAAATTTGTCCGTCATCGTCAAAGACCGTGCCGTTTCTAAGTTCTGTTACTGAAATCATAAATAAAAAAATTTCTAATTAACCTAATTGACCTAATTTCTAATATATAAAACTTTTTGGGATTTGGGAATTGGGCTCTGGGATTTGATTAGATCAATTAGTCATTAGAAATTAGAAATTATTTTGTTCTTTTCACTCTTATAAGACCTGAGCAAGGTATCGTTTTTACTTTTCTCTTCTCAAGCTGATCAAGAAAGATATTTGCGCCGATTGAATCAGATGCCATGTGCCCCGTGTTGATCACATTGATATGAAGTTTTTTGACTTCCTGCAAAGCCTCCTCAGGTATGTGCATATCAATAATTGTTCCAATTCCAGCCTTTGCCATTTCCATATAAAGCTCTTTTGATGGATTTGTTCCACCCGTAAATGAAATGAAGATCTTGCCTGCTCTTGATCGTTCGGATCCTGACAAAATCATAGGACCTGCTTTTCCCCGTCTTGCCTCAATAAACTCTGGAATTTTATTTATTTCATCAATTATTTCTCCCACGGTATCAAATTTTTTCTTTGAAAGATAATCTTTCATAAATTTATGTCCGAGATTGTCCCAAATGGTATGAAGAGCAAGAAAAGGAATATCCAAAAGCCTTGCCGCATCTACATCCTGCCCATGGTTTCGAGGGTCAATTCTTCTTCTTACTGCGTTTTTTCGTTCTTCAAACAGAGCATGCGCAACATTTGGAGCAATTCCTGCTTCTTCAAACATATCAACCTGAATATCCATTACCTCATGAAGACTTGCTAAGGCATGGCCTGTAGGATGATGAGAAATAAGAAGATCTATGCCCCGACCTTTCTGATTAAGTCTGTCCAAAAGTAAAAGATCGGCAACTCCGGCATCAATTCCGACCATAAGAGTATCCACCCTTATCTTTGAACCTCCATAGAGAATTCTTGAATCAGAATATGGGTTTTTCAAAGATTCTTTGTCGAAAAATTCTTTCTTCTTAAGAGAAAGTTCTTCGTAATCTTTTTTGGTACGTGCCAAAAATTTCCTCACCCCTGCTTCACCTCTTGGATCTGCTTTAATCCCCATTTCAACTGCCAAATCGTAAATTTCTTGAAGTGTCATAAAGGACAGTATATAATATGAAGGCTAAAAGGTCAATTATTCTAGCCTGGGGCAAGTGGCGGAATGGTATACGCGGTAGTCTCAAAAACTACTAGCCGCAAGGCTGTGTGGGTTCGACTCCCTCCTTGCCCACAAGTTTTCTCCGGGTATTCAATTTATATCAAATTTTTGGTAGAATAATTGTTGCTGCAGTTCTTCATGGATCAGATAAAAAAATTCATCAGAAAATTTAAAGTCGGCAAGCATCATCTAGACTGGGTTGCTGGTCTTCTTTCAATTCCTGTGCTTTTGACAGTCATAATTCTTAACTTAAACAATTTAAATTCTCAGAAAAAAAACTCCAATAATTCCTCTGAAAATAAACCTACTGAAAAGGTTATTGTTGTTCCCGAAACTAAAGATAAGCAACAAACACTACCCACAACAACTACACTGGCTTGCAAAAAAGAGATTGGACCAATATCAATAACATCTCCCAAAGAAGGTGAAGCAGTAAAAAACAATCCGGTCTGCATTAATATAAATTATGACAGTCAAAATTATTGCTCAGTTGTTTGGTCTTATAGAATAAACGAAGGAAACTGGTCTGAATTTTCAAGTAGCTCCCCTTGTATCTATAATGCCCCAAATGGAGACATAAAATTTGAACTAAGAGTTCAAAGCACAGCTTCGCAAGACCAGCAAAAAACAATCATAAGAAATTTTAAGTATGAAGGGACTCCTGTTGCCTCACCCTCTGCTGCAGCAAATTATTGAAGAAGTTGATGTTAACATACTATTTGACATAACGAAAAACCTTATGATCTAAGGTTTTCGTTAATTCACTTTAAATATTGACTACATTCCGGGTGTCCCCATTCCGCTACCACTTGTTGGGCCAGAAGTTCCGGAATTGTCTCCTGTAGGCGGTGTCTGATCACTTCCAGGAACTGAACCTGGTGTAGGTGCAGTAGGTTCAGGTGTTGTTGGCTCAGGTACTGCTGGACCAGGTGTTGGCTCAGGTGTTACCGGACCAGGTGTTGGCTGCTGGTTTTGATCGCCTCCCTGTCCAGGCATTTGTCCTTGATTATCCATTAACTATCACCTCCTTCCCTTTTTCTCTCCACATTATAAAATCTTATCCTATCGCCGCGAAAAAGTAAATCTATCTCTCCAGTTGGTCCATTTCTATGCTTGGCAACCAAAAGCTTTGTCGGCATAACGTTTCCTACAGCTTCTTCTGCTCTATACAAAAACATTACAACATCTGCATCTTGTTCAATCGCGCCTGATTCACGAAGGTCTGCGAGTTGAGGCCTCTTCTCGCCTCTGTGCTCGACTGCTCGCGATAATTGTGATACAGCGACAACCGGAATCTTAAGTTCTCTCGCCAAATTCTTCAAAGACTGAGAAACTACTGAAACCTCTTGAACTCTATTATCATAGTGCTTTCCCGGATTGACAAGCTGTAAATAATCTACGATAAATAAGGCGATATTATGCTCAAGCTGAAGCCTCCTTGCTCTGGTTCTTATCTCAGCAACCGATATTCCAGGTGTATCATCGATATAAATCGGAGCATCAGCCAAAAGGCCCATTGCTTCTGATAATTTTGCAAAGTCAGTTTCTGAGAGCTTACCAGTCTTGAGTCTCCAGGCGTCAACATCTGCCTGACCGACCAAAAGTCGGTCAACAATTTCCTCTTGACTCATTTCAAGAGAAAATATTCCAACTGGAGTTTTTTCATTTACCGAAACGTACTGGGCAATATTTGCAATCATTGCGGTTTTACCCTGTCCCGGCCGAGCAGCTAAGATCAGTAAATTTGAAGGCTGCATTCCTGACAAAATACTATCCAAGTCCGTGAATCCCGTTTTTATTCCCCGAAGTCCGGCTCCCTTTTTATGCAGTTCATCTATCCGATCAAAGCTCTCGGCAAGCATTTCTTTAAGAGGAATAAAGCCTGTTACTCCATGCCCCTGCGAGATGGAAAAGATGGACGATTCTACCTTATCAAGCAATTCATCGGCGTTTTTTTCATCCATAAAACCCATTTCTGTAATTTGTCCGCCCAAGGAGATTAGAGATCTTTTGATCGAATCTTCTTTTATAATCTGCGCGTAGTGCTCGATATTAGCCGCAGTAGGAACCACATTTACCAGATCTGAAAGATATGAAAAATCAACTTTATCGAAAACCTTATTTTTTTTAAGTTTTCTGGGCAAAGTCAAAATATCAATAGGTTTTCTTTCCTCGTACAGAGACAGCATTGCGTCAAAGATAATTCCATTGATGTTATTATAAAAATCTGAAACTTTTATAACTTGGGATGCAATACTTATAGCATTTGAGTCTATAAGAATTGCCCCCAGAACACTTTGTTCTGCTTCTTCATTATGAGGGGGAACTTTAATGTTTGCCATAAAATAATAAAAATCAAACCCCAGTAATCAAATCTCAAATTCCCTTTTTGATATTAGAATTTTAAAAATTACAATTTATTTGGAATTTGTAATTTGGGTTTTGGTATTTTACCCCAGTATTACTACCTGTAATTCTGTTGGCAATTTTTCTCGGACTACAGAGAATTTTTTTAGACTTTCGCTCTCTGTCTTTCCTAAGGTTTTTATATTTTCTTTACTTGCTCCTTCACCATATAGTATTAATAAATTTGCCTCAAAAGAGGTAATTAAAGACTGGTTTATCTCCGAATCGACATTTAAAATTAGTATCTGATAATCTTGGCTTTCCTGGAGACTTTTATCAAGAGCGCTGATTTTCCCTAGTAAAATATTGATGTTGTCAAAATGGAAACTATAAACGTACTTGCCGTCTGATTTCTGACCGTGAATTTTTATTCCGCCGACTTCATATTCCCCTTGACCTTCAAGAACCACACGATGCTCATCAACTCTTGAAGCATCATATCCTTCCTTAAAACTCTCAAGGAAAATTACGGCATCGGCGTTTGTTTTGGGTGTCTTCACATGTGGATCCACTACCAAACTTGCATTTTTTCCCTTTACTTTTATTGAATTTTTATCAAGAAGTACTACATCCATCAACTCATCCTATCACAGGATATTTTTCTTGACAAGTAGATTTTTTTGTCTTATTATTCGCAAGACACTTATATGAAAAAAGAGCGCATATTACTTTCTTTTATTGCAACTCTCATAGGAATTTTGGTAACGGCAATTGCATTTTACTTCTATCAATCGACCAAAACAACTCCAGCATCGAAAGGAAAAACTATAACCATTGCGACTCCGACCCCTACTCCCAAACCCTCCATTTTTCTTAACATATTAAAACCAGATGATGAGTCAGTTGTAAGCAAAAAAGTTATAACGGTGTCTGGTAACACAGCTGCTGATGCAACTGTTATAATTCTTACTCCGATAGACGAGGTATTAGCAATTCCTACATCAAATGGCGATTTTTCAACCACTGTTGATATAGACGATGATCAAAACATAATTGAGATTACCGCCATAAGACCAAACGGTGAAGAAGCAAAAGTTCAAAAAAATGTGACGTATTCGCTCGAGGAATTTTGATGAACAAATATATATTTTCAATACTATTATTATTAAGTTTATTTCTTTTAACAAGCGTAAGCTTTGCAGTGACCAATACCCCGACCCCAAAGGAAGAAAAAGAAGGAATTGAAAAACAAATAAATGACCTGACTGAGAAAATAGCATCAAGAGTTGCCCAGCTTAAATTAGTTGAAAAAAGAGGCCTGATTGGGAAAGTTACTGATGTTTCAAGCACACAAATCACCATCTCAGATATTCACAACAATACTCGTTTTGTTGACGTTGATGAATTAACCAAATTCTCATCCCCCAACACTAAATCATCTTTTGGAATTTCAGACATAGAAAAAGATTCAACAATCGGAATTCTTGGACTTTACAATAAGGAGTCGCGCCGCATTATGGCAAGATTTGTTACGGTTCTTAATCATCCTCGTTATATACACGGAACTATTTCATCGATTGACGAGGACAATTTTCAGGTTGCAATTAAAACAAAGGAGAATGATGAATTAAATATCGATGTCGGAACTACTACGATCACTTCTTCGGTAACTAGTTCTTTAAAACTTACCAAATCGGGCTTCTCAAAGCTGAATGTTGGCGACTATATAATAGTAGTAGGATTTGAGGATAAAAAGGATAAGAATTTAATTATTGCCTCAAAAATTATTGCTTTTCCGGATCTTAATATGTCTTCTGAAGAATCATCAGAAGAAACCCCAATCCCCACCAAGACAAATGAAAGATAGACTTGACCGCCTAAAATCTATAATTACAAAAAATAATCTCGACGCCATTGTGATATCTTCGGTTCCTAATATTATTTATTTAACGGGTTACTCCGGGTTTTCCTATTTTGAAAGAGAAGCTTTCCTAATCATTACAAGCAGGGAAAATTTTCTTTTGACTGATGGCAGATACTCAGAAGCAGTCTCTAAAGTTCCAGGTTTTAACTTATTGGAAATTTCAAATTCAAATTCACTTGATGATGTTCTAAAGATACTTTCAAAAAAGATAAAAAGAATTGGACTCGAAGAGGATGATGTAACTCTCTCTGAAGGCAAGAGATTTAAAAAATATTTTAAACTCCATCCTGCAAAAGATTTGGTAAGCTTAAGGACTGTCAAAAGCGAAGATGAAATTAAAAAAATTAAAATTGCCTGTAGAATTGGCGATGAAACTTTCTCTTTTATTCTTGGCAAAATAAAACAAGGAATCTCAGAGAAAGAAGTTGCACATCAGGTTGAAATGTTTGTCAAAGAAAAAGGCGCTGATCTTTCTTTCCCGTCGATAGTTGCATTCGGAAAAAATTCTTCCATCCCTCATTATCAAACAGGTAACGAAAAATTAAGAATTAATAACATGGTTCTTTTGGATTTCGGCGTAAGAGTTGATAACTATTGTTCCGACATGACGCGAACTATCTTTTTCGGCAAAGCAGATAAAAAAATTAAAGAAATCTATAATACGGTTTCAACTTCTCAACAATTAACAATTAAACAGTTAAACAATTTACTAATTGATAAAAAAACGTTTGAAGCTTCCTTTATAGACAGCATTGCTAGAAATCATATTGTCAAACAAGGATTCCCTACTATTCCCCACTCTCTCGGGCACGGCGTAGGAATTGAAGTCCATGAACCTCCCCGTCTTTCTCCGAGATCAAATGAAATATTAAAAAATGGTATGGTCTTTTCTATAGAACCCGGCATCTACTTGCCAAATATTGGCGGCGTCCGAATAGAAGATTTAGTTTTTATTCGAGATAATAAAATAGAACTCCTCACTCACTCCCCAAAAGATCTAATTGAAATTTAATTAGATAAGATTGACAAATCAACCCTTTTCTTTTAAAATCAGGCCGCATGACGCATGAGGCAAAAAGACCGGAAGCACTGCCCCGACACGGATTATCGCAAACAATCCGAAGATATATAGATTCAGATGATTTCTTAAGACACGCAAGAAGCGAAAACACCAGACACGCATATGAATCAGACTTGGTAAGTTTTGGAGATTACTGTGCTAGTTCGGGATCCGGCTCCATAGAAACCCTTTCGAATAAACGCATAGACAATTGGTTCGAGACAATGAGTCAAAGCGGATTTTCTGAGGCAACTTTGAACAGAAAAAAATCAAGCCTATTAGGTTTTCTACACTGGGCGGCCGAAAGAAATTTATTTGATACGAGTCTATTAAGAAAACCTCTTTCCAATTGGTTGGAAATTATCAAAAGTAAACCCAGTAATGGATTGACCGGTGAGCAGCTAACAATATTACTTAATGCTGCTGGGGACCAGCCAAGCTTAAGAGATGCCGTATTTATCCAAATAGCCTTACAGACGGGAGTAATGCTTGAGCAGATTGTAGATCTAGATCGCCGTGATATTGTCATCCAAGAAAACGGACAGATGGGAATTAGGCTTTATAATAGAAAAGATGATGATTATGACATTAAACCACTCGATGAAGAGGCAAAAAATGTGGTACTTGGATATCTTACCAATGAAAATACTGATCCTGACAATCCTCTATTTCCGGGCTGGAGACACAACGAAAGGATAACAAGACAAGGACTCTGGCTTATTCTAAAAAAATATAGAGCTATAATAGGTGTCCGTAATTTAACGCCCACCACACTTCGCAACACATATTTCGACCATCAACGAGAGAAGAAATCAGAATTTTAAACCCTACTTCCTCAAATTAACCTCTTAAGCTATAATATAAGAATGAATATTAAACCTAAGACGCTTAAAGGGTTTCGGGATTTTTTGCCCAAAGAAACCCGAAAAAGACAATTCGTTATAAACACCATAAAATCGGTGTTTGAGTCTTATGGCTTTGAGCCGCTTGAGACACCGGCTCTTGAGTTCTCGGATTTTTTGAAAGGAAAATATGGAGAGGAAGAAAAACTAATCTATGAATTTGAAACAAAAGGAAAAGACAAGGTTGCCCTAAGATATGATCAGACGGTTCCCCTCTCCCGTGTGATAATTCAATATCAAAATGAACTCGTTTTTCCCTTTAAACGTTATCAAATTCAAAATGTTTGGAGAGGTGAAAATCCGCAAAAAGGAAGATACAGGGAATTTCTTCAATGTGATGCAGATATAGTCGGCTCTTCCTCTCCCCTTTCCGATGCAGAAATTTTAAAACTTGTTTTGGATATTTATAAAAAGTTAGGACTTGATGTGACTATAAAAATAAATGACAGGGAAAATTTTAAAGATCTTGATAGAAAATATATTTCGGCCATCGATAAACTTGAAAAAATTGGTGAAAGCGCGGTCTTGTCCGAGATGATTGACAAGGGAATGACTGATGATGATGCGAAAATTGCGCTAAAAAACCTACAGGAAAAACCGCAAACGCAAAATATCAAAGATATTTATTCAGAACTTAAGTTGTTAGAAGCTGATCTTAATAAGATTATTTACGAACCGACACTCGCCCGAGGCCTAGATTACTATACTGGAATGATTTTTGAAACCTTAACTGAGGGATACTCCGGATCTCTTTGCTCAGGCGGCCGTTACGATAAATTAATCGGAAAATTCTCAGGAGTTGAAATGCCTGCGGTCGGATTTGGTCTTGGATTTGACAGAACTCTTGAAATCCTTGAAGAAAAAAATCTTATCAACATTCCTTTTTCATCTGTTCGATTATTGGTTATTCTAAACAATAACACAAAAGACAAATCGCTTGAAGTTTATCAAAAATTAAGAAATGCAAATATTAGTGCAGAACTTTATCTTGAGGAAAATGCAGCTTTGGAAAAACAACTCAAATACGCAGATCGGAAAAATATACCCTATGTATTGATTGTTAAAGAGAATGTTCTTGAGTTAAAAGATATGAGTAAACGAGAACAGAAAAGCTTAACTATAGAGGAGATTCTGAAGACGCTCCAGTAACTTATTTTCTTTCTTTTTTACTGCTTGAGGCTGTAATACTTCTTGATATCTCCCTTCTAAGCGCCTCGTTCGGCGAATCAACAATTATTCCACCCTGCTGACCTGATACAACCGGTTCTCTCCAGCGTCCATCTTCATCTTCTCTGAAATAACCGATTTCATCCCTCTTCACACCCACAGGATCCTCTACGAAATTTTCTCCGATAAAATCTTTTTCTTTTTCAAGACTCGCGTCTGAAAGATAGGATGGTAAAGAGCTCTCAATTTCCATCAATCGACTCAGGACGGCTGGCTCTCCCTTTTTTGCGTTTCTAATTCCGGTCAAAAATACCTCAAGCCTCAGTCGATCAGAGAATCTTGCAGAGAGAAACCTTCCGTGCTTTTCATAAAGTGCTACCATATTATCCCAATCCCAAAGGCTTTCACTTAATAGTTCTTCAGCTATTATTTTTCGTGTAATTTCTATGCCTCTCTTTCCGCTCCCCTCAGGGACCCATTTTTTTACAGGAAACTTCAGGATCCCGGATTTTTTTCCCGTATTTCCGCCCAGTTTTTTTATTGTTTGTTCTATAAAGAGTCCTGAATAATCCGTAATCTCAGCAATTTCATACGCCTCTGCTCCCCTATCAAAAAGTGATCGTATAATTTCTTCAGGCTTTCTCATATTTAATTCTTGCCTTGAGACTCAAAACAAGCTATAATTATAGCATTATGAAGACAAATGTCCATCCCCAATATTTTGAAAATGCACAGGTAATATGTGCCTGCGGCAACAGGTTTACTGTGGGCTCGACCAAAGAAATAATTCATATCGAACTTTGCCACAAATGCCATCCTTTCTATACAGGCGAGCAGCGCTTTGTCGATAGCGCATCGCGTATCCAGAAATTCCAAACCAAGCAAAAGAAAGCGCAGGAGTATGTAGTCAAAAAAGTCAAAAAAGTCGAACAGAAAAAACAGCACGACAATGCCCCCAAGACTCTCCGGGAAATGCTAATGTCACTTGAATAGATTAAATTACAAATAATATTTAAATTCTAATAATCGAATTCTAAACATTTTTGATATTTGAATTTTGAAAATTGGTATTTATTTGGAATTTGTAATTTTGAATTTTGGAGCTTAATAATATTATGGATTATCTTAAATCTCAAATTGAAGAACTTAATAAAAAAATAGAAGAAACCAAAATTCTTCTTGATGATCCTTCTATGGCTGATTTGGCTGAAAAAGAAATAAAAGAACTCGAAGATCAAAAAATCACACTTCAAAAAAATTTCGAACCCCGAGCAACAAATATTGAGGACTCAATCGATCAAAGAAATGTAATTTTGGAGATAAAAGGCGCAGCAGGCGGAGATGAAGCCAAAATCTGGGCAGAGGAACTAATGAGAATGTATTCAAGATTTGCTCAAAAAATAGGATTTAATGTTGAGCAGGAAGACGAGAATATCCTAAAAATTTCAGGAAAAAATGTTTTCGGAATGCTTAAGTTTGAAGCAGGTGTTCATAGAGTCCAGAGAATTCCTGAAACAGAAAAACGAGGAAGAGTTCACACCTCAACCGCAATCGTTTCTGTGCTTCCTGAGCTTGATGACATTGATCTTCATATAAATCCTGAAGATGTGGAATTTGAAGCCTTCAGAAGCGGAGGTCATGGGGGTCAAAATGTCAATAAAGTTTCAACTGCAGTAAGACTTAAGCACAAACCAACCGGAATAGTAGTTACTTGCCAAACAGAGCGTCATCAAGCACAAAACAGAGAAAATGCCCTCAAAATGCTTCGTGCAAAACTTTGGGAAATTGAGCTTGAAAAAAGATCAGAAATGGTTTCGGAGCTTAAATCAACTCAGGTCGGAAAAGGTATGCGGGCTGAGAAAATAAGAACATACAATTTCCCTCAAGACAGACTTACAGACCATCGTATTGGAAAATCATGGCATAATCTTGAAAAAATAATGGATGGTGAACTTGAAGAGGTAATTAGTCTTACTCAAACACAAATTTAAAATTTAAAATTATTTAATATACTCCAAGTCCTTCCTCTTAAGATTTTCGATCCCATCCAGATGATTTTCCGAAATGAGCTTTGCAATTTGCCTGCCGCCGGCCAAGTGAGGCAAAATTACATAATCGGCTCCGGCTTTATATAAATTCTTTGCCTCTGTTGTGTCAAACGCCATCACGACTACCTTGGCTCGCCTATTCTCGTGTTTTAATTCTTTGAGAAGTAAAAGATTGTCTTCAAGATCCGGATTCGTCGAAATTACTAATTTTGCACTGTCAAGTTTGGCTCGTTCCTGAATATCAAGATCAGATATATCTCCGTAAAGCCTGTGCACCTTTTTAATCTCAAGATTTTTAAGAATTTCCGGATCGAAGTCTACAACTACCACTTCTACTTCAATATCTTCCAATGCATTAAGGATACTCTGCCCCATCTGATCCCCGCCTATCAAAACCACATGATTCTTAAGCTCCGAAAGTCCGTCGGGTGACTCGATTTCATCTTCTCTTTTGATAGGAACAAGCTCCAGAAACGAAAGATATCGATGTATAGCCTTATAGAGATCTTTATTTCCTGAAAGTAAATAAGTCGACAGGGTAAAAGTGATGATCGCAGAGAAAGTTACAATCGAAATTACTTCGTTTGAGACATGCCCTAATCTTTGACCTAAAAAAACCGTGATAAGCGAGAATTCTGAGATTTGAGCAAGGCTTACGCCTGTCAAGAATGATGTTCTCTTCTTGTACCCCATCACTCCCATAATAATCATGACGATAAATGGTTTAATGACGAGTGCCAGAAATGAAAGCGTCAGGGCAGGTATAAAAATTTTGAGAAATCCTCCAAGCGAAGTAACAAAAACCATCTGAGCGCCCAAAAGGACGAAAAACAAGACTATAAAAAAATCCTGCAAAATTTTGGCGCGGGCTATAATTTGATAATTTACAATTGAGTTTGCCAAAGCAATACCTGCCAGAAACCCTCCTATTTCAACCGAAAATCCGGTCGAACTTACCAAAGCTGATAAGCCGAAAACCCAAGCTATACTTGCGAGAAAAAGCGTTTCGGTAGATCGGGCAAGTTTTTCGGTAACTTTAGGAAATACATATTTCTGCAAAAGAAAAACAGCTGCGAAAAGCAAGAATCCCTTCAGGAGTATTTGCGAGAAGACAAAAATTGGTTTTGCTGACAGAAACTGCGGATTAAAAGCCGACAAAAAAACAAGAATTCCGATTGCCAATAAATCCTGAATCAGAAGTATACCTACTGCTATTTTTCCGTAAAGACTGTGGAATTCTTTTCTTTCAGAGATCATCTTAACAACTATAACCGTGCTTGAAAACATGAGTGCTATTCCGATATAAATTGCACTTGTTACCGAAAAACCGAAAAGAAGAGAGGCTATGTATCCAGCAAGAAAAGAAAAAAGCATTTGGACTGAGGCGACTACGAATACTACTTTACTTATCGAGGCGAAATTTTTTATTTTTATCTCAAGACCAAGGGTAAAAAGCAGAAAAGTAATCCCCAGCTGAGCCAAGGTATTTAGTAAATCATGATTTGAAACATCAAAGAAACCTAAAAACCCGATCAGGATTCCGGTAAGGATGTATGCAAGAATCGCGGGCTGCTTAAGAATTCGGAAAAGATAGCTCAAAATTGCCGCAAGGCAAACAATAACAGTAATTTCTATAAAGGCAGGTCCCACAATTTTATGATAGCAGATAAAATTTATTCTTGACAATAGAAATTTTTACTTCAAACTAAATCTGTGATATTATTCTCAGGTTAAAATAATATGACAGAAATATTATCTCGCCTCAGATTCCAACATGAAGCCGATAATACCTTAAAACAAATAAGAGAAAATTTACGACATATAATGTCTCGGTTTTATGAATCAGAAATTAAGATGTTTCGTAAAAAAGACAAAAGAGGAATTATAATAGATTACGGATCTCCTACAAAGCCTGCAATTTTGCTCCCATCTGATGGAAATCTGCGTCTTATTCAGTATGGTTGGACACCTGAACCTGAAAAAAATGGTGAGCTATCAGATTCAGACTTTTGTATTTTGGCAATAGAGTTATTAAAAAATCCTCCAAAATACCCACAGGCGCTACTAAAATCAAGATTTATAAAATCACACGCATGGCCCACTTGACAATAACATTTATCCCTTCTACCATAGAAATATGGCCGATGAAACCGCACAAGAACCCGTACAACAACCCTCTCAGCCTGAACAACCGGTTAATCAGGGAAAACCTGAGGGATTAAAAGGTCTTGCGCTTCTTGAAGTGGGACTCTTTGAGCTTCTTTTTATAGTTGGCGGCCTTCTTATTATCTTTGGACTACTTAACTATTATAATGTCCTTCCTATCTCCCGATCTATTCCCTTTCTTTCTTTCCTACCGCAAAAGCAAAAAATTATCGAAAATAAAACTCAGGAAAAAACTGTCGTGATAAGCGAGGTAGAGCTTTATAAAAAAATTAAAAATGAGCTTCCCTTTTCGGGCTGTCCCATCGGACCTGATCTTTGCAAAAATGCTGAAATAATTCAAGAAGAATCAAGCCAATCTGCCCAATGGATTTTACGCTTCTCAAATATTCCGCAGGATTCAGAAATACTGGCGGCTCTTGATGGAACTTTGGAAATCGATAATTCAACCATAATTCTCACCAATAAAGGCCGCTTGCTCAAAGCATATTATGAATTTGAAAAGGATTCTTTTGAAAGTCAAGCCAGTTCCTCTGCCATAGTCAAACAAGGAGAGGTTTTGGGTAAAATTACCAGTGCTTCTGATTTTGACTTTTATCTCAAAAATACAACTAGTAATAGTTATGTCCAAGTCAAACCCTCACCAGACGGAAGAAGCCTACTCTACGCCGGGCTCTAAAAATAGCCTCAAAACTTGACAAGAAAATCCCAAAGTAATATAATCCTATAGTTATATGATCACAACTGAAACCAGCAGAAAAATCTCAAGAAGAGACCTTTTGTCTATGGTGATAAAGAGTGTAACTCTTCTTGGATTAGCGAAGATAAGTGTTGCCTGTGGCAAAGACAATACTCCATCGGGTGCAACTCAAGAAACCCCCAGTGCATCATCTCAAATACCATCAGAATCCCCTACTGCAAAAGCAACTGAAGCTCCAACACTTGAGCCAACCCAAGCTTCAACACGAACAGAAATCCAGCCCACTCCTCCCTGTCAGATTTTGGAAGATAAATACTGCAGTTCCGCAAGATTAACCGAGTGGAAAAATAGCGTTGGTCAAATATTTAAGGTTGTCTCTCTTGATCTTCCGGAGGGAGTTTCTATCATAACTCCATTTGATGGAACATTTACGTACTCTGATGGTCCCGGGAATCTTGTTGATCCCAATGCTCCTGCTGCTGTAGTTTATAAACCTGTGAGTGAAAGTGATCAGAGTAATCTAACCTTCATGGTTACAGGAGATATAGAATTTGACAGAAGTCAGATTGAAATTAAAAAAGGTGATGTCATTGCAAGAACCGGAAATACCGGACTTAAGGTGCTTGATGGAACAATAGCGATCGTGATTACATCGCTTGATCCTGAAAAAAAGACATTCGGCACAGATGAGGCGCTTCTTGAGAATTTATTTCCGAACCTAGTAAAATAATAAATATATGATCGATAAAGAACTGTCCGAAAAAAGAAGCCGAAATCCTTTGAAGCGTTTAGCTAAGTTAGCCGTACCTGTTATAGCAGCAGGAATGGCCCTATCAGACAATAATACTGCAAAAGTTAATGAAGCAGCCACTTCTTTCCCATCAGATACTCCGGCTCAATTGGCAAATCTTGATCCGTCGTTGACAGAAGAGCAGAATCAAGTTGTACCTATCGACAGTCAAGAACTTGCCTCGTTTAAACAATCGATATCAGAAAGGTTAGGAGTAGAAATACAGACATTTGATGAGATTTCCCAACACCCGCAGGTTAAATTATTCTACGGATTTCAAAATATTATACCTGTAAATCAGGAATGGAACGAAGATAATTTAAGACTTCTGGAAAATGTGTTCGGTTATATCCCTGAAGATTTCTACGAAGTAAGAGATGGAGAAAAAGTTCACGTGATACTTGGTCCTTCATCTCATTGCGGGTACGACATAAAAGGTTTTACCCCAAAGTATCCTTATGAAGTAATGCTTTCATATCAGTTATTTATGCCTGAAAGACCTCTGACCGCCGCGCTTGTAGCAACTCATGAGTTCGGACATCTTAAGACCACTGAATCATGCAATTCGCCTCTTGGTCCCAACTACATAGACCAGATCGAAGAAATTCTAGGAGAAGACTTTGCAAAAACCCAGGAAGAATTACCTGAACAGATTGACAGAAGAGCAAGTGAACTTGAAGTAAAAGTAAGAAAAGGTGGGCTTTTCACCTCTGTCGATTCGCTAACGCCTGAGAAGGAAGAATCTTTTCGATTAACAAGGCTAAATTACGCAGCGAAAAACTCTAAAGAATTTATAGCAGTGGGTTTTGAATCTTATTTTATGGGAAGAAATTATTTTGAGAGAATGTATGAGCCCTTCTTTGGAAAATCTAAAACCGGAGAATTATATGATATGATAAAAAACATATATCAAGGAAAAGAATTCCCCGATTATCATATTACAGAGAAGGAACTCCAAAAGTAATTTCAAAATTTAATAACGTAAAAGAATATATGTCACCAGCAGAAAAGGGTCATTTCCCGCAAAAGAAAAAGGGTCCAGGAATAGTCCTCAAGACTACAGCAGCTATTGCAGGAGGTGCGGCTGTTGTAGGAGGAGCAGTTGGAGGAATGGATGCTTTAAATGTCGGACCTTTTGCAGGAAGTTCACCTGATCAAGGAACTCATGACGCGCTTCCGGACGGAATGCCTTCTACCACTGCCACTGCTACTCAAATTACAGAATCCCCCACTCCAATTACAACTGCGGAACCTACGCCAAGTCTTGGATATCACGAAGGAACTGATGGAATTTCTTTTACAACGGAAAAAGGCGAGGTGCTGAATGTTCCCCAAATTGATGGACTTAAAGCATCTCTTCAAACCGCAGAAGACGGACAGCAAAAAGTTATTTACACAGCCCTTGAACAAAATCCTTATGGAATGTCGCCTGAAGAATACGCCGGAGAATATAAGCCAAATGTGGATTACAATCTTAAGCAAACAGGAGCAGTTGTCTTACGCTCTCCTGTAACATCAAAGCTTATTGAAAATAAATTAAATATCTCAGAAGAAAAATGGGCAGTAGCTCTTCCTCTTGATATTAGAAACTATGACAGAACTGATTATAATATAGCGGTAGTCTTTTCAAAGGGATACGGAGACTACGAATTTCCAATGGTAAAGATTGTATTTGGCGGTGAACTTTCTCTGACAAATATTATTCCAGGTTCTCAAACAGTAAAGGTGCTGGCAAATGGCTACTATAAATGGCTTTATTACATAGGCGGAGGCGTACGTACAAAGCCTATTGTGCCCGGAAACGAAATGGATTATATTACTGTCACAGGTCCTCTAATTGGTTTTACAGATAATGGGCGAGAAATAAATGCAGCTTTTGGTGATGTAATCGCAAATACAAACAGCCCAATTAACGTAACAGTACAGGGTATTGATTCTGATAATAACGGTTTTAAAGCTTTTAGTATTGATCAAACCAAAATTTTGTCAGTTGAAAGTAATGCTGGCGAACAAGTACCGGTTTTCCTAGCTTCAAATACCCCCTAATTTTCCAAAAATTCAGAATATACCTCTTGACACATTAATACTGCATCAATTACTCTTAAATTATGCTTTCTGGTTTGCTGAGAAAACCAATTTTTTGGATTGGACTTATCATCATATTTATAATAGTACTCATAGTTCTTCTCTTTGAAACAAAATCTACTGTAGTTACCTCGGACAACCAACAAGCTACGCGAGATAAATCTCCCCAAAGCATTTCTCAGAAACAGAAATTAAAACCTGGAACTTGTCTTATTCTTGAACAGAAATATTGTGATTTAGGAAAAGCTTCTGAATGGAAGAATCCCGCCGGACAAGTATTTAAAATTGTATCCTTTAATCTCCCCGAAGGGGTTTCTATTATGGCTCCATTTGATGGAACATTTACGTACTCTGATGGACCCGGAAATCTTATAGATCCTAATGCTCCTGCTGCTGTAGTTTATAAGCCGGTGACTAAGACTGATCAAACTAATTTAACTTTCATGGTCACAGGGGATATAGAATTTGACAAAGAACAAACAATTATCAAGAAAGGTGACCAAATTGCCAGAGCTGGAAATACCGGATTTAAAGTTTTGGGGGGAACGGTAGCAGCGTTGGTGACGAAAATTGAAAATTCAAAAACTATAAACGATGAAAATTTATTTAACATAATTTTGAATAAGAAATAATCCGATGAATAAAATCAAAAACCTCTTCTTGAGTATTCTTGGCATAATATTCCTGTTTTCTTTGTTTTCTTTATCCGTTTCAATTTCTCAGAAAGCATCAGCCCAAACAACTGTTTATATCGAAGGGTCTATTCCGTCTGGCTGGGCTCCATGTAATTCAAGTTCATGTCCGGCTAATCCCTTTCCTGGAGGAACCTGTGCCAACGGAAGCGGTGTCGGAGTCCCAGTTGGTGCCTGTGGTTGGCCTGCATGTGAAGGAGGGTCTGCCTGGCAAAGATACCAATTGGCAAGTTCTTCCACCTGTTACGCAAACGGTCCATTATGTTATTGGGTATTCCAACTATCGAGCAACGTCTGCAGTCTTGGTGATAAATGTACTGCAGCACAGCCCTATCTTAATTATGGATATCCCAATTGCGAGACTGGCGCATGTCAGGTAGGTGGAATATATAAAACCTGTTGCTCTGGATCAAATATTGATGGAGCATGCGTACAAAGCAATATTGATAATATTTCTCCGCCTGAAGGATCTTGTCCCTCGGGCACATCTACTGTAATGTGTCTTGACAGCGCCAACACAGGAAGCACCTGTGAGGCTCTTTTCGGATGCAACAACTGTAATGTAGGAGGTGGGGTATATTGCACTAACTCTGCTTGCGGGGCGAGTGCGTGTCAGGCTATATTTCCCCAAGCGACTCCTGTCCCCACCACTTCTCCCACCGGAGCTATTCAGGGATATCATGTAGAAATGCCGGCTCTTAATGCTTATCCAATGGGAGCAAAGACCGCTTTATTGGACGGCGGAAATCAGACTACAGATAACCCCTACGGAACAGGTTCTCAATTTGCCTCCCCTGCCTGGAATAACATCTCTGCAGGAAATCACACAGTCTCGATCAACAGTGTCTCAACCGCCTGGGGCGCAGGCTATACGCTTTGTTATAACGTAACCAATTGCCACAACAGTTCTCCGACAGCCGGTACTTCTGTAACAGTCAATGTTCCTTCAGGCGGCTATGCGGATCTTTGGTGGCACTACTTCCCTCCTCCCACAGCTTCTATTAATATTGTCGGTTCAACAACACGGACGATCGGCGAAAATATTACTTTTAATGCTAATGCAAATGATGGAAATAGTAACTTGCAGTCAGGTGAAATATTCTGGTCTACGAATTCATCTCCCGGAAGCTGGAACTCGCTTGGATCAAGTGCAATCTCAGGAAGCACCGCAACTTTTTCAAAGACATGGAATACATCAGGCAGATCTGCCGGAAGCTATGTGGTGGTGGTTAATGCAAGCAGCAAATATAGCGCCCACTGTACAGGAAATCCATTTCAATTAGTCAATGACGTCAGCTGCGGTCCAAACGGCGCCTCAACCAACGATACTGACGTGGTAGTTGTCAATTTGATTGATCCGGTTCCCACCTATTCAGTTTCAGGACGCGTGTACATTGATAATGGAAAGGATATAAATGGCAATAATGCCGGGACTTATGGAGATGGTTTTCAAACCTGCAGCGGTGCATGTGACAACGGAGCAGGAGATGAAAGGGGTTACACCACCGAGGTGGATATCTCAAGCGGCTTATTTGCTGATCTTAGAAATACAAACTCGGTCGGATATTATATATTCTCGTCTCTGCCTTCGGCCATATATAACATTTACCCGATTATTGGATCAGGATATTCCTGCTCGCCGGGAAATACCTGTAACCGTAACATAAACGTTACTGCAAACACCACAGTCAATTTCGGCCTCGTCCCTGCTCCGACCAATACGCCAACACCGACTCTAACCCCTACTCCCACAACAGTCCCGGGCTATACAATTTCAGGAAATGTTTTTAATGACACAAATAGGAATGGTATACAGGACTGCTCGGGCGCTTGCGATAATGGATCGGGAGATGAAACAAACTATTCGGGCGCATCATTAACTCTGCGGACTGGTTCATGTACGGGCACATCGTTAGGATCAAGAACATCTGGCTCCACATCTCCTGGATATAGCTATACGGGCCTAACTAATGGGACGACTTATTATGTTGTTTTGACCCGTCCTTCAGGGAAAGATATTACCACACCCAATGCCACTCTTTGTAGCGGGTCGAATTATTATGTAACAAGAACTATAGCAGGAACAAACGTAACTTTACACTGGGGGCTTGCTAACCCGATTACTCCGACTCCAACCCTTGCTCCCACTGCGACCCCAATCCCTGCAAGCGTATGGGGAAAATATTTTGCGGATGATGGTCCTGGTGCATGTTATGGGAATAGGGTGCAAGATTGCGGGGAGCCGCCAATAGTTAGCCAGGGGATATATGTACAAGATGGTGATTGTTGGTGGGCACCTAGTTGTAATTGGAGCTCTGTTACCGATTCATCTGGTAATTATTCGATTTCTGGACCAGCTAGCGGCCGAACGTATCGATATAATACAGGCATACCTACGGATTATTCTTCTTTGGGATATGTAAGAGATAGAATATGTAAACCATTTACCCCAGGTTGTGATATTGCTAGCGTTCCTGAGCCTCCGTGGTGGTTTTATCTCTCTCCTCCAGTACAAATTGATGTTTTACTAGAGCCACCTCCGCATGATATTGTGGGAAACATTTTTGTAGATTCAAATGGAAATGGCGTACAAGATTGTTCGGGAACTTGTAACGATGGCCCGGGTGATGAAGTAAAATACACTCAGGAAAGAATAATAGAACTTAGAACTGGATCCTGCACCGGTACTCTTGTAGGAGACTATACTGCAAGAGGTAGTTATAGCTTTAGAGATTTGTCTCCCCAAACCTATTATATAATTTTCCCTCTTCCCTCAGGTTATACGCTAACAACGCCAGCTTCCGCGACTATTTGTAGCGGATCAAATTACTTTGCGGAAAGGGTTATGCCACAACTGGGAGGCATAACCCAGGATTGGGGGATACAACCTATCCCCACAAATACCCCAACCCCCACTCCGGTTCCAAATAACATCACGGGGATTGTCTTTGTTGACACAAATAGAAACGGCGTGCAAAACGTAGGAGAAGTGGGCTATCCTGGCGGAGCAAAAGTAGATTTACTTGACTGCCGCGGAAGCTGTACCCAGCTAGACAGTAAGCTAACAGACCCAAATGGACAATTTGCTTTCAATGGTCTGGCGGCGGCAACTTATTCAGTCTTTTTAAACCGTCCTCTAGGATATACTCTTACAACCGTGAGTCAAAGAAACTTGACTCTGCCTCCTGATGGCACTGCCAACTTTGGTATTGCCGCAAATGCCTTTATTCACGGAACTTTTGTAGATAAAAGCCTAAATATCTTAACAACCAACATTGGCCAGAATGTAACAATCAATAAGAACGTAGTCGTATCTTCAAGAACAAACGGAACTTATAGTTTTGAGGTTATTCCTGCAACCGGCTTTTCTGCTACAGCTACTGTTCCTGTCGGATATACAGTTTTGTCTTGCATAGCCAGTATAATAGTAAATGGCGTTACTCAACAACAGAATGACTGCTGGCAATTGTCTTCCTATCAACCTGTTAACCCGGTTTCAAATATTGATCTTCCTAATGCATTTGATGATGCAAATATCTGGTTCATGTACTTCAGTCCCAAGACAATTTCAGGAAATGTGTTTGTGGATACGGATAAAGACGGATTTAAGGATGCAACAGAATCAAACTATACAGGAGGAGGAATAACAATATCATCTGGTGATGGAACTGTAAACGTCAATCAGGCGGCAGGAACTTACCAGATAACCAACCTTGACTCCGGAACTTACTTTGTCTCCTATTCAGGAATTCCGGCAGGCTACGCAGCGACATTTCCTGTTCCAACCTCCTATTCTGCCACAGTTGGGACAGGATGCACATGGTCGCCCAACACTATCCCCCCGCTTGGCAACCCGACCAATGCATCTTGCGATGTCAATAACAATATCAGAGATCTTAATTTTGGAATTACCGATTCACAACCTTGGATTCAGACAGAAGGCGGAGATATAAGAGTTGATGATGGATTTGTAGACAACATTCCTCCATCAACCGGTCCCGGAGGCACGGATTCTTGTCCGACGAGTTCTGACGCATCGGTTCCGCCTGCCTCAGGATCTCCGGGCGTAATCTTCTCAGGTGATTCAATTCCAGATTTTGGTCAGGGACAAGCTTCGGCTCCCAACTGGCAGATTGGAGATCCAACATTTGGCGAAATTTACATTCCTCCCAATCCGGGAGAACTCTCAACTTCCTACAACAGCATGATGACCAAGATCAACCAGGCAGGTCTTACCCCGACAACAATCACGAGTATTACAGACATTACCGCCAATGGACTATATCTGGTGAATGGTGACCTTTTGGTCAATAGTGATTATAATTTTGGAGCAAACCAAAATTATGTCATTCTTGTCAACGGCAACATGTGGATCGGCGGAAATATTGACGTTCCGACCGGTTCAACTGCAGTCTTTATCGTCAAGGGAAATACTGGTTCATTCCCCAGCAATCGAGGAATAACTGTCGCCCCGGCAACCACTCGAATCGAAGGATACTTCAGCACTGACTGGAACTTTATCATCCCAAGCGCAAGCGCCTGCGCTCTGGGACCAGACACCCAACTAATAATAGAAGGTGCAGTAGTCGTTAATGCGGTTACTGCAAATGGAGGCCAATTTATCCTTGAGAGAGACTTGTGTTCGGGAAACGTCTGCCCTGCCGTAGTTGTAATTGTCAGACCAGACTTTGTTCTCAATGCTCCGGCAATCCTGATGAGGACAAACGCCCTCAGACAAGAAGTAGCACCATAGCTTCATCAATAATGAAGCTACAATTACCTAATTACTCTAATTATTCTAATTACTAATCAAATCCCAATTCCCCAATCTCAAGCTCTTAGGTTAATTCTATTTGACCTTCTTATAAATCGAGTTAAAAATCAAGTTAAGTTCTTTTGCCTCTTGCCATAAAACCTTAGCATCTTCCTTTAACTCTGGAACTGCAACAACAATCATTCTTATAAAATGTTTGGCTTCCCTTGATTCCTTTTTGCAAATTCCAATCTTATGTTTAAAATCTAACTTACTTTCTGCATCATCTGCTTCGCAATAGTTAGCACCAATACTTGTTCCGCACTTTATAAATTGATTAATCAAGGGATCCGTAATTGGCCCTCTTGGAACTTTTTTACAAAATTTTATCGTATCTTCTCCAAACTTTGCCGTCCTCTCTTCCAGATCATATTTTTGGACATTAGAAGTATTAGTCATTTTTTAGGTCAATTAGGTTAATTAGAAATTAGGTCAATTAAATTATTGTGATTTCTTCTTCAAGTTCTACTCCGAATTTTTCTTTTATGGTTTTTTTGACAATTTTGATAAGTTCAAGGACATCATCGGCTTTCGCATTCCCTAAATTTATAATAAAATTAGGATGTTTCTCAGATACCTGCGCATCCCCGACTCTTCTCCCCGGAAGGTCTGAGAATGCAATAAGCTTAGCAGTAGGGAGAACCGGAAAGGGATCATTTTTAATTGAACTTTTAAATTCTTTTATCACTTCTTCAGGAACAATTTCAAGGGGAATATTTTTGAATATGCTTCCCACATTTGGATATTCCAATGGATGGCGGTTTTTTCTATAAGTAATTTTTTCTTCAATTTTCCCCTTAATGTCCTTGCTCTTATCCTTTTTGAGCCGAAATACTGCAGAAAGAATAATTTCATCCTTACCTCCTCCGGTCTTAAAAAGACTACCTCTGTAATTAAATTCACACTCTCTATTTTTTCTTTTTTTAATCTCGAATGTCTCTATATCAAAGCTTTCTGTCTCTAAAAGTATGTCTTTGGTTTCTCCTCCAAATGCGCCGGCATTGCCTCTTACTGCGCCCCCTACTGTCCCGGGGAGTCCGCCTGCCCACTCAAAGCCAGACAAAGAATTTTCTATACAAAAAGTAAGTAAGTCACTCACCAGAACCCCTGCGCCGACCGCAACCTTATCTGAATTTAATATTTCAATATTGTTTACCTTGTTATGAATTACTAGTCCTGAAAAACCCTTGCTGCCAAAAAGAATATTTGTCCCATCACCTAATATCAGAGTTCTATTTTTATCGGAATTTTTAGATATTTCTTTCCACTCTTTAAGTCCTGAAAGTAAATTTTGAACGTTTTTGATTTCCAAAAAATAAGCGGCAGTCCCGCCAATCTTAAAATTTGAATAGTTTTTAAGAGGAACGTTTCGTCGGATCGTACTCATTGTTGTATTATACCCAAAATTTGTAGCCAGAACTAGCTATTGGGAGCTGTTTGAAGAGTAACTTTAAACTCTAAGGTTTTGCCATCACGCCAAATAGTTATTGACATAGTATCTCCGACTTTTTTCTCAGAAATTATTTTGGCAAGTTCATTACCGCCTGCTTGAACTTTCTTCCCGTCTATCTTTGTAATAATATCTCCTGATTTTATTTCTGCCTTATCGGCTGAGGAATCGGTAACTACATTTTGGACCAAAGCACCCTCAGGGACTTCATTCAGAAGCGCCAAATCGCGGCTTATCATCTTGTATTCCACTCCTAAGAACGGACGGTTAAATTGCCCTGTTTCATTAAAATTTTTAATAGAATCTTTGATTACATTTATGGGAAGTGCAAAGCCGATATTCTGGCCGCCTGAGGCAACCGCAGTATTGACACCAATAACTTGAGCCGATGAGTTAAGAAGCGGACCGCCTGAATTGCCCGGATTTATTGCGGCAGACGTCTGAATTACATTATCAAGTCTTTCCACGTATCCCGCAAATTCATCCCCTGCTGTGATACCTCGCCCAAGACCTGAGATGACACCTGTAGTTACCGTATTTTTAAACTCACCCAGCGCAGTTCCAATTGCAATCACAAATTGACCGACTTGAAGACGGGACGAGTCCCCTATTTCAACAGTTTTAAGTGTATTTCCCGGATTTTCAGACGGTTCAATTTTGATAAGCGCTACATCATTTAGGGGGTCTCTATAGATTTTCTGAACTTGGTATTTTTTGTCATTACTTGTAATTATCTGGTATTTTACCTCTCTGTCTGAAACAACATGCTTGTTGGTAACGATTAGCCCATCCTTTGTAACAATAAAGCCTGAGCCAATATTTACCGACTGCTGTTCTTCCCCTCCCGGAACTCCAAAAATTGAAAAGGGTCCGAATTCAAATTGCCTGAGGCTTTGAACTGTTCTTTCTTCAACGATTGTGACAACTGAAGGGCCAACTTTTTTGACCGCATCTATTACAACTGACTCTTCAGTAACAATTTTTACTTTTTCATTTGTAAACTGGGGTGTCGTTACTCCCGGAAGAAAATTAGAAATTTGCGGCAGATAATTTGAAAAAGCACTTATAACAGCAAGCATTATTATAAGAATAGCGACGAGGACAATTAACCTTCTCATATAAATAAATCACAAATCCAAAATTACAAATACTAAATAATATTTAAGCTACAAAAGCCAAAATCCAAAACAGTTTTGATATTAAGATTTAGAAAATTGTAATTTATTTGGAATTTGGTGCTTTGAATTTAGGATTTTATTTTACCAGTTCTTCAATCGCTTTTTCAAGTTGGGTATCACGGCTTTGGTCCTTAGGATCCAAGGAAACTTCTATGTCGGGCTTAAGACCCTTTTCATGCACCCACGTACCATTGGGAGTAAGCCATTTTGCAATTGTTACATGAAGTCCTGCTCCATCTCCTATGTCTTGTGCTTCTTGAATAGTTCCCTTTCCAAAGGATGTCTCGCCAACAAGTTTTGCGCGATTATAATCTCTTAAAGCCCCCGAGACAATCTCGCTTGCCGATGCACTTCCTTTATTTATTAAAACTAGTAAAGGAGTTTCCATAAAGATTCCACGTCTATTGACAGAAAGGTTTGTTTTCTCCCCGTTTCCATCTTCCTGGACAACAACTACCTTTCCTTCCTTTAGAAATTCACCCGCGATAAATGTCGCATCGGTCAGATATCCGCCGGGATTGTTGCGAAGATCAAGAATTATTCCTTTAATACTTTTATCATTTTGAGATTTAAGATAAAGATCATTAATTTGAGAAAGCCAGTCGCGATTTGTATTGTCGCCGAACTGAGAAAGCCTGATGTAAATAATTTTGTCTTCCTGATTTTGTTTAAGCAGATTTGTCAAATTAATTCTTTCTACTTCCTTTACTTTTTTTATAAAGCCTGAGACGCTTTTGACCGTTATGACACCTCGCTTTATTTTTATGTCTGTCGGTTTTTTTGTGTCTTTATGAAGAATATTAAGAACTACAAATGTTTCCTTAGGTCCACGAATTTTTTCCACTGCCTGAGAAAGAGACCATCCTTCGGTTGATTTATTGTCAACTTTAAGAATCGCATCTCCTGCCTTAATACCTGCTTTTTGAGCCGGGCTGTCATCCAGAGGTGCCACAACTATAACTTGTTTATCCTTAAGTCCCAATTCTGCTCCTATTCCCTGGAATTGTCCAGCGAGCCCTTCCTTAAAATTTGTATTATTTACAGGAGGAAGATATGCTGTGTAAGGATCGCCGATACTTTGAACCATTCCTGAAATTGCGCCGTTTAAGAGTTTTTGGGGATCAAGCTTGGTTTTATCATAATATTTATTCTCAAGACTTTGCCAGACTGTCCAAAAGTTTGAAAAATTTACGTTTGTAATAGTCTGCGGAGGTTCTTTGCTTGAGACAGTTACTGTCGGTCTGTAATTCTTCCAGTCAAGAGAGATCTTACTTACACCGGCATAATATCCGGCCAAAAAAGTTATTACAATAAGAAGTAGTATCTGAAAATATTTTGCACTCTTCATCCTTTAGTTTTCAGTCGGAACGTATGGCAAAAGAGCCAAATATCTTGCGTGCTTGATGCTTCGGGTAAGGTTTCTCTGATGTTTTGCGCAAAGGCCGCTCCGGCTCCTTGGGACAATTTTATTTCTGTCTGTTAGATAGCGTCTCAAAACCGCAATGTCATGAAAAGAAGGTTCCTTTTTCTCTTTGCAGAAAAAACAAGGTTCTATTTTTTGTGAATGCGGTTTGGGTCTTCGTCGGGCTTTCATATGAAATTAATGATTAGAACGGGATATCATCTGGGGCGATTTCATCGGTTGATTCATCATCCTGTTTGACGTTCTTCTCCTCCTTCTTTCCTTTACTTTTTTTCCCTACCCTCGCTTCTTCCCGGGATCCTTCTTCGACAGATTTTTCACTTGCATCATTATCAAAACTTTCTGTCTCCTGCCTTCTTGAATCAAGAAGTATCATGTCTGAGATTATTATTTCAGTCGTTGATTTTTGCGTACCATCTTGTGCATTCCAGCTCCTGGTAGAAAGTCTTCCTTCAACATACACCTTTCTTCCCTTTACCAGAAACTGACTGCAAATCTCAGCCAGCTTGTTCCAGGCTACGATTCTGTGGAATTCTGCTTCGTCTTTCTTCTCCCCTGCGTCTGTTGTCCAGCTCCTGTTGGTTGCGATGCTAAATGAACAAACCGCAGTTCCGTTGGGAGTGTAACGGAGTTCAGGATCCCTGGTTAAATTTCCGATCAATTGTACTCTATTTAAGCTTTTAGCCATACCTTAATTATAAATCCTAAATTCAAAATTACAAATCCTAAATAAATTAAAAATTCTAATTTCCAAATATTCAAAATTTTTGGATTTTGATTATTGTGATTTTGATATTATTTGGAATTTAAGGCTTAGTGCTTAGGATTTTCTAAGCAATAAGTGTCTTAAAATATTTTCATTCAAAGTCAGTTTTTTCTCAAAATCTTTTGGCATTTCGCTTTTGAGCTCAAAAGTTATATCTACGTAAAATCCTGCAACTTCTTTTTTAATTGAGTAGCTTAATGGCTTTTGTCCCCAATTTTGTTCCTTAATAATTTTTGCATCCAAAAGTGCTTTAATTGCCTCAATTACTTTCTTTCGATTTGGCTCAGAAAGTGATGTTTTAAGCACTAAAATCAGTTCGTAAGCACGCATGGTTTCCTAATCCTAACATATTTAAAAAGAGAATTGCAAGAAGCATTTTTCATCCGCCTATTTTAAATTCTATAACATCACCGTCTTTTACTATATAGTCCTTCCCTTCAAGCCGCGCCTTTCCTTTTTCCCTCGCGCCTTTCCATCCTTCGCTTGCAACAAAATCTTCATATGAAACGACTTCTGCTTTAATAAATTTTTTCATAAAGTCTGTGTGTATAGTGCCGGAAGCAATAAGCGCGGTGGAACCGCGTCGAATGGTCCATGCTCGAATTTCTTTTTCTCCGCAAGTCAAAAAAGAAATCAAATCAAGCATCTCGTATCCTTTTTTTATTACCTTTTCAAGTCCGGATTCACCAAGCCCCAAACTTTTAAGATATTCTCTTTGTTCCTCATCTGAAAGATCAGCCAATTCTGCTTCTGTTTTGGCGCAGACCGCAATAGCATCATCTGGGAATTTTTTATCTAAATCATCTTCGGAAACATTGGCGATAAAAAATACCGGTTTTAGAGTAATAAGATTAAGATTTTTTACAGTTTCTTTTTCTTCCTCGGTTAAACCAATATTTTTTGCCAGTACCCCTTTATCTAACTGCGTTTTTAATTTTTTGATAATTTCCCAGCGCAACAAATCCTCTTTGGTTGCATTCATTCTTGGCTGCTGCTGTTTATTTAAGGTTTCCAAATCGGCAAGAATCAGCTCAGTATCAACAGTGGTTCTGTCTTCACCGGGCTTTGGTTCTCCTGTTACATGCGTTATATTTGTATCTTTAAAATATCTTTGAACATGACAGATTAAATCTACTTCTCTTATGTGCGCCAGAAATTTATTTCCCAAACCCTCGCCCGCCGCTGCACCTTTCACCAATCCCGCAATATCGATAAATTTTACAGTTGCAGGAATGATCGGAGGCAAAACGGGTGACGCGAACGAAGGGTGCCCGAGGCGCGCATCTGCGTTCGCAGCGCTAGCAAGACTAGCAGGAGCACCTTGGGAAGAGTGAGCGGCAGGACCCTTTTCGCGAGCGGCCTCAGCGCCGATAATATATGCAAGCTTTTCCAATCTCTCATCCGGAACCGGAACAACCCCGACATTTGGTTCGATTGTCGCAAAGGGATAGTTTGCCACGAATGCAGTTTGTCTCTTAAGAAGTGCATTAAAGAGAGTGGACTTCCCCACATTGGGAAGCCCAACAATCCCAATTGAAAGATTCACACATGAAATTATAACTAACCTAAAGTAAAGACGCAAGAATTATAAAGACAATCTGATACTAGAAACTTATAAAAAAAGATGACAATATTTTCTTGACAGACACATATTGGTACCATATAATCTACCTGTTTACTTTCTATAATGTCAAAGGAATCCGATAGTTACAAAAAAAGACTTTCTGAGCAAGGACTTTGGTTAAGCGGTACTATACTGACAATAGCAGCAATCACTTCTGCTTGTAATGCAAAAAATAACGACCCAATAAGTACAACCGATACTCCACCTCCAACAAGTACCTCTGAACATATCTCGCCCACTACACAAACTGAAATAACTCCACTAAAAGAAAACGGACTTGAAGATTTATCGGGGAAGATTTTAGTTAGGTCATTTCCAGATGGTTTTGGACAAGACATAAATTTTGATGAACAGTCTGATATTCCTGATTTTGATTTATCCGTAAATTTGTGGCTGATTAATCCTAATGGCTCTGAAAAAATTCTTATTAGCGAACGCTCATCAATAAATGCACCTGTTCTTTGGTCACCCAAGGGTGATATGTTTGCTGCCCTGATTGAAGGCGATAGTTATTTTGATTTTCAGAACGATCAATGGAATGTTTTTGATCTAAAAGGTAACGTAATTGCCACTCTTGGAAAAGGCTTCGCTACACTTATACCTGAAGAAGATGTATCATGGTCTCCCACTGATAATTCATTAATATATTCACAAAAATTTGGCGGTATATTTGAGTACAATATAAATACCCAGCATACACGTGAATTTATTACCACCACTGGGCGGACTCTAGATAATAGTCCTGCAATTTCTCCAGATGGCAGTAAGTTAATATATGTCCATCATGAATTTGGTTCTAACTATTACGTTACGCTTGCCAAGCTAGATCCAAATAAATTACCGCATAAAGGAAACGAGCACAATCTTGGCGTTATTAACCCTGAACTGAAAGTATTATCCAGCGGAGAATTCTCTGGAGATGTTCCTTTTAGGTTTTTGTGGACCCGAGATGGTCAAAAAGTAATTTGGGCCCAAGAAACTATATCTAATGATAATTTTGATCAAGCAATTTATATTGCAGATGTAAATAGAGAGTTAGTTACGCGAATAGATCTCAACTGGTGTACCTCATGGCCGAGTAAAATAGGAGATAATATTGATTTATCAAAGGATGGTCAAACAATTCTTTTTACTTGTAATGATTCTCTTTATGCTACAGACCTAAATGGGGATATTACAACTATACTCGATTCTGAAGATTTAAAACTATTTCTTAAATTACCCAATTACCAAGATGGTTTTGTTGAATATCCAAGATGGTCCCCAGATGGCAAACATATAATTTTTTATAGCTTTCCAGACGATATTATAATTGTAAAAAATGATGGTTCTGATATAGAGAAGGTACCTTTTACAGAAGCACTATTAAATACGGGCGGCGTTGAGTGGTCACCGAAATAATCGCGGAGCCTTACCACTTGATAGCCACATTACTGGATCATACCAAAATAATTCCTAAATTATTTGAGGTATTTTTGGAAGAAGGAGACTGTATTTTGCATTGATTGATTAAAAGAGGCTCCGGTAAAATTATGCCCTCCGCTTGCGTATTCATTTAGCTCATGGGGAATATCGGTATTATCAAGTATTGAGTTAAAATTTCTGCTATAGCGGGTATCTACTACATTATCATCCAACGCGTGATTAATTTGTATTGCACCTTTAATATCTCCTAAATAATTTGTCATCGGTACCTGTTTCCAGAAGCTACTATTTGGGTCAAACTGCCCATATTTTTCAAAAAGTTCATTCCTTTTTCTTCGGGTTTGCGAATCCTCATTCGGCGGCTGGTAACTTGAGTCTTGAATTCTGAACTGACTAAAGTCCTCATAGGTGTAAACCGCACCCGCAAAAATGACTGTAGCGGAAATTTCAGGACTTGCCGCAAGAGCACGGGAAACTACATTTCCTGCCATGCTGTGTCCCCAAAGTCCTATTTTCTCAGAATTTACAAAGTCAGAATTTTTAAGAGCTGCTCTTGCATTTAAAACATCTATAATATAATCTGACGAATAATATCCTCCCCCCGGCTCTCCTTCTGAAGTACCGTGTCCGCGAAGGTCGATCTTAAAGACTACAAATCCGTTTTTAGCAAGATAATCTACATAGGTTGAGTAATTTTCTAAAGTCCTGTAATTCTTAGGAGGAATATATCCGTGGACAAAAATGATTGCCGGCCACCCATTTTCGGGGATATCTGCCTTAGGAATGGTGAGATATCCATTAACCTCTAATCCATCAGAATCATAACTGGTTAGATAACCGATGTAAGTTGCGGTCTCTGTGGCTTGACTTAATTTTCCAAGTGAGCTTTCATAAGAACGCGCGCGAAGATACGGAATTGTCATTTCCTGAAACGGAAAAGGCGTTTGAGAAATTTCAACGCTTGACTTTTTTCCCAAACTACGATTTTCCGGAGTGCTTTGTTTGTTTTTATAGACAGAAAAATAGAATACTCCGAAAACAAATGAGTTTATAACAATGAGCATGCCAAGAAGGAGCAAAAATTTTTTTGTCTTATTTATTTTTTCAGGAACAAACTTTTCCGAGGGCTCAAAAATTGGTTTTTCCATTTTAAATATCTTCTATATAATATCTTATTTCTTCAATGTCTGGCGTAAGAAGATTGTAAAGATAGGTTATATCTGAGTCACTATGACGGATGCATCCTGCGCTTCCGGGATCAACTTTTGATAACTTGGAATTATTTCCGTTGACTCCGTGCAATCCAAAATACCCTGGCAGGACCCAATCACACTCTCCGTTACACTCAGGATAAGGAACCGGACCATAAGGCCACTTGTCAGTAGTTGGAATATCTAAAGTAAGGAAATAGGGAGCGGTTTCAGGATTATCAGAAGACGACTCTTTTTTGATAATCCGCCAATAATCTCTTCCCAAAAGCTTTGGTAAGGGAGTTGGACTTGAAGGAGTCCCCACCTTTACTTGAAAAGTTCTGATCAATCGGCTATTATTAACATCGCCTGAAACCCCGAAATAAAGAAATTCTTTTTCTGATTTTCTCTTTAGAATTAACCAATAGGATTTTTTTGGGGTTATATTTTTCTGTGCTTTTGGATTTTCTTTTAAAATTGCCAATAAAAAAATAACAGGAGTCAAAAGAAGCAAAATTAAAATCAACTTAACTTTAATCATATGAAGTATTTTAGCAAAAAATTAATCTTTAACAAAAGATATATTTTTCTCTTAATGGGATTTTTAATCATTAATACATCTTTGATTTTGATATTTACCAAATTTCAAACTGTAAATGATAACCGCTTCCTCCCTTCTCAATCACTCAATCGCCAATCATCAATCGTCAATCCCGCGGTTCTCCCTTCCCCAACTTCCCCGCCTATTCCCCCACAAAAAATTTTATCGACTGATTATCATATTTTCCAAACATTTAATAATTGCGGCCCCGCAGCCCTATCCATGGCATTGAGATTTTACCGAGTTGTTGTGAATCAACAGGAATTAGGGCAAGCGTTAAGACCATATCAGATCCCCGGAGGAAACAATGATGATAAATCAGTAACCTTAAAAGAGCTGGCCGAAAAAAGTAAAGACTATGGCTTTATCCCCTACCATCGTCCCATGGGAAACCCGGAGCAGGTTGTAAAATTTATCGCAAACGATATACCGGTAATTGCCCGCACTTGGACCAAACCTACTGAAGATATAGGTCATTATAGAGTTATCAAAGGGTATGATGAGACTCTGGGGATTTTTATTCAGGACGATTCTCTTCAAAACAAAAATTTAGAGTATTCATATGAAGACTTTAATCAAATTTGGAAAAAATTCAATTTTGAGTATTTAGTTCTGGTGCCAAAGGAAAAACGAGAAATTGCCGAACAGATCTTAGGAGAAAATAAAGAAGAGAAATTTTCCTGGCAAATGGCAGTTGAAAACTCACTTCAGGAATTATCAAGTAATCCAAATGATATTTATGCCAGATTTAATCTATCAGTCGCATATTATAATGTAGAAGAATTTCAAAAGTCCACAGAAGAATTTGAAAAAATAGAAAATCTTCTTCCCTTCCGGACACTCTGGTATCAGATAGAACCGATTCAGGCTTATTTTGAATTGGGAAATTACGACAGAGTCTTCTCTCTAACCGACAAGATTCTAAGCAATGCAAATCGAGCCTTTTCCGAACTTTATATCTTAAGGGGGAAAATTTATCAAGCCCAGGGGAAAATTCAAGAAGCACGGTCTGAATTTGAAAAGGCGGTCTTTTATAATTCTAGCCTCAAAGAAGCCCGGGGTTTACTAAATTCTGTTTAATTGGGATTAATTCTAATCACTCTATCGTCCGAGGTATCAGGCGTTCCTCTTCCATCCCGATTGCTTGTAGTTATATAAAGCATGTTATCACTACCTAAAACTACTTCTCTTATTCTGCCGAACTGGCTTTTGAAATGTTTTTTAAGTTCAATATTATCCCCCTTTACGACTGCCTCATATAAAGTTTCTCCTCGAAGGCCTGCGAAAAATATTGAATTTTCAAGAATTGCCATACCAGATGGCGCCCAGGTTTCAGTCGGTCCTGAGTGAAGTTTGGGAATCTCCATTCCGCTTCTTGCCTTATCTCCTTCAATCGTGGGCCAGCCGTAATTTTTGCCAGGCTCGACAAGATTTAACTCATCAAATCCTGATAAAACTCCTGACCGACCATGTTCGGTTGCCCAAAGTCTTCCCTGATTGTCCCAGGCAATCCCCTGTGGGTTTCGATGTCCGTAAGAATAAACTAAATTATTAAAAGGGTTTCCCGAAACAGCTTTTCCTTCATCTGTCACTCTGAGAATTTTTCCTGCCAAAGAATTAGTATTTTGCGCTTGAGAAGAATTTTGAGCATCGCCTGTTGTTATATATAAATTTTTATCCGGTCCGAATTTAATTCTTCCGCCGTTGTGATTCGATGCCCCCGGAATTCGATCGACGATAACTTGCTCATTTTCTAACTTATTGTCTCGGTAGACCATTCTTGCAACTCTGTTAAACGTGTTGTTTGTATTTGCGCTATAAGTGTAGTAAAAATAGACAAAATGATTCGAAGAAAAATTTGGGTGAAGTGCAATTCCTAAGAGTCCTCCCTCTCCGATTTCCCTGACCTGATTAAATACTGCCACAGGCTTTGGATCAAGCATGCCGTTACGATTAATAAGTCTTACTTGTCCTTTTCGCTCGGTAACCAACATACTATTGTCAGGCAAAAACGTAATCCCCCAAGGAGTATCTAGGTTTCCTGCAATAACTTTGACTTTCTCATTTTCATCAATCTTAATAGACTGCGAGCTTGTTTCTTGTTTCTGATTTATCCTTAAAGGAGATTGGGTCTTATTTCTAATAATAAAAAAAACTAAAACCAAAATAACCAATAGCAATCCAAAAATAATAAATTTAATTTTCATATTCTTTGAGGACATTATAGCAGAAGATTAAATTGAAAATTTTCCTTCAAAAATAAACATCTTGCTTATTTTCAAAGGAAAAGAGAGAAGAAATTTTGTTGAGGTACGAAGACCAGCAAGTACAGACGCATTTGTCTGATGTGCAGTCTTAGTAACTAGACAAAATTTGAGATCTTCTCTCTGTGATGGAATAAGTTGTTTGGTGGTGGTTTGTCATGCATATCGCAAGAGAGCAAGAGGGGGGAAACTCTCACATCTGCGTCAATGCAGCTGAATCACCAGGCTATTGCCCGAGGGGGTGAAATGACAACACCTAGTTCTTTCAGCCGAAACTGTCAGCGAAGCGCTCGCATCGCCGTCAAAGGGAGGTGAACCAGCGCGCAAGCGCTACTGTCGGGAGTGACTGTCTGGCGTCGGCGTGCTCAGGAACTGGCGGCAGAAGTGCCGGCAAGCCGATCAGAGAAAAACACCCCTGCCTTTCCGCATCGCCGATGCAGGCCGTAGGTTAACGCAGTGCCCAGAACAACAGCTGCAATGATGGTCAGCTGAAGTGACTGTGCATAACGAAGGATGTCGACGACGTCGCCGGTAATCGATGAGACGATCCAGCTGTCACGCAGGCTCGTTGGCGTCTGCGGAATCGTAGTAACTGGAGAGTCCCGAGATGAGCCGGTGATCGAAGAGTCAAGACCCACGTCATTGGTTAATGGACTATGAGCCATGCTCATGGCGCCGATGTCCGTGCAGTCGTGCGATCCGCATGAAGCAGCCGTGTTGTCAGCAATGTCGGCGCTGTTGCGGATAGAGTCGTCCAGACCCTGACCTGACGTGAACGGGTGTAATATTCCCTGGGACACGTCCAGATTGACGATGGTCGCCTGAGACGAACTGGCGAGAGAGACTTCGGGACTTGCTCTGGCTTGCGGAGTCAAATGCTGACTGGGCATCAAAGCGAAGAAGCCGCAGATAGCAGCAAGTGCCACACACGCCATGAGTCCAAGAAGAGATCTCCCCTGTCGACATCTTACTGTCTCAAAGGACATAAGACCTCCTGTTACGGACCTGTCGGGATTGATATATTAAATTGTGATGAATCCGATAAACACCTCCGTATTGTGAATTTGGTGCAAATGCAAGAGTTCCCCCCGCCAATTGACAAGCCTTGTCAAAAAGCGGGGAAAACCTTACCCGCACTCAATTCATCACACTTATTCCAAATTTCAATGTGCGATTTGTTTTTTCCTGAAATACATCTGCAAATAGATGTACCAGAGCAAAAACAATTAATAGTCAACTATAATATAACACAAATTATCCTAAATCAACAGGCATTTTGAGATTCTTGACTTAAATATTAGAAGGTATATAATTCAGCTATGATCGAGGCTTCATTACGATCAGTTAATGAGTTTCAGTTAGAATTCGAGGAAGCAAGAAGGTTTCTTTTGGAAAGCGGGTTTTTGGGCATAGTAAAAAATATTTCAGCAACTCTATGCCATTTACCCATAATTCCTCCCCGAGATTTTGACGAACAAAATCCCCAGGGGCCATACATGGGACTAATAGCTCCAGTCATAACCCACAAAGTTGGTTTCTTAAATAGAGATCGTTTCTCTTCCATCCGAAAACAAAGAACATTTTTTATCTCTCTTCCATTGGGAAGTAAAGATGTTTTAATGGAGGTTAGAGAAGCTGGAGCTTTGATTGGAAAAGATGGACAAGAACATCCCGCTTCGGATTACCCTGTTTGGGTCATGGAACTTTCACGAGAATCTGAATTTTCGAACTTAAAAAGAGGGCTACTGGAAGGCATTGAAAATTTAATGCCACTTGATAAGAATCAACATAAAAATGTAATGATTGCTCTTGGCTTACTACCCCAACCTTTTAAAACCATTTAGGCTGTTCTTGCCTGAAGACTAAGAAGTGTAAGATTATTTGTTATCAAGCCGTCTGCACCGTTTCCCAAAACTCTAAGCGCTTGCCTTGCTGTCTTTACCACATAGACAAAAACTGTTCCTCCTGCTTCATGAAAACGACTAATATTCTCTTCCGATGCAACTTCTGCGTCAAGAGAAATTCCAAATGGACCGTCGGGAAACCCGTCATGAACGAAAAAGGTATCTATGTTTCTCTCGTTTTGAATAGTATAAAAAAGATTTGAAGCGTCTCCTCCCTGCTTTTCTCTAACTTGCCCCAATGCCGACCATGCCTCGCCACTAAAAACCGCATCGGAGATTTGATTTTCTTCAAGAATATCAAGCACCGGCCCTGGCGAATCAGTGTCCTTAAAATCAATAAGCACTTTATAACCATCTTTTTTAATTTCCTGAATCACTGTGGAAAGCTTGCGGCTCGGTCTTGAAAGAGTAATAGAGCCCTGGGAGCGATCCAATCCAACCCCTGCAAAATATTCTTCATGCCCTACATAGACTTTGCCACGATAGGTATAAGCATCAGTTTCAATAAAATTACAGCCGGTTCGCTTAAATTGTCTGTAAAAAGGTCTTAAGTTTCCTCCGTTGTGAGCAACTGTCTCGAATCCTTCGTATTTGCTAAGTTCGTCAAAAGTTATTTGGTCAATTCTCTCGAAGGTTGGCTGTTCGGGGCTAATTGCGGGAAATCCGAAGACTTTCGCTACAAAATAAATACTAGCACCCCCCTCCGCTATTTTTACTCCCCTTCCCAGGAATACTCTTCTGGTTTCTTTTTTAGAGAATGAATTCGGAAAAAACCGAGAATTTTCCGCTCCCATATTTATAATAATTTCTTAAAATTAGCCAACAATTGAGGCGTTTTGAAAAAGTATGCTGTACATCAACGCATCTTCCGCTTTTCTCATGATATCTTTTTCTATATTTATTTTATCGAGAGTATTTAGTATTTTCCTTATATAAGGCTTGACCGCTTCCTTATCGATTTCGTTTCGTCGCGCAAACGCTTCTTTCAGGAACCTTTCTGCCATTCTTATCGAGCCTCTCTGGTAACCTATGGCTACGCGCTCTAAATCCATCGATAGAGAGGATAATGAGATAAAGGTTTTGTTCATAAGATCTCTTCAAAAAAGTATTTCATGAGTTTTTCAAATTCTTTTCTTGTCTTTTCATTATGAATCTCATTACTTCTATTGCTATCGCTCGGACGGATATTAATGAAGGATTTAAAATCGATAACTTTTGTCTCCAAATCCAGTCCTCCACCCCATAAATCTGACTGATGAGAACCACCTTCCAATAATATTTTTTCAGAGTCAAAATGACGATCACAGCCTGCAGAGCAAATTTTTCTTTTGATATCTATAACTGTTTTTATGTAAATTTCAAACTGCTCCTGCAATTGCTTAATCTCGTCTTTTGTGAACGGCTTATCTTTAGTTATAACCACAAGACTATTATAACAAACTGTGTAAACTGCGCCAAAAGTAGAGAAAATTATTTTTCTAAATATTTCTTAAGAGGGCCTAAATAATATCGCTTCCAACCATCATCTATGTCATCATGCTCATCATCTGGAACGTTCTCATGAACAAGCTCTACTTTGGTCTTTCCTTCTTTTTCAGAAAGTACAAATCTTACTATCGATGGTTCCTTCCAATCCCCGCCAAACCAATCTTGTTGCAATAATTTATTTTTTTCCACTTTGGTATTTGTACCGTGGACTTCCCCGCCCCAAAGTGAAAATTTCGTACCTACTTTATCATCCATTTTGGCAGGACCCGCTCCCCATTTGTCAATTTCTTTGGGGTCAACAAGCGCTCGCCAAACCCGCTCAACAGAAGCATTAATCAAATATTCCTGCCGAATGGTTTTCACAAGACCATTATACCACGGAGAGGAAAGAAGCCCTTTGATAACTCAGGCATTCTGTAGAAAAATTACTGACTACTGATGGAAAATTTGGGATCCTTAGGGTCAAAAGCGTTTATATTTTTCGTAGCATCTAAAATCTCAATTCCCAAAACTTTTCCCTTCTTATCTTCATCCATTAAGATAGCATCGGAAATTTTCCGCGTACTCTCATATCCCCCTTTGCTAATTCAATATATACTGCGTCAACTTTTGTATCGTATTTAAATTTCATATTATTATTCTATCATTTTAATTCGGCAATCCGTATGTCGAATGCATGAGAGATTAAATGAGCGCATCAGGGGGAACCCGAGAACTTCGGAGGGGGTGTTATCACCCGATAAGCGAGTTTAATCTTAAAAGCATGAGGCAAGGCTTGGCGAGAGCTTTTGCTTCTTTTCTCGGCAGAAAAGAGGAAGATTCACATGTTCCGAAAATATAACCGGCATGAGGAAATTATACCACGCCCAAATTTCGAATATTATGGTTCTTCGTGATATTTATCTCTGAAATCTTGTTTTGCCTTTTCGACTGCTTTTCTTTGCTCTGAAGATGTTGCAGGAAAAATTCCGTCTCTCCTATTTTCATGGAGGAATTCCCTTGCTAATGCCTTTGCATTGGCGGGATCAAATATTCCACTTGATTCGGCATTATCAATTTTCAAGAAATCAGCAAGCGCTTTATACGGCAGACTACCTGTTCCCCAAACTGATGTTTCCCTAAATATTCCTCCCAATATTTCCTGCACTCCAAGCGGCATACCAGAATATACAAGCAATGCTTGAAATCTACCATTCAAAACATCCGTCAACTCAGAACCCTCCCTTCTCGCCATTGAAGCTAAGGCTTTTACCACCCTGCTAATATCGCTTGTATCTGGATCAGGGACTGGCAACCCTAAGGCATCCGATAACTGATCCACATCTACATCAGTCGCTCTCCCCTCGGAAAACGCAGTGGATGGTATCAACTTAAAAAGAGATCTAAGCTCTCCTTGAAGTTCCTGCGGGGTTGCTCGGGAATAATCTTTCTCGCCTTCGTGCTGCTGCATATT
Source organism: Candidatus Levyibacteriota bacterium (assembly GCA_016182185.1). Lineage (GTDB taxonomy): Bacteria > Patescibacteriota > Microgenomatia > Levybacterales > UBA12049 > JACOXU01. The sequence continues at coordinate 70,121 of JACOXU010000003.1, forward strand.
GAGGCTTGTATTTTAAAACTATTCTGCTTTAATTGCAAATGGCGAGGGAATTATACCACGCCCTTTATTCTGTCTGCTGTCTCCTCCAGCGTTAATTCCGTACTGTCAATCTTCTCATCAAATTCCTTCAGCTTACCTTGCTCCATATGAAGAATTTTTACCCTTTCTTCTTCAAGAGTAAAATCTCTCGACTTATTTCTTTTTAAAGTTTCTTCAAGCGTTGGCAGAAGCAAAACTATTTTTGGATTAAATTGTGAAAGACTTTCTTTGTATATTCTTGCTATCTCATCTGTTATAACATCAAGAATAATTACATCAAACCCTTCAGCGATAAAATTTTTTGTCAAAATACAAGCATTTCTTATTCCCAAAGCAACTTGTTTTTGTCCTTCTTCACCGTCCCACGGAGCTCGATGAGGCTTTGTAATCATATGACGGACAGTATCGACGTCAACTATCGCACACTTTTTTCTTTCCGATGACAATATTTTAGAAACTGTATTTTTCCCTGCTCCGGCAGGTCCAGTAAGAATCAACAACATAAAGAAATTATACCACGCTGCTTTATACTGAGCGAAACCGAAGTACAAAAGAAGCAGAGAATTACCTACCTGCCCTGCTTTCTTTTCTCTATTGCACGCATTAACTGTTTAAATTCAATCGAAGGCTTCTTTTTACTCCATGGCATTTTTTTATCAAGCACCAAAGGTAGACTAAATATACCCCTTATTCCCCTAAGACGCGATTTAATGTCTTTGGATGACTCTCCTAGATAACTCTTATAAAATTTTAACTTCTCTCTTGCCTTATTTATTAATAAGTCCAAATTTTTTACTATATATTTATTCTTTAAAAATCCCTGTTTGGGTCGTATAAATTTTCCCTTTACAAATTCAACATATAATGAATTATTTCTAGCCCTCAATAATTCTTTACTCTCTTCGTCGGAAATTTTAAACATGTTAGTAATTTGTTCTAAATTAAACTCTTTAAAAGTTGTTAAACCATGGGATAGCTTTCGTGAATGCCTGACATAATTATTCTCAAACATTTTCCTTTTTCTTCGTCGAGAGTTAAAATTTATTTCAATTAATGTTGCTTCTGTATGCAAGAAGTCAATCTTACTAAGTTCTTCAATTGCAGTAGCAACATAAATTACGGATCTCTCCCTTTTACCTTTTTTTATTAAAAAATCGCATATATCCAGAAGCTCTTCAACGTTTTTCATTAGTTTTTTAATTGCGCGAGCACAATCCAGCATGGATAGTCCCTCAAAAACTGGAAGTTGAAGAAATTTCTCGTCTGATTTATCAGTTATTATTTTAAGTCCTTTTTTTCTGTATACTCTCATCTCTGATGAGGGAAATTATGCGCTGGTTGGGGTGGAAAATCAAGCAGTTCTTGTTTTATTTGAAATATTTCTGAAGACCATCAGGAATCACTATCGCACCGCCCAAGATTGATCGCTCTCTGTCGTCGTACGGTTTGGGCTGAAAAATTACAGCATTAGCACCAACCTCTTCAAGTGTTCCAACAATATCTATTCCCATTTCATGCATGAAGCTGGTAAATGACCGCAAATCAAATGGTTTTTCTTCTGTTATCTCAACCCTTATTGCATGTGGCTTCTTTCCTTCTGTCTGCCACCGATGAATCCCTTCCAAAGCAATTGCAACAGCATTTTTTTCACGATCACCTAGATTTTCAAATGTTTCCAGTTGCTCGGAGCTTACAATTCCAAAATTCCTTCCTGCTTCCATAATAAGGTAGAAATATACCAAAAATCAAAATTAAAATCAAGGGTTAGGGTGGAAAATCAAGCAGAATTAATTTTATCCATAAAGATTGCTGTGTTTATCAAGCACAATAAACAATACCGAATCTTTTTCTCTTCTAAATATTGCCCGTAAGTCTCCTGAAATATTTATACTCCTAAAACCCTTATATTCTCCGGTTAAGGCGTGATTATTGAGAATCGGACTAAATTCATCTTGTAGGAACAGGTTTCTTCTTTCTTTGAATTTTTTCTTTTGAGATTTAGTTAGTTTATTATAGTCTTTGACAAACTTTCTGTGAGCGCGGATAGTCATTGTGAGTCGAGGAATTTATCCATTTCTTCAGGAGTCTCAAACGGTCCGAAAATATTGCGATTGTGCTTTATGTCTTCCTCAACTTTTGCAATTATTTTTTCAAGCTCGGGAGTCATACGGGGAGTATGAGAAAAAATAACCTCTCTAGTTCTTATGAAATTTCGAAGAGATGCATTAATAACATCACTAAGGGTAAGTCCGAGCTCTTTAGCTGCCTTTTGAGCATTTTCCTTTACTTCTTTATCTGATTTTATATGAATAACAGTCTGCATAATATCTAAAGTATATACACTGGATACACAATTGTCAATAACAAAAACGTGAAAAAGTTGATAAAAGCAATGTATTATAATAGTAGCATGAAAGTTGCGATTGTTGTGCATCCCAATTCGAAAAAACCAAGAATTGAAAAAGATCTCTTAGATACTCTTCATGTTTATGTAAATCAACCTCCTCTTGAAGGACGGGCAAACAAAGCAGTAGCTGAATCACTGGCGGAATATTTTAAAGTAAAAAGAAATTGCGTAAAGCTTCTGTCAGGAGAAAAATCAAAAAATAAACTTTTTGATATTAAAAAAAATCAATAAGATTTACCCAAATGTGAACGCGTAAACTTCGGTATTCCCGTCTTCAAATTCAATCCTTAAATTGTGGCGTCCGGGAGTCGGTAAATTTATAAGTTTGTACAGTCTGTCAGAATCAACATTCACTACCCCATTGCGATTATCCTCACCAAAATCTTTTACTTCCCCATCGAGATAAACTTTAAAACGTGAGGCTTTGCTTTTCGGCCGGGCTACCAGAAAAACTTCTTTTGATTCAAAATTCAGATATAATTTGGAATCTTTGGCAGGGTTCGCATATTCTGACATAATATTCCACTCTCCATCGAAGGCGAAATAATTATTTTGTAAAATTTGAGGTGCTGTATAAATACCTTTTGCATCTTCATATATTTGTTCGGGTGAAGCAAAATTTTGAATTCGTAAATAACCCAAATAAGTCTCCGGAGTTTTTGAATATACTTCGTATTTCGGATTTGAAACAGATTCGCTGGAAACAGCAGAACCGGTTTCCGACAGAAGCCGAAGAATTACTTTTTCGCTTTCATCATATGCGCCTTCTCCAAAATGGGTGAAGCGGATTAGTCCGTCCTTATCAATAAAATATTTTGCCGGCCAGTAGCGGTTGTTGTATGCTTGCCAAGTGGCAAAATCATTATCCTGGACAATCGGATAGACAAGTCCAAAGTCAGAAATTGCCTGCGCCAGATTATCCTCATTTTTTTCAAATTCGAATTCAGGCGAATGAACACCTATAATAACCAACCCCTTATCTTTGTATTTTCCCCACCAGCTTCGAAGATAAGGAAATGTACGCTGACAATTTATGCAGGAATAGGTCCAAAAATCAATCACGACTACTTTTCCTCGAAGCTCTGAAAGCCTAAGCGGTTTGCTGTTGAACCAGATTCCTCCGGGAATAATTTCAGGTGCAACTGGACCCTTAGGCAGTGTAAGCTCTGACATCGGCTTTCCGATCTTATTTTCTTCAATTGGTTTTTGATTTATTTTCCTGAGTAATTGTTTAACCGTCTGATTGTCTTCAAATTTAGTCAGTCCTACGCCATAATTTGGGAATGTATTTAAAATAAAAGTCTGAAATTTTCTGTCAAGATTTAAGAAAATTCCAACCGCAGTAATGACCATGACGACACCGAAAGCCTTCTGAATCCTTGCAGAATTTGCCACGAGCCATGGAACACGTTTTAATATATTCTGACCGCCGATCATAATGATAAACATCGGAATAGAAGTTCCAAGAGAATAAGAAAAAGTGATTATAAATGTCTGAAGCGTAACAGTGCCGGTAATTGCCAGGGATATAATTGATGCGAGTATTGGCCCGACACACGGAGTCCAAAGCAGCCCCAAAGACAATCCAATAATTAAGCCTCCGAAGAATCCATGCTTGGTCTGTCCATTCGGAGCAAAGCGGCTTAACTTACTAAACACTTGTTCCATCCATACTTGGATTCTCGGAACAAATAAACTTAAGCCGAATATAATCAAAATAAAGACTGAAGTGAAACGCAAGGATTCGGCAGGAATACCGCTTAGTCTTACAATTATTGAAAGGAATAAGGTGAAAAAGGTAAAGCTTAAGACAAACCCTACGACCACGCCAAGCGGTCTTCTTTTTCCTGTGGTATCGACAGAAGAAGACAGAATGATCGGCAAAAGCGGTAATATACAAGGGGAAAGTATTGTTACGATCCCCGCCAAAAATGCAAATGCGACAAGTAAAATCATAACTTACTTAATATTTGTCAATAATTCATCTATTTGTCCGCCGTTCCATTTAACAATTTCTTTTCCGAAACTGTCTATCTGGACAAATGTATGCTGGTAAGTAATTTCGTACTTTTTTGCTAAATCTTTTTCCTCTTGATCTGTGTCCGTATCATTATAGTTGACTCGAATCAGTGTCACGTCTTCGGGTATTTTACTTGCGTTTTGCTTAAAACTCGCATCTGCGGGTCTGCAGGTCGGGCACCAGTTTGCATAAAAGTACAAGACTCTTCTCGTGCTCACCGTTCCATCTAAAACTGCCTTTGAATACTCAACATATCGGGAACTGTCTTTGCCTCTTATCATTACGTCTTCATCCTGACTGGAGATCTCCTCCTTTGTCATGGAATCTTGGCTTCCATCTTTCATCATTGAATCTTGTTGAGATACCGATTTTTGAGAAAGACTGTATGCGCCAAATCCCACTAATGCAAGAATTAGAACGACTATAAAAATTATAATTGGGTTTTTCATTCATTCACCTCCTCTAATTTAGAGTAATCTAAAAAAATATAAATGTCAAGTAGACTTTACATTTTGAAGTAGGAATAGATTCTTGAAAGAAGCTTTGAGGTAATCATAGCGCAGAGCGCAATTATAAGCCACGGATCAATATTATGCACAAGCGCTTGAAAAACTATACCAAGAATCAGTGCTCCCACACCCACTAAATATGAGATTCTTCCTGCAGTAAGAATATGGATTGATTCTCTCTCATCCTTGGATTTTTCTCTAAAAATATATGCCGAAAAAATCAAAAAAGCTACAATAATTCCTACTATAAGCGTGGATTGCACAGTCATAGGCATGCTTAAACTTTTATTGTTTAAGAAAAAAATGGCTATACTTAAAATAAAAACAGAGCTGATTGTTTCAATGACCATATTAATTTATTATGTTAAAAATTTTCTCAACCGGCATATGAAAATATTTGGCAATCTTAAGCGCGAGCAGAACCGAAGGCGTATAATTCCCCTTCTCTATTGCAATTATGGTCTGGCGCGTCACACCGATCTTAAAGGCAAGTTGTTCTTGAGTCATGTTATTTTTAACCCTTATACTCTGTAATTCATTTACAACTTTATCTGCCATACTTAAAATGTAAAGGGTAGTTTACAGAATAATTATAGCAGATTATTTTCCTTTGATTTTCTTAATATCTGAGTGGAGTTGTTTTTTTATCTCTTCAGCTGCTTCGATAATTTTATCTTCTATCTTATCTGTCTTTTCATTTAAATGTTCCCATACTTTGTCATGATTTCCCTCAGCAAGAAGCCTTAAAAATATCTCTTTATCCTCGTCTGACAGGTGAGAAAGTATAGCATCAACTACTGTATGATGAATGCTTTGATGAGCAAGATCAAGAAGCTCTTTTTTCTCCTCTTTGGATAAGATAAGCGTATCAAGTTCAGTTTCTAATATATCCAACGTTATTAAATGACTATAAAAATATTTTTTCATTTTAAATTGATAGGTCCTAAAGGAATCTTATCATCCGGATCGTTTATAAAAAAGTACAAAACTGCGCCTTTTCTTGGACCCTCGGATAAACCCAGAAAATGCATCACCTCAGGGGATCCTCCCAAATGCTTTCCCGTCCAAACCGCAGGCCCGGCATCGGCAATGTCTGAAACTACACTTTGGCCGGTCAATGGATTTACAATTAGCATTTTTCTATATTTGAAAAAATCTCTGTATTCCCTAAGTCTTTTATTGTAATCCAAAGCTGCAAAAGTCTGAACCGCAATATACCATCTTTCCTTTTCTATATCCGCCGGGGTTAACTCCCCTTTTGAATTGGCAAAGTATCCCCATGCTCCTCTGCCTGGCGCCATACCGGACGAGTAAAATAAATTACTGTTTATGATCGACGTAAAATGTGTAGCCATGTTGTCGCCCGGATATCTGATAAGATGCTGCTCTGCTCCTATAACTCCATAGGTTCTATTGAGACGAAGTCCGTTAATAGCGGGCATTACGTCCATACCAAAAAACTCTGATAATTTGGCAGAGATAGTTGCCTCTTCTTCGGGATTTAACGGCCTGACATTCTGTGGAATAATTGAATTTAATTCTTTTAGAAATGTTTCAACTTTATTTTTTTCTTCAATTAAGGGCGGAGGAGTTTGAGTTGTGGCCGCAGCAAGAGCGGTAGCTGGATTAAGGCTTGAAGACAGAAGAATTAGGCTTGCGGCACCTGCTGACAATTTATTCAGAGCTTCTCTATGCTTTTCCTCAAATTTACTCCGAATACTTTTATGCCTCTTTCCCCATTCTTTTTTTAGAAGTTTATAATGGGAATTTCCTAGATCCATTTATTAAATTATACCAAAACATAAACATATAGATATATTTAATTTAAATGTATCTTTCAAGTATGTCTCATGAGTCTTCCTATATATATCAGAGCTGCTGATCCCAATACTGCTACTACAAGACTGTATATGTTAAAACCCATAATTCCCGGCTGTCCAAATAAACCAAAAATTAATCCTCCAACAACTGCTCCTGCAATTCCGAAGAAAAGATCTTCAAGAAATCCCTGCTTGGCATTAGTCCGCATCATCACAGATGCTATCCAACCAGCCAGTGCGCCTAAAATAATCCAAAGTATAAGTCCCATGTAAAAAATATCACCTCCCTCTTTATTCTTTCATTCTTTATGAAATCTTTTATATTATTCTTATCTGATCTACATTGAATCTTTGGAAAATTTCCTTAATATTCTGGGTATCATTTTCAGAATGAGCAGGAACCGCCAATAGAACAGCTCCCTCTTTTATTTTCTTCTGATATTCCCTGGCAACCTCTTCAGGAAGTCCCAAACCAACAAGCGCTCCTACTAATCCTCCAGCCAAAACACCTGTCGCGGCACCTGAGATAGTCGTTGCCGCTGCTCCTGTAAGGCCTAGTGCGGCGGCGATTGGTCCTCCGACTAAAATCGCACCTACTCCAGGCAAAATAATCGCGCCAAGACCAACCAACAGTCCTGCCAGGCCTCCTAGTAATAAACCTGCGCTTGCACCAAGAGCCGCATCTGTGACGACTGCCCCTCCTTTTGCACCCATGATTCCTTTTTCTTCTTTGATAACAATAGAAATATCTTTGGTATTATAACCACTTCTTTCAAGTTCTATTATTGCCAAGTTAGCATTATGTCTTTCATTAAAAATTCCGATGAGAGTTTGCATATTTGTTCCCTTCTATTTAACCGGTGCTGTCAATACATCCCAAAAACTATAAATAAACGTTCTTTTTAAAACACCACTTAGGTAATTTTTAACTTTTACTTCAAACATCTTTACTCCTGTTAAAAGGAGTGCTGCGTTTATCCTTCCTATTGACTGTATGCTTATATTTGTAGAGCTTATACTTATACTTTTCATAATTATGTATAAAATATAGAAAAGAAATATGATACAAAAAGAAAATTAACGTAAGAAAAATGTAAAATTTACTTCGAGATTTTAATAAAAATAGCGGGTAATCTTCATGCCCTAGATTACCCGCTAAACGGAGGCCCTTCTATAAAGTTTGTCATCTTTCTAGATCTTCCTCATCGATGTCCCCCGAGTCACTTTCTACACCGACGTTTTCCTCCATATCCTCTCCTCTGTAAGATGCCTGACCGCCCTTTGTTTGATCATCTTCCATTTCTTCGTGTTCCTCGTCTCCTCTTTTCTTTTTGTCTTGTGCCACTTTTTATCACCTCCTCTCTATAACCAGGCAATAATAAAGTTCGGCAGTAAATAACAAACGATAAAATTGTAAGAGTTGGGGAAGGAATAGAAGATTAATCTTTTATAACGTATCCAAAACCGCGAATTGAAGATATTAATTTTTTAGAACTATTGCTGTCTATTTTTTTACGAAGGTATCCTACATATACATCTACAACCCTGCTGTCAACATCTAAGGAATATTGCCATACTCTATTTAGAATCATCTCTCGGGTAAGCACCTTACCTTTATTAACAAGTAAATAATGTAAAAGTTTAAATTCATGCGGTGTGAGAAATATTTGAATTCCATTTCTTGTTACAACGATTGATTTAGGATCAAGAATTAAATCATCTGCTTGAAGCTTCTTGTCTTGTTTATCTTTAAGCTTGACTCTTACTCTCGCCAAAAGCTCTTCAAGTTCAAACGGCTTGGCGATATAATCATCTGCTCCCAAGTTAAATCCCCTGACGACATCTATTGACTGATTTCTTGCAGTAAGAATAATTACAGGAATATCGGGATAAAGTTTTTTCACTTCCTTCAAGACTGCCTCTCCTGTAATCTTTGGCAACCCTAGGTCAAGAATAATAAGATCAGGCTGATTTTTTTTGGTTGATTGCAGTGCCTCTGCTCCATCCTCTGCTGTCTCAACATAATAATGACCATCAGACAAAAAATCTTTAATAGTCTCCCTTATTGTTTTATCGTCCTCAGCAATTAGAATTTTTTTCATATCAATTTAGCATAAGGCTCGCATATTATACCAAATTACGATATGTTCTTCCTGATAGCTTCAAATAAGATTTCTCTTTGAAAGGGCTTTGGAATGAATTCATTTACCGCTAGTTTCTCCGCCATGAGCTTTGCCTGCATACTTGCCGATATCAAAAGTATTGGTAATTTATCTCCGGCAATTGATCGTAATTTACTGACAATCTCCGCTGCATTTTCTCCCGGCAGAAAATAATCCAATATTACAATATCGGGTTCATCTTCTTTTGCTTTTTCAATTGCATCTTTTCCGTTTGTAAAAATTTTAACTTCGTAGTCTTCTTCTCTTATCATTTCTTCCATCACCTGTAAGATTGAGGTATCATCATCGATAATAAATACTTTATTTTTACCTAGGAAATCATTCACACCCTAGTCTAGTTCCCGCTTACAAATATTTTTGTAATATAAGTGTAAGAAAAAGGTAAGAGCCATATTCCCTTTCAAAAAATAGTATTTGATTTAAATTATTTTTTGATTAAAATAGACTAGTCTATTAATCCAGGACATGGTATATTTTGATATGATGAAATCAATTTTACCTTTTGGAAAAATTGGGATTAAAAATAAAAAAACTTTCTATCGATTTTTACTGGACCATATACTCGCAGTTGTCTTGCCTCTAGCAGGTCTTGTTCTTGCAATGCAAATTGGTCCTCCCTTTACAACCAGCGCATCATATCTTTTTTTCGCGCCTCTTGTTGCCCTAAGTGCATGGAATGGCGGGGTAAGTGCCGGGACTCTCTCAACTATTATTGGGGCAGCTGCAATGTATTACTTCTTTTTATCCCCGGAAAAATCTCCTTTAGTATTTGATCTTTATGATGTTATTCAAATTATTTTAGTAATAATAGAAGGTACCTTTATAAGTTTTCTTATAGACATTGGAAAAAGAAAAGATAAAACACTTGAGTACAAAAAACTAATTAGAGAGCTCCGTATGGAAGTAGTAAATCTTGAAGAGGAGAGTAAAAAACGTTTAAATGAACTTAGATCGCGGGACGAATTTATTTCTATTGCTTCTCATGAGCTCAAGACCCCCCTCACATCGATGCTTCTTCAAACACAAACGGCTCTTCATAATATCCGCAATGTTTCACTTGCGCATTTCTCTATTGAAAGTCTTCTCAAAATGCTTGAAAGTGTTGAAGATCAAACAAAAAGACTTTCAAAAATGATTAATGATTTGCTTTCTGTTTCTGTAGTCGCAACCAGAAAAATTAATCTTGAATATGAAAAAATTGATTTTAATAAGTTGGTGGAGAACGTTTTGAACGACTTCTCTGAGCGAATAAGACGCGAAAATTATGTAGTAATTTATGATGCAAAAGAAAAGATCACTGGTAATTGGGATAAGATAAGAATAGCGCAGGCAATTTCAAACTTAATTTCAAACGCAATTAAATATGGCGATCACAAGCCAATTCAAATAAAGTTAAGAAAAAATCGAAGCTTTGCAGAGTTTATCATAAAAGACGAGGGCATTGGGATCTCCAAACAAAATCAGAAATACATATTTGATCTTTTCCGAAGGGGCATTTCCAATAATCAATACAAGGGTTTGGGAGTCGGACTTTATATATCAAAGGAGATAATCAAAGCGCATGGGGGAAAAATCGAAGTAACAAGTAAGTTAGCTAAGGGAACAAAATTTACAATTAAACTTCCACTTGGAAAATTGCAACAAAGCCCTGAGAATAATTGACATAAATTCTCCTCCAAAAACAAACACCCTGCTTATTTTCAAAGGAAAAGAGAGAAGAAATAATGAAAGGTAACGATGACCAGCTTGATTCAGACGCAATTGCCTGAGTAGCAGTCAAGGAAACCTGACAAAATTTTGTGAGCCTTCTCTCCTGGTAAATGTAATGGGAATAAGTTTGCATTGGAGTCTCCTTTCGGATTAACATGGCTGTTAATTGATCCGCCAAACGCAGAGATTTGAGAGGGGGAACTCTCACACCTGCACTAGCGGGGTTGTTGCTCCGTCTCGGGCGGAGGAGGTGAACCTGCAGGTACAGGTTGCACCCTTGTGGTAGAAGCCGCTTCCTCATCGGATAGTGGCGTCCATCGGTCGGCGAGCTTTTTGGCAACGTCCGGCATGGTTGTGTATTCCATCTCCTCCAAGGGAAGACGGTGGGGTTCGAATGGTCCGTGCTTACGCAGGTAGTCGGCGATATCGTTGGCCTCCTGGCGGACGTTGTCAAAACCCGGGTCGTCGAACATGTCGTTCGGGCCAATAAGCTTGCCGTTTGCAAGCTGAAATCCCAGCGACACGAGTCGCGGCGGGCCGTCGAAGCGGCTCGGGTGTGCGTCTTTCAAGCCAACAGGCATAAGCGGCCCATGGTGGGATCCGCGCATCCAGCCCTCAACTGTCCACGCAGTGGTGAACGGTTCGAGCACTTCGCCCACAGCCGGGAAATTTCCCTGACAGCGAACGATCATGGTCGGGTCGTCCTTGCCAACGTAGCGGCCGGCAATCATGGACAACTTGTCCGTGCTGGAACACGCAGCGATCTCACCGGAGTCACGATGGCGCACGCGCTTTACGGCGTAACGCTGTCCAGAACCGATGAAGACGAGCATGTCGTAGATCTCATCCGGCGCGTTAAGCGTGACCTGCAGGTGCTCCTTGACGTCCTGGACTTCGAAGGAAAACCCTCCATGGAGTGGCGCTCCGATAACGAGCCCCGGCGTGTTGAACGGATCCGCGAACATCTTGTAGAGCGGCAGGTTGAAAGCTCCGGCTGAGGTCTTGTCGCCCATGAAGACGATGATTGGCTCTGACGGCCGCTCGTCGATCTCCATTTCGGCCGAACCGGGACCTGCTCCCTTGATGTTACCGCTGAATGCGTCCGTCAGAAGGTCCTGGCCTGCGCCGTAAAGCTTGAGCTTCTTGGCCAGTTCCGTACCCTTGACAAACGTGTCCCACGCCAACTTGTGGATCTCTGTGTTGTTCTCGCCACGATCGTGAGTCATGATGAGAAACATGTCGTCTCCACAGTGGCTGACGTGACAATCGACAAGAACTCCGGCCTGCTTTGCCTTCTCCAGCTCTTCACGACCGAGGTCGAGAATATCCGGATGAGACGAGCAGTGGCCGACCATTCCGCCGATATCCGCTTTTATGACAGAAATTGTAACCAAAATTCCTCCTTGTTAGCTTTTGAATGGTGTAGATGTAAGAGTTCCCCCCGCCACTCGATAAACTTTATCAAAAGACGGGGAAAACCCTACTCTACCCAATTCATTTTCCAACTTATTCCATTACTTTTTAATGTGCAAAATGTTTACACCTTTTTGTACCAGCGATATAGATACAGAAGATGAAAAACAAAATATTATAACATATGATTTCACTTAGAAGATTATTTTCTCTGAAAATAGTCGTAGGCGGCCTTGGAGACTTGAGCAATTATTTCATTTGCTTCAAGTATTTTTTTAGTTTTTGTAAGAACTACTATTATATAATCTCCCCGACTAGTATAAACAATCCCTGCGTCATGCGAATATTCTCCCAACTCTCCAGTTTTATGGGCAACTATAGAATTTTGCGGTAAATATTTAGGAAGCTTACTGTTTAATTGTTGATTTTTTAAAAGCGCAAGCATTTCTATTGTGTTTTCATTTAGGTTTTTATTATCTTTATAAAGTTTTTCCAAAAATAAAGCCGTATCATATGCACTTGTAGTCGGCGATCCTCCTACTGTCCCTATTTTTGATTCATTGAGACCTTCAAGATTTAAATAAGAAGTGACACTTGAAAGTCTTATCTTTTCCGTAAGTAAAAGCGCCGAATAATTATCAGAAATTGTAATCATCCGTCTTAGGGCTTCGCCCACCGGAAGCGTGATTTCCCCTTCTGTCAGCTCTGCGGATTCTGTGGCAATCTTAAATTTCTCATTCAGGACTTCAATTTTTTCTGTAAGCACATCTGTTTTTTTAAGCCTGCCTTCTTCAATCTGCTCAAAGACGACAGACATTATCCAGAGTTTATAAAGACTGGCGGTTTCGAACAATTTATGCTCATTGAATGAATAATTTTCATTGGTTTTAAGATTAATAACAACCACGCTATAATCCCCTGCTTTATTTTTTAAAATATTATTTATAATAGTGTTAAGTTGATTTCCACGACCAAAGGTATCACGAAATGGAATACTTGAGAAAATTAAAGGATTTGCAAGCGGAGATATCAAGGGAGAATTGGTAAATTTTCCCAAAAAAGCAAAGAATAAGAAAAATAAAGAAATAAAAACTACAAATATAAAACTTATAAGACGGATTAATTTTTTTCCTGCACTTCTCTCACGTCTGAGACGGTAGACATACTGGTCATGCTGCATACGAAATTGAAACTGCGTTATTGAAGATTATAGCAGATCACCTAAGATACTAGATTGAAACTAGGCTGCTTTTTCAAGATTCTGGAACGCGCCGCTATTTGCCAGCAGTCTCAGATGCATCCAGCGCTCAACTTCTTCAGGCCTTAATCCTTCTGAGCCTAATGATTTTCTATTTAAGCTTCGGTATTCCTCTAATAACTCTTCCGGGTTTGCTAATTCTTGTGCTACAACATTGCGATGATTTTGATATAATTTTTCTCTCTCAGCAAGTAAACCCTCTCTTTGGCCTTTTATAAACAAACCGTACTCAGCCATGTCTGTAAGCTCTCGTTTTCTTTTCACTTCTTCGGGCTCAAGATCACTTTCATATTGTTTTTGAGTCAATTTTCTAAACTCTTCTGAAAGATGCGCGTATTTGTCGCTTAAAGATTCTGGTGCAGCTGCGCTTTCAGTCGTTTGAACCGGCTGTACGGGCCCAATGCCTGGTGCTTGTGTTGTTGATATTGGTTCTGGAACAGGTGTTGGTGCAGTTGTTACTGCTTGTTCTGAACTTTGAACTGTAGGCGCTGTCGGTTCTGGACTGGTTATCGTATCTATCATCTAAACACCTCCCTTCTCTAGATAATTATTCTCTACCGGTTGTAATTATTATATCAAAATTTTCAATTGTTTGGTTTTTCAAAACATCGGGCTTGGAAGATATCTCATTTACAGCACCGTTAATTTCGCTTTGCATCTCATCGGAAACTCCATTTTTATATTGAATGACGGTAATTTCTTTTATCGCATCTGTATTGCCGGTTTCAATTTCAAGATATCCTAAATCTGCAAGTACACTTTCGATCGTCCCTGCCTGCCCCTCAATACCTGAGCCGTTCAGAATCTGAATCTTTACAGTTTCTCGAGTCAAGGATACAGAGCTGCTTGCTGAATTCAGAGCATTTTCAATGTCAGGAGAAAGAGTTGGAGTTGCTGTCGGCATGGCGGTTAAAGAAGCACTGTCGGTTGCCGAAGTATTTTTCCCTCCTCCAAATGGATTGTTGATAATTCCTAAACTTATTAATGTGTATGATAACGCACCTATCAAAATAGCAACTGAAATAATAAGCATTAGATATTGCTTGATTGATTGATGGGGTTTCAATTCCTCATCTTCCTCATCTTCATCTGGTGCATCTTCAACTGCCTCCATTTCGTTTTCAAGCGAAAGAAAATTTCCGACTTCAAGTGCCTTTGACTCTTTTCTTATCTCATTAAGAAGCGCTTGGGACAATTCGTTATTAACCGAACTATTAGTAAAAAGCGTTACGGAAGCAACAATCGGAACGCCGAATCCGTTTTGACTAAAAATACCTACAACAGACTCATAGAAACTTCTATTTGTAGCAAAGATAATTTCGTCTTTACCCATAGGAATGGTTTTTATAACAACTCGGAATTTTGCAAGTGGAAGAGATTTTATGAATTCTTCCTCGCTCTTCTCTTTTTCTCGGGTTTTGATTTTGGAGATTACCTTTGAGTAAACGAGATTACTTGAAAGAATCATAATAACATCTTTTTTTTCTTTCTCGGTAAATTGCGCCAGGAAACCTGCTATCAGACTCTCAAATTTTTTTTCATTTAATATTTCCTGGTATGAAGAAATTTCAGAAGGAAATGTGAGTTTTAAGAATTCTTTTCTTTTGGTTTTATAAAAGACAAGACCGTTTTGGGTAAGAAAAACTACAATCTTTTTACTAAAAAGACCCATATATTAAATGTAGCATTTCCAGAAAAAAAATCAAAGAGGAATATATTTACCTTGAGGCAGAGATATTTGGTGACCCTTCAGTACCGCAAGCTTTTACTGTAACAAGACCGGCAGCATTTACCACAACAGAATATCCTGTTAAAGCAGCTGTGCCATTACTCGGATCTAATGGAATAGAATTGAGATAATTAGCAAGAGCACCGCTAAGATCTACACAGCCATTAGTAGCTCCTACGTTGCAGCCACCTGTTGCAATAGCGCAATTAGCAGCTGTAGGTTCAGTACCGATCTGTTTTTCGACCATGCCGGCCGTAAGGCCAGAAGGAAGAGCACCAGCATTGTCTACGATTGAGGCATGAATGGCAGTCAAGATACTTTGAGTATCAGAAACTCTCTTGGCATCTCTTGTATCCTCGAGTCTTTGGGCAGGATTTAAGGCTACAAAGACCACGACTGCCAAAACTGCGATAATTGCCATGAACCTTTGAGAGATTTTGTTTTGTTAAGAATTTTTTTCATATATTATCTTGAAGCAGAAATTGTGGTTGCTCCTTCAGTACCGCAGGCTGTCACTGTCACAAGTCCTGCAGCACTGACCACTACGCTGTAACCTGTTTCTGCGGCTGTATAGGTGGTTCCTCCCGTTGGATCGATTGGAATAGTATTCAAGTAATTGGCAAGAGGAGTAGTTAGATCAACACATCCGGTTGGAGTTATCGAACACACGCCCACTGTTCCTCCGCAACCGGTTGCCGCTGTTCCGATTTGAGTCTGTGACATGCCTGCAGTAAGGCCAGAAGGAAGAGCACCAGCATTGTCTACGATTGAGGCATGAATAGCGGTAAGAATTGTTTGGGTATCAGAAACTCTCTTGGCATCTCTTGTATCCTCGAGTCTTTGGGCAGGATTTAAGGCTACAAAGACCACGACTGCCAAAACTGCGATAATTGCCATGTATATCTATATTAGAATAAAAAAAAATCGTTTGTCAAGTACCAGTTTTAAAGCTAAAAAGTGAGATTTCGAAAAATTTTTATAAAATTTTATCTGCTTTTAATTAGTTTGCTGCCATGATGTCACAGTTACGGAATAATCCCGGTTTGCCAGAATAGTGAAGTATTTTCCATAAGTACTGCCGAAAGAATTTATATAAATAGTATAATTACCAGCCCCGTCTGAACTCCATAAAATATTGCAATCACCTTCAGGTAAATTTACTGCTACAGGATTCGTATTTGATCTTAATCGAAGCAACAATTCCTCTGCACAGCTATCTTGCAGATTGAGCTTTTGCTCTGCTTTGGTCAAAGAAAGAGCCGTCTGTCCTTCCCCAATAGAAAGATAGGAAACCGTAACTGCGATTACAAAAACAACGGCTGTAATAATTATAATGCTTGATATTGCCAAATAACCCTTCTGCATATTAATTACTCCTTATCTCTGCATCACTGCTTATGCTTGTAGACGCATTATTCTGATTTCCTGACCCAAATTTTGAAGTGACTGTCAGGATAAACTGGATATTTTTTGTTTTGTAATCAGACGAAGAGTAATTGGTAAATTCAAGATTTGTATAGGTATTTCCTGAATTAAGCGGAACAAAGCTACCAGTTCCTTGCCTTACCAAAACTTGTCCTCCTCCGCCTCCAATAATCCATGTAGGATTCGTGGCTGGATTTGAAGTATTAAGTATTATCATTGTTGGGAAGAAAGCGCTGACTCCCGTCGCATTTCTCACTTCGTATTTAAGTCTTTCTGCTATGTAACGCGCCTGAGAATTCACTTCCTGCTGTACTGCGCTTTTGCGGCTTGATAAAATCATATCCCAGGAAAAAGGTATTATTGTAACCAGCATCATTACAAATATTGACACATATAGAATAAGCTCTATAAAAGTGAAGCCTTTTTGATTATTTAATAATTTATTACTGTTATTTTTCATTATTCTGTCAGATTCCTCCAAAATGCGAATGAAAACGGACTGCTTATTGTTTGTGATAACGATGATGTAATTCCGCCCGTATCGGAATTAGTCCAAAATAAATAATCGGTTATTCCAATACGCAGGAACCATAATCTTTTTGCATATAATGAATTACTGCTGTCCGTAACGAAAAATAAAAATTGATTTTGAGTAATTGGATTCATTTGAATGTCGTACCATCTCTGACTGGTCGTGAAAAGCGGAGATGGCGCCCAGTCCGTTTGAAGCGTAAATGCGCCTCCGCTGCCTGCATACCAGCCGATGTTACCTGCTCCGCTGTCATGATAGGCAATCACATGTTTATTATAAGTTGTAAAGACCAGCCATCCCGTGGACACCAATTTTGTCCCGGCCGAAGGTGCGGCGGTTGTAGTATCTGCAATCGCCGGTGAGTTCCAGACGGTTCCGTTCCAGTAAGCAAGTTGCAATCCCGGAGTATTTGAGCCAACCGAACCAAGTATAATCTCATTTGAGGCAGCAGAGGGATTTGCCGAGATATCTAAATTTACCGCGTCGTTGGTAGTAAGCGTTATTATCGAACCCCATGAACACCCGGTATAAGTTGCTGCCCCACCGTTATTGGTACATATAGTATATTTTGTTCCGTTTGAAGCATTTCTTCCATGCCCTGTTGCGTATCCCCACATTACCATAACATTACCTGACTGACTCATATACTCAACATCAAAATTATCCACATCCTGTACAGTACTTATATTCTCCAGTGAATTTTCCAGAGTGCTTCCCTGAACCCAGGAATTGCCTGTAGGATCCCAGACGGCATTTGACAGGCCGGATCCGTCATCGGCATAAATTGCCGTTATTAAATTGGAGCCTATCCTTCTGTCCCATGCCATTTTCACCCATTGAATTATTCCTTTGGGCTGAGTAGGATTATAATTCACCTGCACTGACCAGTTTGCGCCTCCGCAGCCTACTGATCCTGATTTAGTTCTATATGCCAGTTCATTTGTTGGTTTGTTGTTTGTGCTGTAAAGCACTACAATCTTACCAGAATTTGTTTCATAGGCAATATCAAATCTTCCTGTCTCCCCCGTTCCGCCTACAACTGCAGACCAATCCTGTGTCCACTCGTATCCGTCAAAACACATTATATATAGTATGCCTGAAGAATCGACATATCCTGCAACAGCTTCTGATCCAGTCGGAGAAGTTCTGACAAGAAAAGTCCGGGTTTGTGTTCCTGTTGGAATAGGTGTAGGCATAGAGACCTGTTTTGAAAATTTAGTATTTAAAGCAGTCTCAAATATTCTATGTTTAACCACATCGGTTCCGTCTCCATACATTAAAAGACCTCCTTCCGTAATAATCGGTTTTTTGAAACTAGTAAGATAATTTATAAGAACAACAGAATTTTGCCGCGCCGCACTAAAATTCCAAGTGACCGTTGAAGTGATCTTCTTTGTATTTTTATCAAGCGCACCTCCACTTGTAACTATATTTCCTCCTGATCGATAGACATCTTCAACTTTGATAACTCTTTTATATTTGTTATTGGATCCAAAATAATTCTCGGTTCCGTAAAATTCCCAAACATTTCCTGCTGAACGCCTCACTCCGGTACCACTTGAGCTTACTAAATACTTATAATTTTGATTTCTAACGGATCTTGCTGCTTCAAGCCCTTCGCTGGCAAATTGAGTAGCCACAGCCTGCTCTCCCCCAAGTCTATTTGAAGAAAGAGCCTGAAGAACTATGCTGATTGCACCTGATGAAAAAATTACAAATAAAGTCGCAGCCAGAATCAATTCAATTACGGAAAACCCAGTATCAAAATTTCTAATTGACTTAATTCCTAATTGATCTAAAAAAATTCCAAATCTAAATTTTCTATATTTGCCTCTTGGTGCTTTATTAGAAATTAGATTAATTAGAGTACTTAGAAATTGTTTTCTCATCTGCTTGCCACCCCCTGACTATTTACAGTTATCGTCTTTGTTTCTGAATTTCCCTGAATTGAAATACTGCCGGAAGAAGGATCTGGCAAGCCTGTCATTCTTGCAAATAAAATATCTGTCGTCCCTGTTATGGAAATATTCGGATTTACAGTGAATTTTTCATCTAAAGCCTGATTCCTAAGAGCAAAAGAGGTTCCGCTGAAAAGTGTGATCGTACCTGTTGCGTAATGTACACCCCAATTATTTGAATTTTTACTCATCATAGCGTACATCTGGGCTTTTCTTAACGATCCGATATATTGATCCTGAACGTCTGAAACCGTATTCTGAATCAGGAAATTGGTGTAAAAATTTGCCGAGAAAGTTCCGATCAGAAGAAAAATTGCTGTTGTTAATATCAATTCGATTAAAGTGAACCCCAATCGGGATTTAGGACCTGCCTTGCCGACAGGCAGGTTTATGATATACGATTTATGATTTTCTTTATCCATTCCATCTTAATTCTTAAATCTTAATTCTTATTTCTATCTTTTTATCCCGCCTGTAAATTGGTAAATCGGAGAAATAATAGACATCGCGATGAATGCGACAATAAGCCCAACCAGAATAAGAATTACCGGCTCTATAACAGTTGCGAAATTTTTGGCAGCAGAATCAACTTCGTCTTCAAAATAGTCACCCAAATAAAGTAGCGATTCATCAAGTTTGCCGGTTTTCTCCCCAACCCCGATCATTCTGGCCGCAATAAGAGGAATATACTTAAATTTGGCGGAGCTGAAGATTTCCTCGATTGATTTTCCCCTTTCAACCTCATGCGTTAAGGTTTTGAAGTATTTTTTGTAGACAGTATTTAAGGTAGCATCCGCTTGAGTGGATAAAGCAGTGACAATCGGAAGACCGCTTGAAAGCATGATTCCAAGATTGCGGCAAAACGAAGCAAGTTCTACGTTTTGAATAAAGGGGCCATAAATAGGAAAAGTAAGCACCACTTTCTGCCAGCGAGACTTAACAACCGGCAGACTGATTACGGTTCGAACAAGTAGCGCAATTGCAATAAGTCCGGCAAAGATTACAAAACCGTATCCTTTCATTGCAGTTCCTATGAAAATCAGAACCTTTGTTGTAAACGGCAATTCAACATCCAAAGAGGTAAGAAGATCAACAAGTTTTGGCAAAACAAAGATACTTATTCCTGACCCTGCCAAAATTGCCGTTGAAAGTATTATAGCAGGATAAAACAGTGCCCCCTGAACCTTTTTCTTAAATTCCTGATTTTTTTTAATCTGAAGCGCTAAATAATCTAAATTTTTTTCAAGATTTCCTGATTCTTCTCCAATTGTAATAAGACTTAAATAAAACGAGTTAAAAACACGCGGGAATTCGCCGAGCGCTTTTGAAAGAGTACGTCCAGAAACAACTGTTTTTTTGATTGTGTGAACAATTCTTTTGAATAACCGGTTTTGTGTCTGACCTTCGACAATACTTATTGCCTCAGCAAGTGATATTCCGCTTTTAAGCATTATGGATAAGTGACGCGTAAAAAGAAGAATATCTATGTCCCCTACCTTCTCAAAAAGGTTAAAATTAGGTGTTTGAATGGGCAGTTTTGTCTTCATTCTTTTGTTACCCGAAGGACTTCCTCAAGAGTTGTTTCTCCTCCCTTGACTTTTTCGAGTCCGTCTTCAAGCATGGTCGTCATACCCTCCCCAATTGCCTGTTTGTTTATGACAGGAGCATCTGTCTTTTTTACAACCAGATCCTCTATGGATTCAGACATTTCTAGAATTTCAAAAATTCCTACTCTTCCAGTATAACCCGTATTATGACAAACATTACAGCCCTTGCCTTTATAAAGAGTAAGTGTCTGACGAGCTCCGAATATTTTCTTAATCATTGATTTGTCAAAATGTTTTAATATCTCAGAAGTTTTTTCTATATAAGAAACCTTACATGTTAGGCAAATCTTACGAACCAATCTTTGGGCAATAATTATATTTATGGTTGAAGCGACCAAAAAGGGTTCAATTTTCATATCGATTAATCTTGGGATCGCAGTTGCGGCATCATTCGTATGAAGAGTGGAAAGAACTATGTGGCCTGTCATGGCACTATTTACTGCAATATCGGCAGTCTCATCATCCCGAATTTCACCCACATAAATAACATTGGGATCCTGTCTTAGAATGGATCTTAATCCTTCGGCAAAGGTCAAATTAGTCTTGGGATTAACCTGAATTTGATTTAAGCCTTCAATATCGTATTCGACCGGGTCTTCGATTGTAGCGATATTGCGGTCTCTTGTATTTAAAATTTTAAGAATTGCGTACATTGTTGTGGTCTTTCCTGAACCTGTCGGACCGGTCGATAAGATCATCCCGAATGGCTTTTGGATTGCATCTGAGACTTTATCAAAATCACTTTTATTCATTCCAAGATCTGAGAGTCCGAATTGCCGATAATGTGATGATAAAAGTCTCATTACGCAATTTTCTCCGTGTGTGATGGGAACAATTGAAACACGAATATCAAGATCTTCAGCGGCGAGATTTGCTTGCATTTTCCCGTCTTGTGCGCTTAAGTGTTCATCTGTTTGAAGCTTGGATAAAACCTTAATGCGAGATATTACCTGCTTGTGAATTTCCAAAGAAAATGATAAAACCTCGTGCATTATCCCATCGATTCGGAAACGAACTACAGATCTGTTTCTTTCAGGCTCAATATGAATGTCAGAGGCTGTATTGGCGTAAGCATATTCAATCAGAAGATCAACTATTTTAATAATAGGCGCCTCGTGGGGCTTTCCTTCTCCGAGCTTGGACATTTGTTCTTCCAAAAGCTTATTGAAGGTTTTCTGTAAATCTTTTTTATAAATATTAAAGGATTTTTCAATGTCTCTGATTGTCGCAAAATATGGAATGACTTCCTTACCGGTTTTTTTGCTGACAAGAACTAAGACATCTTTATCTTTTGGATTATTCGTGGCTACTTTGACTGAACTTTCTTTCTCTTCAAAAACTATCACCTTGTGATTTCGAGCAAATTCCTCAGGCAGCATAAGCTTGGCGGTTTCGGGAAAGGAAATGGAAGAAAGCGAAACAAATGGGGCATTGAGAAGTTCCGCAATACTTTTTCCGACATCCTCATCGGAGATCAAGTCTTTTTGTATTAATAACTCATCAAGAAGCGCACCGGTAACCTTTGTTTCTTCAAATACTTCATCGAGTTTTTTCTGCGGAATTATTTTTAATTCCCTTAAGAAATCGTACAGGTCTTGATTCTCATAGGAAGCCATATGATTAGCGTAGCATAAGAAGTTTTGGGATACAACATTTCTATTTGGAGACAAATTTAGTAATTTTAGTGACCAAATCTCCCAATGATAAATTCGTTTTTATTATATAATCTGTTGCTCCAAGTCTTGTTGCTTTATCTATATCTTCCTTTTGCCCAAGGTTTGATGCGACAATTACAGGAATTCTTTTAGTCAGGGGGTTGGCTCTCACTTCTTCAAGAACAGTAAATCCGTCTTTAACAGGCATCACTAAATCAAGAATAATAACATCCGGTACATTTGTCTTCAGCTGCTCGATTGCCTGTTGACCATCCTCGGCGACTATAGCTGTGAAGCCTGCTTTTTCGAGTTTTACTCTAATTGCATTACGAAGATATTTATCATCTTCAGCAATTAATATTTTTTTACCAGTACTCATGCCAGTCTTTTGTGCTGTTTAATTAATGAAACAAGGTCTTCAAGCTTCCAGTCAGATTTGACCAAAAATGCGCGGACCGTATTTTCCTCTATCTTTGTATCTTTTTCTGCTCCGCTCAAATTAGAAAGGACAATAACTTCGGCATTTCTCCCCCATGAATCACGTCTTAGTTCTTCAAGAACAGTCATTCCATCCATTACCGGTAAAATAATATCCAAAAGAATCAGATCCGGGTGGTTACTTAATGCTTTATCCAATCCTTCCTTCCCATCATAAGCAGATATGACAGAAAAGCCTTCTTTTTCAAGTTTTGTAACCATTGCACTGTGCAAGGCTTGATCATCTTCGATGATAAGAATTTTAAGAGTATTTACGTTTTCCATCATTATTAAAACTATCTAAGATTATACATCTTTTTAAATAAAATATTTAAGTAAGGGTGGTATCTCCTGCCTTTGCCTGGCTTCCGGTTTTGGGCAAGCTAAAGTAAAAAGATGTGCCTTTCCCCACTACGGAATTAAACCAAATTTCCCCGCCTGAGCTTTCAATTATCGCTTTCGTCAGATGAAGGCCTAAGCCATTTCCGTCCGGAACTGATTTTATGGCATTATCAGCTCTGAAGAATTTTTGAAAAATTTTTCCCTGACTTTCCTGCGGAATTCCCATGCCCGTGTCGCTTATCTGGGAAATTATGTTTTTTTGATCTTCACTAACTATAACTTTTACCTCCCCGCCTGCAGGTGTGTACTTAATTGCGTTTGTAATCAAGTGGGAATAAACTTCATAAATTAACTTAGGGTCTATATTTATTTTAGATAGTGTTTTATCAACATTAAAGATTAAATTAATTTTCCGCTCTTGCGCCTTAATTTTTTGCGCCAAAATTATATTCCCGATTAAGTCCGAGAGATCGGTTGGTTTAGGATCAATTATTAATCTTCCTGATTCAATACGCGAGACATTAAGAAGTGAATTAACCAGTTCAATCATCCGTTCTGCTGAATCGCTAATATTTTGCGTAAATTCTTTCTGCTCTTTATTCAGCTCTCCGGCATCTCCTGAGAGAAGCATTTCCGAGAACCAGCGAAGTGCAGCCAGCGGGGTTCTCAACTGATGGGAAGCAAGGGATATAAAATCAGTTTTTTTTCTGTCCACTTCTTTTGTATGCAAAACGTCTTCATAAATTTCAAAGATAAATTCTGGCTGATTTTGTGAATTCTTGATAGGGATGGCGGTGACTTGGAAAAGATTATTCTTATTATCTCTTCTTATATAAATATCGTCTTTTACAGTTTTTTCGTTGTTTTTTATTGCAACAACCGCAGGCAATTGATCGTAAGGATAAACTCCCCCGTTAATATTAAGAAGCTGAGCGGATTGATTGGGACCTTCGGTCTTGATGAATGGATTTCCTAAAAGCTCAATCCCTAATTTATTAATCATTACGATTTCACCCGTAGGAACTTTTGATATCTTTGCAGCAAAAGGAATTGAATCTATCGCGATTTGAAGCAGTTTTTTATATTCGTCTGAAAATAAAGGAGTCATGGATTATATTTTATTGTAACAAAAAAAATAATTGATTCACAATAAAATAATTCTTGTGAAAATGATTCTTCGATAAGTAATTCAAGTTAATCTTCTTCAAGAACTTTCACTGCGGCTTTTGCGCATTCAACATCTTGCGAAACGTCCATTGATCCTCCCACTCCGACGCCTCCAACAATTCTACCCGATTTTTTGACAGGTAATCCTCCTGCAATTACCATGAGTTCGCCACCGAATGCGCTTGTTGTTCCGAAATAAGGCTGTCCTTCACCAGAATACTGAGCCAGATCACCTGAGGCAGCTCCCAAAACAGCCGACGTATAAGCCTTGGCATAGGAAAATTTCGGACTGATCGGTATAGCATTTTCCATACGGTTTACACATATTAAGGTACCATGTTCGTCTACGATGGTCACAGTAACTGCGATACCAAGTTCGGTAGCTGTTTTGACTGCTTTCTCAGCAGCTTTTATGGCTTTTTCCAAGGTTATCAATTTAATCACCTCCTTCCTTTAGAATAAAAATTTAAAAAACTTTACTATAGTCTTCTCCGGGTCTCACATGCGTACATCTTCCATCCGACCATTTTAAAACTTCCAGAACTTCTCCTGGATCCTCGGGTCTCATTAGAAAGGTTCTATATCTAAACCCATTAAACCATGCTTCTGTAAATCTTATTCCGGAATCAAAACTTGAATCTTTTTCTGCGAAATCCTGCATTACAACAACTCCTCCTTTTTTTGCAATTCTTGCAGCTTCCTCCTTGATTCTTTGCTGATTTATTTGTGTATGTTGATATAATACAGTACTTAGAATCACAGCGTCAAAATATCCATGAAAGGGCTCAGGAAGACCGGCTTCTAGGAGATCACTTTGCATAAAGCGTACTCTTCTGCTTCTTCTTAAGCGCGACTCTAGTTCTCTTACATTTTTGACTTTATCAAGCTCTTTGGGGTAGAATGAACAAGCTACATACCAAGCATTTGCGTCTGGATTTTCAAAATTTTCAGAGTCAACAGCTAGTGCATCTTCTATAGAAATTGGCAAGGAAAGCGATTGAGAAAAAGATTTACTGTCAGTTTCATCCATAATCGGATCAAACGGTTCTTCGAGATCGATTCCCCTCAATCCATGATTTGCCCCACATCCTAAATCTGCAATTCTTAATCCCCCATTTTCTGAAAATAGACGTCCAATAATTGCACGCGGACCTGCATATCTTTGGTAAATCGTCGTGACAGTATCCTTATTTCGTAATATGTCTGAAAGGGTCTCTTTATGATCCCCAAAGACACGTTTTAACCGACCTGTCCAGTGATCCGAAGCATCAAAATATCTATATGCCAGATGATCCTCACCTTGCTCAACATAAAGCTGAATGAATTGAACTGCTCTAAACGTTAAATTCACAAAGTGAGTGGGGCTAATTGCTCTTGCGTGATAATGATCGGCAAGAAATGCAGCTGCTTCAGAATCTGATCCCAAAAGCTCCAACAGTGCAGTGTTAAAAGAGGCTATAGATTTATCATTTCCAGGAGATCTTATTGATTGATCTTTAAAGGCGTTAACTACCTCGTCAAAGGGTGGATGGCCGTTAAAACTAATTGCTTCCCGTTCAAGATGCCTTACCATTTCTTATATACTATATTCTACCCAAATATATGCTCGAAGTCTAATGTACTACTTCCAGGTTTCGTAATTTACAAGAGCAGACAAAGTAACTGCGGTTAAGGCACCAGCAGCAGTAAGAAATTTTTCATGTCCTCTATTCATAGTTCCCTCAAATGATCTAGATGCAAAATAAAGAGAATAAATTGACATAAGTACTGTTGTAAGAGTAAGCATGGCTTTTTCCGCATCAGTGAGTCCTTCTCCTATGGACAAAACAGGCATTTCTTTAATATTGCCAATAAAATGACCCATGCCTTTCCCCGCCTCTGAAATAGATGATGAAATAATTTCCTTGTTCATTTCTTATATTTAAAGTATAATTATAGGTCTAATAATTACAAATGTCAAACTATATAGAAAAAGCTGAAGGCGAAAATAGAAACCAAGTAACTGTTGACAAATCTAACCCAAATGGAATTTGGGTTATTAATGCAACTATTCATGGAGAAAAAGTTCCTCCAATTTCTGTATTTAATATTCGCAACAACTCTCACAAGCCAAATATAGCAAAAGCCTTAGTCTCCGGAGATCCAGTGTGCGCGTTTGGAATTGGGAATTACGGACTTGCAATCGGTATTGAAGATCCTCGAAGAGGGAGAACACCCCATGTATGGGAGGGATGGTGGAAATTTAAACCAGAAAGACCTTCGGATAATAAAGTGCCAATGCTCTTGCCATGGAAACACTGGAGCAGGGTCATTGATAAGCGAAAAACTCACCCTAAAGTAAGACCGCTTTTCGAATACGAAAATCTTCAAAGACTTTTTCGAGAAGGGATAGTTTTTCACGTCAAGGCAGAAACTTTTGATATTGCTCCCCATATAGACTCAAGAGCTTTTATACAAGTTGAGAACGGAAAAAGAATGGTTAGCGTATTATTATGGGATGATCCCGATCTTTACGAAGTTGCTGATCTGGCCTATAGACAGGATCCACAAGTAATTGTCGGAATTTCTTCTTATAATCCTCATGGTGAAAACCCAGCATTCACATTCGAAGAAGTAATAGATCAAATTAAAAAAACAGGAAGAATAGGATTTAAATATTGCGTAAGGGATAGTCTGTGTGAGGGGTTTGTCAAATCATCTATGGCCATTTTTGTCGTAGAAGGAGACCATTTTTACGAGCAAAGGCGAGGTTCGATTTCAGCAGAAAGGTTCCTTGCAGCAACACATCTTAATACATATATTAGAACTGACGCTGAGCCAAATTACGCAGGAAGAGATCATCCAAAAGAAGAAATGCTTGACTCAAAAGTTGAACTCATCCAGAAACTTGCATATAGGGACAGATCGCTGAGAAAAAGGACTTAATTTATTATATACTAATAATATGGCCTGGTTTTCGACTGCTCCGAAAACAAAAGACACAATACAATCTCTCTGGAAATTAGAAAAAATTATTCTCGATACTCTAGATTTCCGTGAGGTCGTTCAAAAAATTTGTGACAGCGTATTGACTGAGCTGGGTTATCTTAATTTAGGATACAGAATAATTGTTCTGACTCTTATCGATGAAGAAAAGGGAGTTTTAAAAAGAATTTCATTATCTCAAACTTCAGAGGCCGAAGAAGCTCAAAAAGCCTCAGCTGTTCCCTTTCATGAAATCGAAATTCCTCTTAATGCTGAAAGTAACTTACTAATTAGAGCTCTTAAAGACGGTAAACCATATGTAACACATCATTGGCCCGATATCTTCAGACCCATTCTTACAGATGAGCAAGCTCTAAAAAATCAAACTGCAGCCGGCATCAAAACAAGCATGATCTATCCAGTAATTATAAAAGATAAGCCTAGTGGAGTACTTATTTTCAGCATGATTAAAGGAGAAGAAGAAGTATTCGAAAATGAACTTGATCTCATCAAAGGATATACAGATGTGGTCGGACTTGCAGTGCAAAATGCCAAACTTTATACAAACTTGGAAGAAACGGAAAAACAATTGGAGCTTGCTAATATGCGGCTTAAGGAGGTTGATGCCTTGAAGGATGAGTTTGTCTCTTTGGCCTCACATGAACTTAGAACCCCTATGACAATCATAAAATCCTATGTTTTTATGCTTTTAAATGGGGCCATCGGGGAACTTAATGAAAGACAAAAAACATACCTTGAGAGGACTCTCTCTTCCACAGAAAGATTAATAAATTTGGTTAATGATATGCTCAATGTTTCAAGAATTGAATCAGGCAAGCTTACAATCGAAAAAACCCAGACAGATCTTGGAAAACTTATCTTTGACGTCGTAAATGAAATGCAGACAAAAGCCAGGGAGGCAGGTATAAACCTTATCTATAATCAGCCGGAGTCGCCTTTAACTGCAAATATTGATATTAATAGGATAAAAGAAGTAATTATAAATCTTATTGGAAACTCGTTAAAGTTTACACCCAAAGATGGATCAATTACTGTCACGCTTGATCGGCAAGAAAATGATTCAGCTCTTATGAAAGTGGCAGACACCGGCCGTGGAATAAGTGCACAAGACATGGAAAAACTGTTCAAAAAATTCAATATGGTCGGCCATGGTCATCTGACAAAAGACAAAGGCCAAGGCACGGGACTTGGACTTTATCTTTCTAAATCTCTAGTGGAATTACATGGTGGAAAAATTTGGGCCCAGTCTCCGGGTGAGGGAAAAGGATCAACTTTTTCTATAATTCTGCCGCTTAATAACAACGGGGTTTCAAAAACTACTGAGCAGCCGGCTGATCTTTCTGACCAGACAAATACAAATTTATCTCCCTCACCAAATCAACGGGCGTAATTTGACTTTTTATAAGATACCCGTTGGCAAGGGAAAGGCCCTGATCTATTTCTTCGTTTCTATCAAGGTTCGTCAAGAATATCACTATCTTATTTGGTACTTGGGGCGGCTCTGCTTTTAATTTTTCCATTATCAAAAGTCCGTTTAAGTGCGGAAGAATAACATCAAGAAGTACCAAGTCGTATCCTCCTTGTTTCATCTTATCATATGCCTCCTGCCCGTCATCTGTAGTTTCGATTTCATGACCCGCCTCCTTGAGGGTATCCGAGTATAAATCTGAAAGATCTTTTTCGTCTTCAACAATTAAAATTTTAGCCATAAATTAATATTAGCCTAACACTTGAGTTTAAAAAAGTCAATCAATCTACATTTTGGTCATTACCTTAACTACGCCTGAAGCCAAATCAAATTCAAGACTTCTTCCTACATTACCTCCTACGTCTTCTGAATCGATCTTAATTCCATTTGTTGTCAAAAATTCCTCTGTGGCTTTAAGATTTTTCGAACCCAAATCATCTTCGATCCCGTCTAACATTTTAAACATATGGGCGCCTCCGATAATCTTGGCGGAGACTTTTTCTTTATCAACGCCCACTTTCTCAAGCTCCGAAATAACAACCGGCAAGGCAGAATTAACAAATCTTAAAGGATTAGTTTGGGTTCCGTCGCTGGGAATTCTAACAGTCTGAGGCAGCATTATATGAGCCAGAGCGCCGATTTTTTTTTCTTTTTCATATAGACAGATTGCTATACATGAACCGATTCCCTGAGTTGTCAAAACTTGGGGATCGTGTCCGATAGCAAAATCGGATATTTTTACAACAATTTTATTGCTGTCCATATAAATTTATTTAGCAATTTTTTTCTTAACTGCATCAAGGATTACTCGTGTTGATTTGGGGTCAAAAAGTAAGTAATATTTTCCCTCAACCGTATTTTCCTCGTCCCGAAATACTGTCTCAAGAAGCAATACTTTATCCGCTGTTTCACCTAGGTCCGCAATTGTTGTATTAATCACCGCACTTAACATATCGGTTGCAATATCCGGAATCGATTGCACCAGAGTAAAATCCAGAAAATCTGCCAACGCATTCAAGGCAGATCCTGACAGTATATTTCCTACCTCCTTAAGCGCGGATCTATCGGCCTCATCCAAAATTCCATCCCTTTTTGTTCTACCTGTGAGTTGTTCTGTCAGTTTAATAGCGTTTTCGGGATTAAAAAGAAGCATCATTGTTCCGGGAACATCCCCAATAATTTTAATAAGAACCACTGTGATTACCTGTTCCGAATCCCCCATCATTTCAGATATTTTTTCAATCGGAATAAGCTTGAGCATTGGCACTTTTACTTCGAATTTTTTACTCAACATTTTCGACAGTGCCATTGATGCATTTCCCGATCCAATGGTTGCGATTTCTATAAGGATATCTTTTTCCATTCCTTCAAGTTGATCCATTCAATTTGCACCTCCCTTCTCTAAAATTCCCTCAGGACTAATAATTAAGGCTGATTTTCCATTACTAAGTATCGTTGTTCCAAAAAATATATTACTTCCTCTTAAAATATCTGGAACTGGTTTTAAGAGAGTATCAGTTACTTCTACTATATTGTCGACCGCAAGGCCTATTTTTTCGTCTCCTATCTTAACTATTACGACCAGTTCTTCCTTTTTCTCCCTTTTCGTCTGGTTCTTTAGATCTTTTAAATTTAATTTTTCATCTAACCTGATGAGGGGAACATCTTCATCGTCGAGAACAAATACTTCCTGATCGGCATTTTTTTTGATAAATGATCTGTCAATATCTATAGTTCTTTCGATTACTCCGGTTGGAATGGCGAAGCTTTGAGAAACGCTTTCAATTATAAGCGTTTTTATGATTGCCAGAGTCAAGGGGAATCGCAAAATAAACGTCGTTCCGTGACCTTGGGAAATTACATCCAAAGAGCCATTAAAATCTTCAACATTTTTTTTGACTGCTTTAAGTCCTATGCCTCTTCCTGAAACTTCAGTTATTTTCTCGCTCGTTGAAATTCCCGAGAAAAGTGCATCTTTTAATTTATTTTTCTCCGACATTGGAATATTTGAAATCTTTGAAATTTTTTGCCAATCTATTCCTTTTCCCGTATCTTCGATACGAACTTCGGCAAATTCACCCTGCCTTGCCGCTCTTACTTTTATCGTGCCTTTTTTCTCAATTCCATGATCAATTGAATTTCTCAATATATGAACCAAAGGCTCTTCGAGTCTTTCAACTATCGTTCTGTCAAGTTCAATATTTTCTCCTTCAATCACAACATCTACTTCTTTTCCTTGCTTGCGTGCCAGGTCTCTTGCCGCCCTAGGCAAAAAATCAAAAGCAAACTTAATCGGCAAAGTTCTCATTTTCATTATTTTTCTTTGAAGGTTATCTAGATTTTTTTCCATCTGAGAGAAAAAATCTCTAAATTCCGGATTGTCTATTTTTTTTAGAGTACCAGCGAGCCTTAGTCTTTGGATTAACACTTCTCCCATGATATTCATAACTTCATCAATTTTTTCAACTCTGACGGGAATAATCTTAAGTTCATCAATCTGATTTTTATTGTTCGTGTCTGAATCTATGGCTTGCTTTTCTTTACCCTTTGAGGATTCGGTAATCTTTTTTGTTTTAACTTCTGACTGAACCCCTTCGTCTCTTCCTGTTGATTTTCCTCCACCTTCTGTTTTGACACCAGTTAATTTTTTTAGATTATTGATAATTTCCGTATGGTCGACATCCTTTTTTTCTCTTTCGATCTCATCTATTGCCTTTTCAAGAGAGTCAAAGGCTGTAAATAATAAATCAGCTACCTGAGGATTAAGCTGCATTCTTTTTTTACGTATTTCATAAAAGATATCCTCAACTGTATGACAAAGATAGGCGGTGCTGTCATATTTCATAACTGCGCTTTGCCCCTTCAAAGAATGAGAACTTCTGAATATTTCCTCTATTGCCTCCTCGTCTTGTGGATTTTTTTCAAGCTTAAGAAGGGAATCATTGAGAGACTTAACATACTCCCTGGCAGTTGAAACATATAAATCCTGGAACTCAGACCATTCATCAGCCATTGGCTACCTCCCTGATTCTATCGGCCATTTTCTCAAGAGGAACTATCTCGCTTGCCAGTCCATTTTCGACCACTTCTTTTCCCATTCCAAAAACTGCGCTTGATTCTTGATCCTGAACCAAGATTTTTCCTCCTTTTTCTTTTATTTTTTTGGCACCTTCAAGACTATCTTTTCCCATGCCTGTCAAGACCACGCCTATGGTATTTGAACCAAAAACTGAAGCTGCAGATTCCATAAGTTTATCTATTGAAGGAGACAAGGTTGATCCTGGATTTTCAGTGACTGAAAGAAAAGGTTGTTCATTCTCATCTAGCATAACTGTCATATTGGCACTTCCCGGAGCAATGTAGATTACACCCGGCCTTATCTTTTCTCCATCTGCTGCTTGAATTACATTAATATTACACATTTTCTTAAGACGTTTGGAAAGCGTTTGGGTAAATTTAGGAAGTAAATGTTGTGCAACTAATATTGGGTAAGCAAATCCGCTGTTTATCTTAGGCAAGATTGACTCAAGCGCAATGGGTCCACCTGTTGATGATCCTATCACGATTATCTTTCCTTGAATATGAGGGAGCGGTTGCTGATCTTGGGGAAAATTTACCTTACCAAGCAAGCTCTTAAGTGTCGCTATATTTGTATTGGCCGATGATTTAATCTTTTCAATAAGTTCTCTTTTCTGTATCTCAAAATTGGCAGACATACTGTTTGGTTTTGGAACGTAATCAAGCGCGCCCTCTTCAAGAAGCTGCATTTCTTTATCTGCCACTTTTTCGTTCACTGATGAAATTAAAATTATGATTGGGCGAGGACTCTTATCCATGATTTGCTTGATAAATAAACGGGCAGTTTCAATTGAATTACCAACGTCAATTATTACAATATCCGGATTCTGCGTTGAGATTTTTTCAAGAATAAGATTGATATCAAAATTTACTTCATCAGTTGTAATTGTTTTTTCAGAAACTATAAAGCTTTGGATAAATTTTCTTATCGCGATACTATCGCTTATAAGTAAAACTTTTATATCTTGTTTCATTTAGCTGTTATTGATTTTATGGTTTCGATGACTTTATTGGAATCAAATGGTTTGATAATAAAATCCTTTGCGCCTAGGGCCTTTGCTTCTTCGATTAGTTTTTCCTGACCAGCCGCGGAAATTACTATCACTTTTACTAAATTACCAATCTCCTTAAGTACTGCAACACCGTCTTTCTCAGGCATTATAATATCCAAGAGAACCAAATCTGGATCGTTTTGGTGATATTTTCTAATAGCCTCTATTCCATCCCCTGCTTCTTCTATCTCGGTTGCATGAATACCCATGCTTAATATAATATTCTTAAGAATGCCGCGCATAAAAGCGCTGTCATCAACTATCAGGACCTTCATTTTTTACACCTCCTTCTGGTAAATTTTTCTCATTTGCCACGTTGAGAGATTCTTTCAAATCCGAAACTTCAAATAATCTATTAAAATCCAGGATCAAAATAATTCTTTCATTCTTAATCTCTCCTCTCTTCTCTTCTTCTTGGTTATTTTCGGTTTGAATATAAACTCCTTTTAAATACTTTTCTGATATTTTATTGGTTATGGTGGAGGGAACTGGTTTTATGTCGTCGTCGCGCAATTTTATAACTTCTTTCACTTCGTCAACTTGTACTGCAAATTTTATTTTATTTACCTCTACTATTAGAATATGTTTGGGAACAGTATCTGATTCATGAGTCAATTCAAATTTTTTCTCAAGATCAATAATTGGAATTATTTTCCCGCGAAGATTAATAATTCCTAGCACGAACTCCAAAGATCTGGGAACTGGTGTTATTGGAAGATTCTCAACTATTTCGATGATATTATCAACGCTTGATGCATATTCTTCCTTATCCAACGAAAAAACAGTGTACAATTTTAAATTTGAGGCAGGGACGGAAGGATTGACTGAATTATCCATAGTTATTTCAAACTTCCTGATTCAGCTGGTGATGTTACATGGGAGGTTTCTTCTTGATGAACTTGCATCAAAATATTATTTAGTTTTTGATCATACGCAGGATCAAGATGTGAATGATTATTGGTTGCATTCTTAGGTCTTTCTTCTTCGAAATTTTTTATTTTTTCCAAATGTTCTTTTGCTTTTCCGACATGAGCCTGTGTCTCAATGTCAATATTTTCTCCAATTATTTTAGAGTTAAAGCTGTACTCGTCGGTTTCTTCTCCCACCAAATTCTGAAGTTGTCCGGATAAACCGGCCAGTTGCTGTGTCATGGCTGAAATCTGTTGAGTTGCAGAAACTTGTTCTTGAATAGCACTTGAGATTTGCTCAGACGCAGCAACATTTTGTTCGGCGACGGTCGACAGGGAGTTTACTGAGCTTACTATTTGCTGAGTGCTTGCCGATTGTTGCTGAGTGGCAGCTGATATATCCTGCATCCTGGCTGTGACTTCTTGTGCCATATTCGAGATTTTTGAAAGAGAAGACAGTGCCTCCTGAACTTGGGCTGTGTTTTCTTCTACCACCTTATTTCCTTGTGTCATTGATGAAACGGCGTCATTAATCTGCTGTGTGATTGCGGCGATGATTTCTTTTATTTGCTCGGCGGATTTAGCCGATGATTCGGCTAATTTCCTGATCTCATCCGCAACGACGGCAAAACCTTGACCAGCCTCCCCTGCACGGGCCGCCTCAATTGCGGCATTTAAAGCAAGTAAATTTGTTTCCTCTGCGATTTTGGTAATTGTCTCGACAATTGCCTCTATATCCTTCGATTTTCCTTCCAAGAGCTTTACTTTTTCAGAAGAATTAACTACTGTAACTTTAAGTTTGTATAATCCGTTCACTGCTTTTTCTCCCACTTCACCGCCTGACTGAGCAGCCATCGAGGTCTTGCTCGATGCGTCTGCAACTTGAGTAGTCGAAGAGGCAACTTGGGTTGCCGAATTTGAAATTTGTTCGACAGAGCTTGCAACCTGATCTATTTGCGAGGACTGGTTTTGTGCACCTTCTGAGACCTGTCCTATTGAGGAGCCAATTTGTTCTCCTGATGAAGCCAATTGCTGGGCATTTGCCGCAAGTTGAAGTGCTGAATTCCGAAGACTCTTTGCTACCAAACGAATTGGCCTTCTTATATATTCACTCAAGAAACGGGCTACAGAATAAGAAAGTAAAAAAGCAAAGAAAATCATTACGAAAGTTATAACCTGTATGTAGTTTTTGAGAAGGCTTATTGGAAGCTCAATTTTGCTTAAGGAGTAGTTAATAATAATAAGAGGGATGATTGAAAAAAATAAGAAAAATAACATGAGTCTTAAGGTAAGACCCATCTTATTTTTGGTTTTTGAAAAGAGTAACCGCATCCTATTCTATCATGCTATAGTGAGCAAAAATTGTCAAGGGAAACGCTCAGGTTTCTGTTTGACGCGAAAAATATTTGATGATAAGATGATACAAAATGGCAAAAATATTAATTGCAGAAGACGACAAATTTCTTTCCACTGCCTTTCAAGTCAAGTTAACTAAGTTAGGTCATGACGTGAAAATTGCAGGCGACGGCAATCAAGTTCTTGAGATCCTTAAAACCTTCACTCCGGATATAATTTTGCTTGATCTTATAATGCCTGTAAAAGACGGGTTTGGGGTTCTTGAGGATCTTAAAGCAAGTAAAACTCTTGAGACAATTCCTGTCATAATTGCTTCTAATCTTGGAGAGAAAGAAGAAATTGATAAAGGTTTGGCCTTGGGTGCAAAGGATTACATTATCAAAAGTAATCTGTCGTTTGATGAGCTTGATAAGAAAATTAAAGGCTATATAGCTCAAGCATAAATTTAATCTTTTTCCTTTTGTTCACTTTCGCCCTCATGTCCTCCTTTTTTTTCAATCTTATTATTTTCTTCTTCATGCGAGGTTTGAGCTGATTTAACTTCAATTTTTATGGATTCTCCTCTATTTTGATCTTCATCGTGTATCTCTAATATCTTATTTTCAGTTTTTTCTATTGCCTCTTCTATCTTTTTCTTATTTTTTTCAACGCTTGCTTCTTTTGCCTCCTCAAGATTCTTTTTTGACTCCTCTATTTTAACACTATTGGTACTCTTAGTTTCTAATTCCTTACTGTAATTATCCAAAGTTTTCTGAAGAAGCCCAGAATCCTTCTTTTGCTCGCTTAAAGACTTTATCTCTTCACTTCTTCTCTTGAGAATCTCATTATTAAACGAGGGATTAACAGTTTTTATGATATTTTCGGAGAGAATTTTTACCGGATAAAGGGGTTGTCCCGGTAAGCTTTTTTGAGCGCTTACTGTACCTGCAATCAGGATAAATAACAGAAACGTAAACAATAATGCAGGTATATAAATTTGCGAATAAAAGAATTTTTCTTTTTTTTGATTTGACAACTTATTTAGATACGCTTTTTTGAAATTTTCTGAACGATTAATACCTGAAGTTTTTTTAACCATATTAATGACGTCAAATAATTCATCTTTCTCATCAGGCGTTATGCCTTCTGTCTCAAGTTCTCTAATTAATTGATCTTCAAAATCCTTATTCATTTTTGATGACCTCTCTTAATTTCCGAAGAGCTCTGTATTGCAAAACTCTTACATTTACTTCTGTTAAGCCCGAAATTTCCCCCACTTCTTTGGCTGACAATTCCTCCATAAATCTCAATATTATAATTTCTTTTAAATTTTCAGGCAGCAATTTAATTGCATCACGCAGTTTTCTGATTTCATCATCGTTTTGAATTTTTTCAATAAAATCTTCATCATACGAAGGCTCTATCCCCGCCTCAATTGATGTCTCCAAAGACATCTCATTTCTATTTTTATTTTTTCTCCAGTAATCAATAAGTAAGTTTCTTGCTACTCTATAAAGAAAAGCTTGCGAAAAATCCGGCTTGAATCTTTTCCAGTTCTTCCAAACTCTGGCAAACACTTCTCCTGTGAAATCCTCAGCAAGATACGGATCTCCTGTCTGCCAGTAAAAATATTTGTAAATTTTGTCTGAAAATTGTAAATATAATTCATCAAAGCTATCTCGCATCTGCGTATTGTAGCATAATATGTAACGAAAAATTTTATCTTTCGTTATATGTTTTAAATCGTGAGAAAAGCATCAATAATCATCGGACTTTCTGCATTAATAATATTTCTTCTTGTTTCAAATGAGTTAACTTTTGCCAAGAACGATGAAAACAATAAAAATAAGAATGAAGTAAAAATTGAGACTCAAATAGAATCCAAGTCACACGGTCCCTCAAACAAAAGCATCGAAAATAAGCAAAAAATCGAAATAGAAATTGAAAATGATGAGGGCGAAAATGAAATAGAGATAGAAAATAATCAAAAAATCAAAGTACAAATAAATAAAAATAGATTTGAAATTCGGGGAATCGTCTCAGATGTTGGTACATCTTCTTTTGTAATAAACGGACAGTTAATAAATATCGATCCTGCGATGGTTAAAAATATACATATGAGAGGCTTGTTGGTCAATGGCGCTTTTGTTCAAACAGAAGGAGTAGTTTTAAATGGCGTACTGTTTGCCCAGAATATCAAGGTCAAAGGTAATCTGCAGATTTCCCCATCAATAACTCAAACTCCGAGCGTAACCCCCAATGTGACTCCGGAAATTACACCGACTGACACTCCAACCGCTACTCCAAGCGTAACTCCAGCTTCGGAATCTCAAATTTCTTTAAATGCAAAAATCAAAGGCATATTTACTTTAGATCAACTCTCGGTGATTTTTGAAGGAATATTAAATTCAATAAAATCTGCTCTGGGAGTTATCTAATAATCGGCAGGATTGCAATTGGAAGACCCATTTGAATTAATTTTCAAATGAGTCTTTTTCTGTTTTAGGGATTAGCAGATATTGTTGGGGGCTGAATCGGTAATTCGTCTTCTTCGTCTGTTTCGATATAAATATTCAATTCTTTTCGAGTTTTTTCTGACCAAACTACTATTTCTTGCCCCTTCTCTATCCTTATTGGTTTTTGAGGATCTATAAGTCTTCCCTCTTCATCATCTTCACTTTCATAAAATCTAACTTTGGAATTTTTTTGACTTTTAATAAAAACTCCGCCACCATTTCCATCCTGATCACAAATTATTAAAACTTTTGGGAGGCCAGAATAAATGAATTTTTTGCTATCATTTGGACCGACACTGTCAGACTCCAATAGCGGATCTGGCCCCCTTCTTCGTACAAAAAATAAATCTGCTTCAATTGTCATAATTGTCGATTATATCACAATGATGGGATTATTTTATAGTTATTTATTTAAAAACTAAGAGTAGAATGGCGTTAAAATGAGGCGGCGTCTTGATCATTCTGGCTAAGATCTGCTCCGACTGCG
Organism: Candidatus Levyibacteriota bacterium; assembly: GCA_016182185.1. Lineage (GTDB taxonomy): Bacteria > Patescibacteriota > Microgenomatia > Levybacterales > UBA12049 > JACOXU01. The sequence goes on from JACOXU010000003.1 coordinate 108,201, forward strand.
TCCGGATCGGTCTTATCTACTTCTTTAAGTGCATTTTCTACATCCTGTTGACTACTGATCGGCTGTTCTGAAACGATTCCCTGATCTTCAGGTGTCGGACTCACTACTTGCGCCTGAGGCGTCGGAACAGGCTGATTATTTGTTTTATTGCTACTGCCTGAGATCATAATAATTAAAATAAAAATAATAAGTACTGCAACCGCCCCAATGATAAGAAGTAAAAGCTTATTGTCGCGGACAGGAGCTTGATCATTTGATCCTTGATCAACCTGGTTGGGGCTTACAGCAGGCGGATCTGAAGGATTAACTGATGGTGGATCAGCTGGTGCTTGAGCTGTGACTGGTGGAGCTTCCCCAATAGGCTCGGAATTACCTACAGGCACTCCCATGGGATGATTTTCAGAAGTCTGACTTTCTCCCTGATCATTCACCGGCTGTGCAGCTCCTGGTGTATTATTTAAATTGTTTTCTTGATTATCCATAACTTACTTTAAATTATAATGTTGGTACAGCCGTTGGTAAAACAGTTGGCAAAACTGTCGGTTCGATGGTCGGTGTCGCTGACCCAGTCGCCGTTCCGCCACCGGCTCCTCTTATTGATGCAATTGCAACTATAAGATTTCTAACAGATGTTTTGTAAGCTTTAAGTCCCGGAATAATTGCTCTTATATCTTGTTTGAATTGATCAAGCTGTCCTTTGGGATCATCTCCTTCGCAATTAAAGTTATCCACATCACTTTGAGCCGCTTCAAGAAGCGGAGTTATTGCATTCTTCTTGGTCTGTATATCCAAGATTAAAGCATCAAAATTTGCGAGTATCCTTCCCTGAGGCACTAATCTTGATTGATAGTAATTGGTTATTCTTGTAACAATTGAGTCAAATACTGCGATAATCCGATTTACATGATTAACCATATTGGCAGAACGGTTTGTAATAATTTTCTCCTTAACTTGACAGACTCTTAATTTTGCCTGATCCAAACGAATCTTAAGAAGCGGTTTCCTACTGCCTGCTTTTGAAGCTGTTGTTCCTGTTTCACTTGAGGAAAGTTTTTTAGTAAGTCCCGGTGGAGTATTTGGTCTTTTTGTATTATCCGGCATTCCGGTTACTGCAAAAACTGATGAAGAATTGACCAATAAAATAAAAAGAGTAGATATAGTAAGAGTTAACTTAAAAAATTTCAGCATATAATATTAATAGCATACAAAAATTATTAATTCAATGTCAAGATATTAAACTATTAAAAATTTCCAAGAAAACAACTGCTTATTAATATCGATAAGCATTATAATTTTACTAACTCCTCAAGCTTATTCTTCTACTGTAAGCGTGCCTTCCATTCCCATTGCTCTGTGATTACCGACAGAACAATAATATTTAAAAGTTCCTGCTTGGTCTGCAGTAAATTCAACAGCTTCTTCTTCTCCAGCATTTAGAACTTGCGTCTTCACATCAAACTCATCTATAACAAAATCGTGATTACCCTGCGCATTTTTGAAGAGTATTTTGACTTTCTGACCCTTTTTGACCGTAATTGTCTTAAGATCAAATTTAAACGGACTTCCCACCACAGTAATCTCCTTTACTTCACCAGACATAGCAGAATCGGTTGCTTCTTTTTCTGTAACACTTCCGGTTATAACAGCTGTTGGTTCTGCCTGAGTACTTGAAGGCGCATTTTGAGTTGATGGAGAACTTTTTATTAAAAATGCGCCAGCGATTACTACAGCCGCAACAATTATCAATCCTAATATTAAGTTTTTATTCATTACTTTCACCCCCTCCCATTAGAATATTAAATATAAAATAACTTTCAAAGCGAGAAATAAATTCTTTCGCTGGACGCAAGTGAATTACGGGTCCAAGAAAAAATTTGATTTCGAGCGATTACCACAATTAACCTCAGTGTATTATTTTAAGTATTTGTCAAAAAATTCAATAGATCTTTGCATTGCTATATTGAAACTATTTGAAATGTTATGATTGTCTCCATCGTATGTATAAAGCTCGACTGTTTTGCCAGCTTCTTTCATCTGTTTTTCCAGCGTCTGTGAAAATTCTACAGGGACGGATTCATCGGCTGTCCCATGATGAAGTTGGATAGGTCCTGAAATATCAGAAAGATAAGAATTTGCAGAAATCGAATTCCAAAAATCAGGATTGTCTTGAGGATCACCAAATTTCTCAATAAACAATTTTCTCCATCCTCTTGCCTGAGGAGTAGAAGGCGTAGGTCCGCCTCTTCTCCATCGGGTCAAAAGATCTGGGTATGATGTCACTACTCCTGCCCAGATTACACCTACCTTTATATCTTTTCGAACTACCATGTTTCGCAAAGTAATAAAACCTCCCATAGAATGTCCCCACATGCCGATTGCCGAAGGATCAACATCTTTTAATTTTTTTACCGAAGAAACTGCATTAAGAACATCAATTGTATATGAGTTTGATCCATATGATCCCGTAGCGTCACCTTCAGACTCTCCATGTCCTCTATAATCAGGCTTAAAGACAACGTATCCGTTTCTGGCAAATCCATCCAGATAAGCCACATATCTTTCAGTAGTTTTATATTGACTAGGTGCTATATAACCATGGTTAAAGATTATCGCCGGCCAGCCCTTTTCGGGTTTTTGTCCATTTGGAATCGTAAGAAGCCCATAGATTTTAAGTCCTTCTGACTTATATGATGCGACATATCTTTGATAATTACTGCCATTTTCAAGTTCTTCTCCTATTACTATTTCACTACCAGGATAGTCATTTTCTCTTAATTGCTTAATTGACAATGGGTTAATACTGTCAATTATTTCTCCTTCCTCCATTTGTCCCGAAATATTATCCGTAATATTTTTTGAAGTATTTTTGAAAAAAGCTGAGGAAGATATAATTAAGGACAATATTACCAGTAATCCCAGTGCGATAATAATTTTCTTAAACATCGGAACTACCATTCTATAATAGTTTTTTTTGCAAAGTCAAATTTAGCCAATTTGATTGAATTTAAATCGTAATTGGTATATAATTGTGGCTAAAATTTATATGCCTAGAGAAATCCAAAGCGCTCCTTCACAAGAGGGACAACCTAACGAACTAGAGTCAGCATCGGCAGTTTTTCACGGTGAAGAAATTCTCCTTATTAGAGTAAATCGACAAGCTTTACCAAAGTTTGGCGGCCAAACAGGAAATCAAGTTATCGGTTATATAACTGAATATTATTACGGCAAGATTGGAGATAGGGGGTATATTTTAAGAAGAAAAGAAGCTTTAAGTCCTGCTATTTTAAATTTCGAAGATTCTGACATTCCCCTGTCGCAACCGGACACTGAAGTATTAATTAGAAATGATGCTGTTAATAAATGGGAGAATCAAGAACCTGAAAATGCCATGCTTTACAAGGAATTAAAAAGAACTTATGAACAGGGAATCGCAAGAGTGCAGGAATCTAAATCTTCTTAATTTCGGTTGATCCGTCTTTTTTATCTTCAATATCAAATCCTAATTTCTTAATTTTATGACGGATTTGATCTGAGAGGTGAAATCTTTTTTTCCTTCTGAGCTTTTCCCGTTCTTTTACCAGCTCTAAAACTTCATCTGGAATCTTTTCTTCAGTTTTTTTAGTTTTTTTAATATTTTCTAAATCAAGTCCGAGTACCTTATCAAATTTAAATAAACTTTCTGCTTTCGCACTCGTTGGATAGTCAGACTTGACTAAATCCCAAACGACAGCAAGTGCCTTCGGCATATTTAAATCATCATTTACTGCCTCGAGAAACTTTTCTTCGTATTCCGCGCATCCTATCTTTGGTTTATCCCAATCGGAAACAATATTTCTTAAATTATTAAGTGCTGTCTGGGCAGCATCGAGCCCATCCCAAGTGAAATTCATCTTTGCTTTATAATGAACAGTCATTGCTAAGTATCTGAAGGAAAGTGCTTCAAAACCCTTTTTTTCAATTTCAGAAATCGTATATACATTTCTTTTTGAACGAGACATTTTTTCTCCTTCAATAAGCAGATATCCACCATGAACCCAATAATTAACGAATTTTTGACCGGCAGCTGCCTCGCTTTGGGCTATTTCATCTTCATGATGTGGAAAAACCAGATCTTCTCCTCCTGTATGAATATCGAATTTGTCCCCAAGGTATTTTATGCTCATAGCGCTACATTCAATATGCCAACCGGGAAATCCGGCTCCCCAGGGACTGTCCCATTTCATCAGTCGATCCGGCTCTGCCTTTTTCCAGAGCGCAAAATCAATACTATCTTTTTTGTCTGTCTCAAAAGATATTCTGACAGCTTTAAACAGATTATCCATCTTGTCCAGTGTATTTCCAGAGAGCAATCCGTAATTTTTAAATTTTTTGACGTCAAAATAAACAGTTCCGTCTGTCTCATAGGCAAATCCCTTTTTGATCAAAATCGAAATAATCGCAATCATTTCCTTTATGTGTTCTGAGGCCTTGGGATTTATAGTTGCGGGCAAGATATTTATTTTCTTTTCATCTTCAAGATAAATTTTGGTAAAACGTTCTGCAATTTGCTGCGGAGTCTTGCCACTTTTCAAAGCTTCTTCAATAATCGGATCTATTTGGACATGATGGTGATCTTCTGTAGCTCTCATGTGTCCTACATCAGTAATATTTTTTACATGAATAACCCGATAACCATTATAGACAAGGGCACGTCTTAAAATATCTGAAGCCAAATAGGTTCTCAGGTTTCCGATATGAACCTCTCTATAAACCGTTGGCCCACAGGTGTAAATTCCAACTTTTGCTGGATCAATCGGCTTAAAATCTTCAATTTTTCGAGATAAAGTATTGTAAAATCTTAACATCTTTTATCCTGACCTTCCGGGGAATTTTTCAACTCTCAGCTTTGCTCTTTGGATTGCCAAGGGTGGCGGTTTCTTTCTTTCTTTTTTCTGAATTTCAATCACTTCTTCTTGCTTTTCCTTTTCGACTTTTTCTGCCGGGCGCTCCTCTTCAGTCGGTTTCTTGGAATTAACCAATGGATCATAGTAAACTTCATCGTGTAATTTTTTTCTAAGCTCCATTAACTTTTGTTTATCTTCAACGGAAGTGGTATCTTGATTTTGTTTTTGCTGCTGCGCTTGCTGACTACCTGTAATTGACCCAGGATTGATATTTTTTTTATCATCATTTATGCCATATAAATTCTTTACAATATCTTTATCAGAAGCTAAATTTCCTCTTCCTGTAATTTGAGAGGCTGTTGCTTTGACTGTAGCAGAAGCTGTCTTTGAAACCGCTTTTGCGCTTTTTTGGGCCATTGATCCGCCGGTCTCAAGAATTTCACCTATTACTCCCTTTTTATTCATAAATCCTTCTTCCCTCAAGAGCATTCCTTAAGGTTACATCGTCTGCGTATTCAAGATCTGCTCCAATCGGCAACCCCCTGCCAATTCTGGTAATTTTAACAGTTTTGAGTTTTGAGTTTTGAGTTTTGAGTTCGCCAAATTTCTTGGCGATGTACATTGCCGTTGCTTCGCCCTCCATTGTTGGATTTGTCGCCAAAATTACCTCTTGAATAAGTGATCCCGAACCGTTTGACGATTTTTTCACCCTGTCAATTAGCTGCTTTATATAAATTTCATCTGGTCCAATATTGTTCAGAGGATCAATCTTTCCATGTAATACGTGGTATAGCCCGTTATATTTTCTGCTTCGCTCAAGTGAAATCACATCCAGAGGTTGCTCCACTACGCATATAATTGAATTGTCTCTCTTCTCATCACTACAGATAGAACAGGGGTCAGTTTCTGCAATAGTAAAACACTCGGAACAAAGTACAGTATCTTTCTTAAGATTCTGAACTGAGGCTGAGAATTTATCAAGTTCGCCTTGCGGAACATGAAGAAGATAAAAAGTCAGCCTCTGTGCGGTCTTGGGCCCAATACCCGGTAATTTTTCAAATGATTCAATAAGATTTTGAATTGCTTTTGGAATCCGCATAAAATTTCTAATTACTTTAATTTCTAATTAACCTAAATAAATTCTAAAAGCAAAATTTAGAAATTAGGTCAATTAGGTTAATTAGGTCAATTTTTTCCTAGTTCTTTTGCTATTTTTCCGCTGACTGATAATATTTCCAGTTTATCAAACCCCTTCTCTCTTGGTACATTTATTGAATCTGTAACATAAATCTTTGAAACTTTTGAGCTCTCTAAAATGTTTTTTGCATCATTTGACAGAACTGGATGAGTTACAAAAACTAGAATTTTTTCTATGCTATTTTTTCTAAGAAGGTCTGCTGCTGCTGCAATTGTCCTGCCGGTTGAAATCATATCATCGACAATAATAGCGGTTTTAACTCCTTTTTTCCATTCTTGACCAGAAACATCTACTCTGTTTGATTCTATATTTCCTGTCGCAAGATCTCTGTCTTTAATAATTGAGACATAAGACATATTATCAAGCATTTCTGACAATAATTTAATTCGTCTTATTCCGCCCATGTCGGGAGAGACGAGGATCGTATCGTTGATGCGCGGGGAGCTTTCAAAATTTTCATTGCGAGCATTTACGCTATCTGACTTTGGGATTTCGGATGAAACTTTTCTCGCGTTGCGAACAGGAAAATTTTCGCGAGCGACCTCAGCACTCCTCAGAATTTCTTTTATTTTCTCTGCAAAAATTGGCAGAGCAGATAGATGAACAATCGGAATAGAAAATAGTTCAGGGATTTTGACTGAATGAAGGTCAAGCGTTATAAGACGATTCATTCCAACGCTCTCAAGAGTTTCAACAATCACTTCAAGAGACACTGCCTCACCGTCTCTGAAGATATGGTCTTGTCTCTGATACCCAAGATATGGAACAACGGCAGTAACAGTTTTGGCTCCGCTTCTTTTGAGTGCATCAACTATAAAAAATAATTCCATGTAACAATCATTGGGATTTGGAGAAGTAGTTTGGATCACAACAGTATCCTCATTTATTACTTTATCAACAACTCTTACTCTTTTTTCCCCATCTGGGAAAATATCAATTTCAAGAGGAGATAAGCTGATTTTTAATTCTTTGGCAATTTTTTCTGCCAATGGCTTATTGGAGCTACCAGAAAAGATCTTCACAAGTTTAATTGTACTATGAAGTCCTTATTTTTTCTAGACAGAAGGTTGATCTGATCCTCTTTTTTTTTGATGGTATCTCTTCACGCTCTCTGAGATTTTCTGTCTCATTTTTTTAGTCCTTCTTAAAATGCGTTTTCTTTTTTTAGAATCCGAGAAAACTAGTTGCGCTGCTTCTTTTTTTGTTCTTAAAGGAATTCCCGCTGCTTTCATCCATTTAATCACTGTGTCTATCTTAATTTCTAACTTCCCGGCAATTTCCGGCAATGACCTATTCTTACCCCAATATTCATTGTATAGAACCTCATTTATTGGCTTTCCATATCTTCTTTCTACATCTTTTAGCTTGGTGCTTCTAATCGGCTCTGAAATTTTAATCTCTATACCGAACTTATCGCACCAATCGCCAATAACCCTATGACTCTTGCCAAGTTTCTGACCAATCTCTCTTCTGCTAAAGCCCCTTGAGGCGTAATCCAGTAAAATTTGTTCTATGGGCCTCCCATGTTTATTTTCTATCTCAGTCATCGCAGGAGTTTTTTTAATAGGCGGTCTCTCGCTTGGAATTGCCTTATCGAGTTTTTTATATGCTTTGTCTCTAAGTTTAGCGACTGCTTCTCTTGAGATACCACCCATTTGTCTACCTATTTTTCTTAGGCTAGACGGCAATCCTTCCTCGGGATGTATTAAATTAATTACGTCTCGTTGTCTTTCTGTCAACGTGTTAATTATTCCAGTTTCTCTGGCTTGAAAGATAAGACCGTTTCTAATTGCATGCTGATCTCCGCCAAGATTTTCTCTACGTCTAACAACACCAACATCGCTATTTGGAAGACTTGAGATACTTACTCTTGATGTATCCTGACTAGATTCATTTAAGATAACTCCACTAGGCCGAAAAGGCTTGACAGCGAATTTATGGTGCTCTAAACCTGGTTGTAATTCGTGTTTTGACATATGGACTAAAAAGTCAATGATAAGTAAATTTATTGGTCAAGAATAGGAGTATGTTAACTTTACCTAAGTTTTTTTGATTCTATTGTTGTAGTGACTAAACTTACTTGATCAATACTTGGCAAAGTTTTATTTGTCGGGTTACGGTCTGTATTTAGAGAGCGTCCAAATTGATGCTCTTCAATTAGTTTACTAAATCCATTTAAAGAGTCGTGGACCCTCCTGATCCTAGTACCTACAAGTCTACGGTCTAGTTCAAGACTTGACATATAAATACTACTAAACTAGCTTATAGTATACATCGTAGAAATTAAAAAGTCAATAGCTTACTGTCCTCCGCCCAACAGTCCTTGAAGACCTCCGCCCATTGATTGTAGTTTTCTGGCCGCCACCTCCTGGGATTTTTTGATTGCCTCATTTACTGCTTCTTTTATGTCGTTATCCGACCGATCATTACTGTTTAATTCCTTTATCTTCTGATCTCCCGTTATAAGAATGTCAACGCCGTTTTTTGAAACTTGAACTTCCTCTTTTTGAAGCTCTCTTTGGATTTCCATTGCCTGGTCCCGCATTTTCTTAAGATCTTTTAACTGCTGAAACATAAAATCACCCCCTTAATAATACTGACATTTTAACTTTTTTTCCAGTAATTTCTTCTATAACTTTTTCAATCAATGTCCGAACCCTTACATCTTCTAACTTTTCTTTATGAAATTTGAATTTTGCTTCAATCTCAAGTTTTTTCCCGTCAAAGTTTTTAAGAATACATCCTCTGAGAAGCCCTGCTGCAGAATGGTTGTGAGGTTTTACTTTGGCAATAAGTTGAGCAAAAATATCTTGGCGCGGGAAGCTCACAAAATTTTCTCTGTTCGCGTTTGCGCCATCTGACTTGGGGATTTCGGGCAAATTTTTTCCCGCGTTGCGAACAGGAAAATTTTCGTGAGCGACCTCGGCGCCAATACACCACTCAACAATTGCCATTTCAAGCGGCATTTGTGGCAAAACCGCAAATTTCAGTTGAGAACTTGCCCTTACAAAGAGTTCTGTTAACTCTTTTATTTCATCTAAGCTTAATGACGCCTCTGGTTCTTTGTCCTTAACAACACCTACATTTATCAAAAGCAGTTCATGCATTTTAAGTATCAGTTGTTCGAGAAAAAATTTCATATCAATTCCCTGCTCTGTCATTTTCCCCACCATCTCAAGACTCCCTTTTACATCTTTTTCTGTCAAAAGCCTGAACATCCCTGAAATATAAGATGATAAGTTTGAAATTTGAAATTTTTTCTCAACTATTTCCTTGGTAATTTTCCTGTTTCCGATTCCTGAATGTATTTCTTCAAGAATCTTGACTCCGTCCCTAAAGCTCCCGTCGGAAAGATCAGAAATTGCCGAAAGTGCATCCTTATCTATGGAAATTTTTTCTTGTTTTGCGATTCTTAAGAATGAACGAATTAACTCATCCATGGTTGCTCTCTTAAAAACTATATGGAAACAGCGGGATACAATTGTCGCCGGAACTTTATGAGGTTCAGTTGTGCAGAGAATAAACACTACATGATTTGGGGGCTCCTCAAGAGTCTTCAAAAGCGCATTGAATGCCTCAGTGGTAAGCATGTGAACTTCATCAATAATATAGATTTTTTTATGGGCTCCTGCTGGGGACAGTCTTACCTTTTCACGCAAATCCCTTATCTCATCAATTCCTCTATTTGATGCTCCATCAATCTCTAAAACATCTATATTGGTTCCATTTGTAATCGATACGCATTGAGCACATTTATTGCAGGGCTCCAAAACTGACTTTTGACTTTTGCCTTTTGACTTTTGCCTTAATTTTTCGCAATTAACTGCCTTCGCTACAATTCTTGCCGCAGATGTTTTGCCTAAGCCTTTAGGCCCAGTAAAGAGAAGCGCATGAATCGATGATTTTTTTGCCAGAAAAGCCGTTAGCTTTTCACGAACCTCACTATTGTCGAGTTCATCTATTTTTTGAGGTCTGTATTTACGATAGAAAACCATATCCTGAAAATTTCTAAATCCTAATTTCTAATTTCTAAAATTTTTTTAGATTAATTAGATTAATTGTGAATTTATTCATGATGTAATCCGAGCAAGTGCATTAGTCCGTGTTCAACAAGCTGATCAATTTTATCATCAACCAGCATTTCTTCTTTTGCCGCTTCTTTTATGACCTCCGGATATGAAATAACTACATCACCCAAGAAAAGAACATCGGAATAAGAAGGTGTGGATTCTCCTTCAGTGAGCGAGAAGGACAGAACATTTCGAGTTTTATCTTCATTCTTATATTTTTTGCTCAAAGAACGCATCTTGCGATCCCCTACAATCGCAATGGAGACTTCGGCCTTCCCCGCAATGTCCTTGCTATTTAGTATTTTGGACACTAAATTTCTAATTCTTTTTCTATCCACTTTATATCTGCTCTCAACATAAATGGGGACTGAAATTTCTGCCATAAGTTATACCCAAGTCTTTTTGACTCTTCTTGCTTCTTCTTGCTTTTGCTTTCGAGCAAGTGAAGGCTTCAGATAAAACTCTCGTCTTTTTGCCTCCTGGATTATTCCTCCGGCAATAACTTTTCTTGAGAATTTTCGAATCAAAGACTCATCACTTTCTCCCGGCATTTTTTTAACAACTACCATAATGAACAAACACCCCCTTCTTAAAACAAAATTCCAAAATCTAAATCTCGAATTCCAAATAAACTTAAATTATGCTGTGCGGGGAGCTTTCAAATTTTTGGAGCACGCATTTGCGCCTTCTGAGTTTCTATTCTAAGCAAAGTTGCCCGCTCTGCGAGCGCACAAAAATTTCGGAAGCGACCTCAGCATAGCCCTATTTTACTACATTTTTACTTTTTTACCGACCGGACCGACTACATGAAAATGTAAATGGTCGATAATCTGCGCTCCCCCTCCGTTTAGTACAAGTCTATAGCCCTTATCCTTAAGCTCTGTTTTCTTTACCATTTTTTGAATAGTATTTGCCAATTTACCAAAAAGTTTATCATTTTTAAGTTCCAAAAAATCGGTTATATGTTCCTTCGGAACTACCAAGAGATGGGTTGAGGCAATCGGATTTATATCCGAAAATACCATTATTTCATCATCTTCATAGGTAAAATCCTTTGGAATTTCTTTCTTTGCAATTTTGCAAAAAATACAATCCATAAAATTTCTAATTATTCTAATCTGTAATTAACCTAAATGACTTGAAAATTAGGTCAATTAGGTCAATTTAGATTGTCTCTAGCACTTTTATTATATCACTCAATGACAATCTGGTTGCTTTCATCTTAGGGTTTTTAACCGAGCCGTTTAAAAGCATTTTCTTACCAACATGCAGGAACCATGTTGCCTGGGGATCTACTTTACTGAGTTTTTCATAGGTCAGAGTCAAGTCTATGTCTACATTTTTCGTATCTTCGGGTTTTTCAAAAACCATGCTCTCATCTCTTGGCCGTGCTTTGATACGGACATAACCCTTTCTCGGATCCTTACGAACTACCAAAACGTATCCCTTTTTTTGCGCGAGCTTGATGACTGAATCATTGATAGTTTCAAAACCTATTCCTTCACCAAATCTAGTTTTAAATTTTATTCCTTTTCCGATTTCTTTTTCTGCCCAAATTTTATTCTCAAACTCATGCAAAAGCGCATCGAGATTTCGACTCATAAAGTCAACATAAAATTCATCATGGTCAGGCTTTTCTATCTTAAGCCCATCCAAAATTCCAATAAGTGAAAAGTCGTGATAATCAGCAACGGGGTTTTCCCAAAAAACTTCCTTAAAATGATCTATGTCAACAATTATTTTTATCAATCTTTCAAGCGCAGATAGCTTCTCAGGACTTATAGCTTGATTACGCAAAAGGTGTTCAGCTTTAACAAAGTCAAGTGTAAGACTTGCAGCACAAACCTTGTCACTCGCTGTCTGGTGATGATCCAAAGGTCCTAATCCAGTATCTACATGAATCACTTCATCATTATTTATATTTTCTATCGGACCTCGTTGATTAGGCGCAAGTACGACATTTTTAAACCGTTCACCAGCCGGTACAAATTCTACTTTTGCGCTTTCCCACCCCGGCATAAATTTTTTGATCACCCAGACAGATGAAACTGCATCCAAATCCGGTGATGAATGCGTAACTATAATTTTCATTTAAAATTTAAAATTTTGATTGAGTTATAGTATACCCTTTCCGAAGCAAAAAAGGAAGTACAACTTGACAAAAAGTGGTAAATAAATCACTATATAATTGAACTGTCCTATGAACCCGAAAAATCTGACCCAGCTTGATCCCAAACTCAAAGAAGCTTACGAAAGAGTAATGGGAACATCTGTGCCTCCTCCTGCCCCGGCAGCAACACCTGCTCCCATCCACCAAGAACCTCAATCTGCTCCCCAAACATCAAATCAGGTAGTTGTCAATAAAAAAAGAGGTGGCTTATCACCTGTGCTTATTGCAATTGCAATAATTTTATTTTTTACAATCTATACGATTGTGTGGGTTATGGTGTTTGGTCTTAAAGTTCCTTTTCTTCCTTAAGTCTTTTTTCAGCCTCTTCAATACTCAAAAGCTCTTTTTTTTCTTTATTTCTCTCTTTCCATTCGATTTTATCTCCTGTTTTTTCAGACAAAACCAGTCTTGCCGGAATACCGATTAGATCGGCATCCGCAAACTTTTCTCCCGGAGAGACTTCTCTGTCATCATACAAAATATCAATTCCGCTCTTTTGCAAATTATTGTAAATCTTCTCCGCCTTGTTAATTGTTGATCGTGAATTGTTAACTGTTAAGAAATGAGCCTGGTAAGGAGCAACAGATCTTGGCCAAATAATTCCATTTTCGTCATGATGAACTTCAACAATTACTCCCATTACACGGGAAATTCCTATGCCGTAACAACCCATGTAAACAAACTGATCTTTTCCGTCTTTGTCTTTATAAACGAGATTAAACGGTTCGGAAAATTTATTTTTGAGGGGAAAGATATTACCAACTTCGGCAACTTTTACTCTCTTAAGCGATCCGTGTCCCAAATCACATTGCTTGTTCTCAAGTTTCTCCGGATTTTCAATTATTTCAACATTTTCCGCATAATCTCCGCCGGGACAATAAATAATTTGATCTTCTCCGCTTTCGCAAATCACCTGATATTCATGGGAAAATTTTGAAAAAGTTCCGCCTGCTGCCCTGGTTTCAATTGCCGAAAGGCCTAATCTGTTGAAAGTATTTATATAAACTTTTTTCATCTTCTCATAATATTCCATCATATTCTTTTCATCCGCATGAAAAGAATATAAATCCTTCATCAGAAATTCTCTTCCGCGCAAAAGCCCTGCCTTGGCTCTTGCCTCGTCTCTAAATTTATTTTGAATTTGATAGACATAAATTGGTAAATCACGATAAGAACTGATAAATTCCGAAATAAGAGGCACTAATACCTCCTCGTGGGTCGGACCAAGTGCATATTCTTTTTCGAATTTACTTGCAAGCCTGAAGAGCGCGTCAAAACTTTCCCATCGTCCGGTTTTCTCCCAGTTCTCTTTGCCCTGAAGAGACGACAGTAGAACTTCTTGCCCTCCGGCTTTGTTCATTTCTTCTCTAACGATTTGAGCTATTTTATTAAGCGCTCTAAGTCCAAGGGGTAAAAAATTATACACGCCGGCAACTTCTTTTCGGATAAATCCGGCCCGTGTCAAAAGCTTGGCATTAACAGATGTTTCCTCTCTTGAAATTTCTTTGATTGTTTTGCCGAATAGCTTTGAATATTTCATAAAACGAGTATAGCATATTTAAAAACTTTGTTATATAATCTCAATTTATGAAAGTCGAAACGCTCGGACAAATAGGCTTCAGAATAAACACGATAAACGAGACTAATGCTGTTAGAATCAATCCTAAAATATTTAAAATACCAACCTTGAGAGAAATTGTAAGATCTTTTGTATTTAGCAATGATCCAGTTAGAATCTCGATAATAAAGTCCGGAGAAGCTAAAAGAATTCGCAGGCGTCATCTGGATATAATGAAAACATTAAAAAAAGATGAAAGATGGAATCTTCTGAATCAAATCGCAATAAGAATGGAGGCTGCCGATTCTGTTCTCATCGAATCGATGGATCCCTGGAAATATTTTTAAACTACCTTATCGCCGACTGATACTTTTTCAGTTGGTTCAAGTAAAATTGGCTTTTCTTTCCCATCAACAGCCATTAGCATTCCCTGATTTTCAACACCTTTAAATTTTCGCGGTTCAAGATTTATAATAAAAGGTAATTTCTTTCCCTTTAGATCCGAAGGCTTGTACCATACAGCAATTCCTGAAACAATCTGTCTTTTAAATTCCCCGAAATCAACTTCAAGTTTCAAAAGATTATCGGCGTTCTCTACTTTCTCAACGCCTAAAATCTCCCCAATTCTTATATCCAATTTCTTGAATTCCTCAAAAGTAATCATGACAATTTAGCAATAAAACAATTAGACAATCAATTCGTAATTCATAAATCTTACGTCTTAAGTCTTAGGTCTGATTTTATGCTAGAATAGCATAGTGGAAAATATTTATAAAGAGGCACTAAAAGTCCATAAAAAATATAAAGGCAAAATAAAAATTACATCAGTTCCACCTATCAAAAATAAACACGATCTCTCACTCTTTTACACTCCGGGGGTCGCAGAAGCAAGCAGACAAATCGCCGGAGATAAAAATTTATCCTTCACACTTACTTGGAGAGGAAGAACTGTTGCAGTTATCTCTGACGGATCTGCAGTATTGGGCTTAGGAAATATTGGCCCCGAAGCTGCCCTTCCTGTCATGGAAGGCAAGGCTCTTATTCTTAAAGAATTTGCAGGCGTTGATGCTGTTCCGATTGTTCTTGCTACTCAAAACACTTCGGAGATAATTCAATTTATCAAAAATATTACTCCTTCATTCGCGGGTATAAATTTGGAAGACATAGCAGCACCTGCCTGTTTTCAAATAGAAGAAGCGCTTCAAGATATAGGAATTCCTGTCTTCCATGACGATCAGCATGGAACTGCCATCGTGGTAGCGGCAGCACTTAAAAACGCAGCCAAAGTAGTCGAAAAACCATATAGCTCTCTTCGCGTCGTTGTAGTAGGAGCCGGTGCTGCCGGACTTGCCACAACCCGAATGCTTTTGGGACTTAACTGTTCTGCAGACAAATGTGAAATTATTCCGGGACATTCAGCAGTAAAAGAAGTCATTGTAGTTGACAAAAACGGCGCTTTATACTCAGGCAGAGACAATCAAAATATTTATAAACAGGCAGTTTCAGGAATTTCAAACAAAGAAAAAGTCAGCGGTCCGCTGGAAAAAGTTATAAAAGGCGCAGATGCGGTTATTGGAGTATCAGGTCCAAATCTTATTACTCAAAATATGATAAAAAGCATGGCAAAAAATCCGATTGTTTTTGCTATGGCAAATCCTATTCCTGAAATTATGCCGGACGATGCACTTGCAGCGGGTGCCAAAATTGTAGCAAGCGGAAGAAGCGATTTTCCAAATCAGATAAATAATTCGCTAGTCTTCCCGGGTATTTTTTTAGGCGTAATTAAGGGTAGGCTCAAAACAATTACTCAGGAAATGAAAGACAAAGCATCAAATAAACTTGCCTCTCTGGTAAACAATTCATCACCGACAAATATTATTCCTGATATGTTTTATCCCCGTCTTGCGGAACATATTGCCAATTCCATTCTTACGAACTAAAATTAACAAACCATGGATAACTCAAATATTTATCAAAAAGCAAAACAGGACCTGCTCGAAGTTGGGAAAAAATACAATATTTCCGAAGATAAGTTAGAGGAATTTTTGGTACCTGACAAGGTTCTTGAAGTTAAACTTCCTTTAAATCTAGGATCTGAAATTATCGTATTTAAAGGATACAGAATTCAGCACAACAACAAACTCGGACCATATAAGGGTGGACTAAGATTTCATCCTCAAGTAAGTCGTGATGAAACAATGGCTCTATCTTTATGGATGAGCCTAAAGGCAGCGGTTGCGGGAATTCCTTTTGGCGGTGCAAAAGGAGGAGTAACTGTTGATCCAAAAGTCCTCACAGAAAAACAACTTGAAGAACTCTCAAGAGAATATGTAAGAAAAGTTTTTGATATTTTAGGACCCGACAAAGATATTCCGGCTCCGGATATTAATACCAATCCTAAGATAATCGACTGGATGGTTGATGAGTACGTTAAGCTAAGTCAAAAAGCAACCCATTCGGCAGGCTCAGGGCAAGATGTCAAAAGTCAAAAGTCACAACCCTATGCTGCTTTTACGGGCAAGAAAGCTCATGGTTTATCAGCTCGTATCGAATCTACAGGGTTTGGCGGTGTAATTGTTCTTGAAAAGCTTATTGAAAAATTAAATTTAAACCCTAAAGAACTTCAAGTCGCAGTTATGGGTTTTGGGAATGTCGGGTATCATTTTGCCGATTTTGCGAGTAAAAAGGGGTATAAAATAGTCGCAGTTTCAGATTCAAAAGGAGGAATTGTTAAGAAAAATAAAGATAAATTTATTCCGCTTGACATTCCCCTCGTCAATGAATGCAAGCAAGAAAAAGGAAGCTTGGCCGGATGCTACTGTGCAGGCGGAGTCTGCGATACAAGAGGCGGGCAAATGATAACAAATGAAGAACTTCTGGAACTTCCGGTTGATATTCTTGTTCCGGCGGCTCTTGAGAATGTCATAAATGAAAATAATATGCAAAATATAAAAGCCAAAATAATCATTGAAATGGCCAATGGTCCAGTATCGCCTAAGGCATATCATTATCTGGTTAATAAAGGGGTAATTATAGTTTCTGATATTCTGGCAAATTCAGGCGGAATTGTCGGATCGTATCTTGAATGGGAACAGAATTTTAAAAATATGAAATTTTCCCAAAAAGAAGCGCTTGCCAAAATTCAATCTATTCTTGAAAAATCTTTCGACAATGTCTGGAATCTTGCCAAGAAAAACAAAACAAATCTGGTCGAAGCCTCATACCTCCTCGCCCTCGAGAAACTAATTAAATAATTTGCGATTTATTTTATTTCTCTTAAGGATATCAACGGTCTAACGCTGGAGTAATTTCTTGAATAGCGATTTTTTACGAATTTAATTTCTTCGTCTCCACCCTTACCGTCTGTATAAACCAAAACTGCTGCAGTTTCTTTGTCAAGCGGAATTTCTACGACTAGCTTCTCTTCAAATTCTTGATCTACTTGATCTTTCACTTGTTGAAAAGACACCCTCTCTGCTCCTAATACATAAATTTTAAATTCCGGTAATCTAGGATTTTCAATTCCTTGATCACTAACAACCTCAACTGCCGCTGCTAAAGCTAAGCTATCAAGCTCAAACCCCTCTAGCCCAATAACCGCAATGTCGTATGCTTTAGTCCATGCCTGACTACGATTCATTTTAGTTGTTTGAGAAGCTGCAACATTCCAAGCTCTTCCAAACGCACCCCTCCAACTTCCTTTTTCTTTAAATGGTCTTGCCTTATCAAAAACTTCCTGCGCTAGTTCTGTGATTTGCGGAATTAATTTATTTACTTCTTCGGGGGTTTTTGTAATATCCCAACCAATTTTTCTTTTTTCCCTAAACAATGATAAAGCTTGGACAAGATTTTGTTGCACTTAGTCAGGAAGCATACCAAACACCATCGGCAAGTCTTTTGTCCATGCTTGTTCTCGTCCCGTTTCTGCGCGTTTCGTCATATTGCTTTGGAATATAGCACCAAAGAAACATTGTGTCAATCATAGAAATTAGGAATTAGAAATTAGAAATTCTCAGGTTAGGGTTTGGGGAGAATGGATTGGCCTGAGATAAGGCGAATAATATCAGAAAGAGTTATAAAAGCAATAAGTGCTAGAAGTATTGCCATCCCTATTGCATGAGCATAGGCTTCATATTTCTGAGGAACTTTTCTGCCTGTTACTCCCTCTATAAGAATAAAAAACAGTCTTCCGCCGTCAAGTGCCGGAATAGGCAGAATATTTAAGATTGCAAGATTTAAAGAAAGAAGTGAAACCAAAGACAGAACTGCCAAGGGGCCGAATTGAATAAACTGCCCTGTAAGTTGCGCTATGCCTACAGGTCCTGCGACGCCTTTGGGAATTTGCGCATGAAACAAGAGCTGGGAGAATACCATACCAAGCCCTGCAATAATAGCCCATGACTGCTTAAATGCTTCCATAAGCCCAATAAGCGGAGCCTGATAAAGAGGATATTTTTTCGTTACTATATTTGAGGATATAGAAATTCCCATGGGTCCTTCGTTGGTGGGATAATTTTTTCGGGGAACCAATGTTATATCTTTTTCTTCCCCTGATTCTTTTTGAACATGAAGTGCTATTTTTTCTCCCAAATGGCTTTTGGTAACTGAAACAAGTGTTTTGGGACTTGTGATTTGTATGCCATTAATTGTCTCAATAATATCTCCGCTTTTAAGCCCCGACTTATCAGCCGGAGAATTTTTGACAATTTGACTCACGATCACTTTGTCCCCCGGAGCTTGGACACCGGCAACTCCAAAAAAGTAGGTTATTATAACAACTGCCAGCAAAAAATTCATTACAACCCCTGCAACGACCACCAATGCTCTTTGCCAGACTGGCCGGGCAAAAAAAGCCCGATCTTTATCTACAGCCTTTGATTCTTTTTCAGTGAAACCGCGTTTGACGCGGCCTGCTCCTGCCTCATCTTCTCCATAAAGCTTTACAAATCCACCTATGGGTAGTAAATTAATCGAATAAATTGTTTCTCCCCTTTTGATTCCAAAAATTCTTGGCGGAAGTCCAAATCCGAATTCTTCAACTTTAATCCCCAATTTTTTTGCCACAAAAAAATGCCCCGCCTCATGAACAAGAACCAAAACACTAAGTATTAATAAAAAAACTAAAACTGTAATGATCATAATGATAAATTTCTAATTATTCTAATTTCTAATTGATCTAAACAAATTCCAATTTCAAAATTTCCCAAATAAAACTTTATGCTTGTAATTTTTTAGAAATTAGGTTAATTAGATCAATTAGGTCAATTTTATATTTGCAGGAGCTCTTCTTCCTTCTTTTTTCCCAGTCCTTCAATATCCACCATCAACTCATCCGTAAGTTTTTGCACTTCTTTCTCATGCCTTGCCATCTCATCTTCTGAAATTTCTTTATCGGCATGTTGCTTCTTGACATGGACCATTGCCTCATGTCTTATTTGACGCACCATAATTCTGGCATTTTCAAGTTTTTGGTGCATAAGATGAATCAGCTCTTTTCTTCTCTCCTCGGAAAGCTGAGGAATTGTAATTCTTATAACTTGCCCATCGTTTGCAGGATTAAGGCCTAAATTTGCCTCAAGAATTCCTTTCTGAATCTCTCCAATAATAGAAGCGTCAAACGGGGTAATCATCAAAGTTTGTGAATCAGATGTGGTGATTGTAGCAAGCTCCATGAGTTTAAGCTTTTGAGTTCCGCCATAAACTGAAAGGACGATATTTTCTACGAGGGACGGGGCTGCGCGTCCAGTTCTGACTGTGGCAAGGTCAGACCTTAAAAGATCAAGAACTTTCTGCATTCTTAATCTTACTTTTTCTAAATTCATCTGTACTTTTTATTATACACTATTATGATTTGTCGGAAACGAAGCGGCTACTTCTTCTAAAACCTCCATTTTCCTAGCATAGAAGAGGTTTATTTCTTTTCTGTTATTCTGTCTCACTGCAGTCCGAATGCCAGCTTCGTAGTATCCTGCGTGAGCCAACAGGTCTATTCTCCTGGCTTCTTCTGGTGTTCGAGGGTCAGATGATATTATATTCCCTTCTGATTCAGATTTATTCATATTATTTAACTCTAAAGTGAGAATCTGGTAATTTTTTTAACTACAATATTTTCTCCAAGTTTCCCGATTGCCTGCTTTATTAAATCTGAAATCGTAATTGAGGAATCTCGGATATACTCCTGCTTAAGAAGTGAGTTGACATCCTTGGGATCCATAGCCGCAACCTGCATTGCAATCTCATGAGCGAGTTTTTTGAACTCATCCGTTCTTGCCACAAAATCTGTTTCGCAAAGAATCTCGATGAGTGCTCCCACCTTTCCGTTTTGATGTATGTAAGCCTCGACTAGTCCTTGTGAAGTTTCACGATCTTTCTTTTTTTCTGCCTTCTCTTTACTTCTTTTTTGAATGAAGGCAAGTGCCTTTTTATAATCGTTATTTGACTCCTCAAGAGCAATCCTGCAATCAGAAATTGAAGCCGAAGTTTCATCACGAAGTTTTTTAAGAAGCTTTATGTCTGCTGATATCATTATTTTTTCTCCTTATTTTTTGGAACCTTTTCTTTTTTGACTGTTATTTTTTTTGCGCCTTCTTTCTTCTTCTCTGATTTTTCAGAACCTTCTTCTTTGATCTGGGTTTTCTCTTTTTTTTCTGTTTCTTTTTTCTCTTCTTTCTTCGCCTTTTGCTTTCCCTCTATCCATGCATCAATTATATAATGAGTGATCAATTTTATTGAACCGGTAGCATCATCATTGGCCGGAATTGGATAGTCGATAATTTCAGGATTCGCATTCGTATCTACGATACCGACTGTTTTCACATTTTCCTTAAGCGCCTCTCTAACTACCAAATCTTCAAGATGCGTATCGATAATAAAAAGTAGATCAGGCTTCTGTATCAAGTTATAAATTCCTCCGTATAACGTTTCGAGTTTTTGCTTTTCTTTAAACCAGAGTCCTATTTCTTTTTTCGTGTATTTTGCTTTTTCCTCTTCGTCCCCAAGACGTTTTGTTAAATCCTTAAGTTTTTCAAAGTTTTTAGAAACTTCGGAAAAATTTGTAAGAATTCCTCCTATCCATCGGTTGGTTACAGAAAAGATTCCAGATGTCTCTCCCCCGATCTGCTGGACGGCTCTTTTTACTTCTTCATCAACAATCCCGCGGGCTTGTCTTTTGGTTCCTACAACTATCAAAACTTTGTTTTGAGAAGCTTGATCTCGGATAAATACTAAGGCGTTTTCTAATCCTTCCTTGGTTTTGGCCAGATCTATGATGTGGATATTATCGCGGGCTTCAAAAATGTAGTCTCGTGCTTTTGGATTTCCGCGCGTTACTTGGTGTCCAAAATGGCAACCGGCCTCAAGAAGCTCTTCAAGTGTAATCTCTTTCATATGTCCTTATATCCTCCGCTTGGTTTGGTTTTGAAAACCAGAACATTTAATTCAAGCGTGTGTGATAGCAGTAAATATATCAAATTTCCTGCCAAAAAACAACACTCAAAATAGAATTTCAATTGACAGTAAAGGTCATAAATAAGTATCATAAAATAATAGATGAAGCCTTCGAAAAATCATTTTAGTTTTTATATATACATCATTTTTGGAATGATGGTAATCGGTGCATCCACTTTGGTAGGCGGATTTTTCCCCGAGAAAAAAAGCACATCTTCGGACTTCTATCAAATAGATAATTCCAAACTTCCTCAAAATAGTTCAACAAATTCGGTAATTCAGCTCCATGCATTAAAATTTAAAAAAAATTTTGAAAGTATCACGCCTATTCTTTCTCCTTCATCCTCTCCAACAAATCCCACAGTCATTCCTACTGCCATTCCAGTTTCTTGCACTGAAAGTCTCACACTGGATCTTTTACTTGATAAATCAGGTTCTATGGACAGTCTAACCCCAAGCGGGGTCTCAAAAATAAGAAGATTAAAAGAAGCAGTCCTGTTTCTCTCAAGCAAGCTTGGACCTAACACGATTATTGGAGTTCAATCTTTTAATAAACGTGATTGTAATGTTTTCGAAAAATGTCCTTATGGAATAAAAGAAGATATACCTATTTCATATTATAAAGATGTCTCAAGTATTTTTTCTTCAAAAATAAATGGTTTGGTAATTGGAGGTTCTACGCCTACTAACGACGGGCTGGTTTTTTCGCTGGGCAAACTAAGAGAAGCTCAAACAAAGTTTCCAGATAGAAAATTTAAATTTATTCTAATTTCAGATGGACAACCTGTTCCCTCTTCTCAGGATCCATATGTAAATAATCCAAATCCAGTTACTGAAATTAAGAATTTAGGGATTGAGATCTACACAATTGCTATTTATGATTCCACTCAAGCTAACACTCCTAATTCGCCTCTAAAAAGACTTATGCAGAAAATTGCCTCAAGTCCTGGAAATTTTTATGAAGCAGATACTGCAGATCAATTAAAAAATTTAATGGATGACATCTTTAAAAAAACTTGTACGTAGCTTGATTGACAAACCCAGAAAGCAACTGTAGGATTTAATTGTGGTTAAATTTAAAAAAAGCAAAGAGAAATTTTTATTTGGAAAAAGCTCAATTGGCATTTTACTTGTTCTTCTTATTGTTGCTTTCGGACTTCTATTTTCAGGAATTTTATCTAAAAGAAAATTTCAGCAAAGCCCCATCACAGGAAACGTTTCAAGCTACTGCTGCGATACTGGAAGCGGTGACAACTGCCAACCTCAAACAGGTCCGGGACAAAAACTTACTTTCCGAGGCGCTGAGTATGGACTGCTACGGACAAATACTATTCTTGCCGAGGGAAATGTTCATCTTAAAGATTCTGGTGAGAACCTCGATGGCAAACCTATCATATTAAACTCATCTGATACGCACATCATTCCGGATCAATTTGCCACTGCAGATTGCAGAACCGAGCCTAAGGATAAATATTTAAAGGCTATTCCTCCGCCCCCAATTGTCGTCGGCACTCCGCAATCTGTACCTTATTGCACTTCAATTCCCAACGATGAAATTATATTCGTCTGTAAGAAAAATTGCCATCCGGCAACATGTTCGCCGATTTGGGGTTCTGAGGTTACATGTTATGGGGATAAAGATTCTGAATATGACGCGTATTTCAGACTTTCGGATGTCTCTTCTCCCGGAATTCCTGATTTTATTAAAAATTGTGATGCATCAACCCTCCCAACCGGAACGTCCTCAACTGGTAAACAAGTAATAGTAACTCCTACAGGACAAGATGCCAAAAAAAATCTACAGCTTGAAACCTTTAAAATAAAACTTGAGACTCCTCTTATTCCCTGGCTGTCTCCCTTTTGTAAACCTGCAATTTATTTGTACCCTGAAGAAGAAACAAACGTTCACGTGGGTATTGCACCAAAAGGAAAACTTTCCTACACGATTCCGCCTTATCCCTTAAATGGCTGGAAGGTAACGGCAAGACCTGACGGAATGATTACCTATAATCAAGGACAATACGATTATCTTTATTACGAGGCGGAAATTCCAGACTCTGAGATTAAAAAACCAACCGAAGGATTTATTGTAGGAATGAATAAAATTAAACCATTTCTCGAAAGCCTATTACCCAAATTGTCACTGAATGAAAAAGAATCCGAACAATTTGTAGATTACTGGGTTTCAGTACTGCCGGACTCCCCCTACTACTTCATCGGGGTTATCTCAAGAAAGACTTTGGATTCAATCGCTCCTCTTTCTTTTTCTCCAAAACCGGATACTATTATAAGAGTTACGCTCTACTTTGAGGCGCTTGGAAAAACAATAGACGTTAAAGAACCAATAATTAATCCCATCAAAAGGCAAGGGTTTACGGTTGTTGAATGGGGAGGAATTTTCAAGAAAGACATAAACCATAATTTTTCCTGTTTTGAGTAAAACATATTATAATAAATGATTAAGAACCTGTCTAAAATTCTTAAAAATTCCCGCGGCGGCGCGGAGATTCTTATCCTGGTGATAATAATTCTCGGCAGTGTGCTTCTGACAGGAGGATTTTTCCCAAAAATTATTCCCCCTGATCCTAATGCTCCCAGATATACTGAAATTTCTGAAATTCAACCGGACAGTCAAAAAACGCTTCAGCTTAAAACGATAAAATTTAAAGGTTGCACTTCAATTGTTGCGGTTGATTTCTTGGTAGACAGATCCGGTTCCATGAGATACGGCACGAAACTTGATAATTTGAAAAATGCATTAAATGTTTTTGCCGGCAGTTTCCCTGAGGATGGAATAATTGGCATGCAGTCATATAGCGAGCCATCGTTTGGACCAACCGCTGATGTTCCGATTGATTATTTTAAAAACGTAAAATCTCAATTTTTATCCGCTGTTTCCAGCTTATTTCCAAATGGCGGAACTTATTCAAAAGACGCATTTTCTTTTACAAAACCATTACTTGATTCTGCCAGGGCCAAATTCCCCGATCATAAATTTTCCTTGATTTTTATATCAGATGGGGTGCCGGAGACATGGGAAGGAACGCGAAGATTGTGTCCCGACGGACCCGCAACTGCAGATCAAAGATATTGCGGACCAAAACCCGATAATCCAACTCAATGCAGATGTTTTGATACGAACCAGGATCCAACATCAGTTGCCAATGAAATAAAACTCTCAGGTGTCAGAATTTTCACCATCGGTTATATCCATGACGAGGACCTTAAATTTCAAGATGATTTAAGAACGCTGATGACCAACACTGCATCCTCTCCAACTGACTTCTATGAAGCGCCAATCGATAATCAGCTTACAGATATTCTCTCCCAAATCTCCCAAAAACTCTGTAATTAAGTAGTTTTATTTCTTATTTGGCAACCCAATCATTGGCAGAATTCCAGCAGCAAAAGTTAATCCTGCCCCAAAGGTTGCAAATAGAAGAATATCATTTCTTTTTATTTTTCCTTTATCCCATGCCTCTCTTAGTGCTGTCGGAATAGTTGCAGTTGAAGTATTACCGTATCTATCGATGGTAATAATTACTTTACTTTCAGGAATATTTAAAACCCCTGCAGTCTCCTTCATGATCGACAAGTTTGCTTGGTGAGGTATGAAAAGAGTTACATTCTCAATAGATAGATTTGCTTCTTCAAGAACTCTCTTACTAACCTCAGCCATTCTGACTGGGGCTTGCTCTCCGATCTCTTTTCCGTCCATGTGAAGCGTGTGCCATCCCTTTGCCATGGTTTCTATCGTGCCTGGATTTTTGCTTCCTCCTGCTCGCATGCATAGGTTCTCAGCAAATTTTCCATCAACTCCACATCTTATTACAGGCTTTATATCCATTCCGTTATCTGGCTCAACTAAATCCGCGATGGTTGCCCCTGCACCATCGCCAAATAGAGGAAACGAAAGTCTTTCTTCTCTATTAAGAGCAGGGCTTAAGATCTCAGAACCGATTGCTACCTGAGGTCCTCCATCCCCATAGGGACTTGAAATGTCGGAAAAGATATTTTTCAAAGCCTGGGCCCAACCGGTGCATCCCGCACTTACGTCATATCCTCGAACACTGACGGGCAAACCCATACGATCCTGAATAATAGCCGCATCTGCAACTCCGTAGTAATCAGGAGAAGAGGTTCCTACGACAATTGATTTTAATGCCTCTTTTTCAATCCCTGCCATATCCAATGCCTGATTTAAGGCTTCGACTGCCAAATCAGAGGTTGTTTGTTCTCCCGGAATCACCCACCGTCTTTCCTGTATTCCTACTATTCTTCTCATCAGTCTATCAGTAAGGCCAGGCTTTCCTCCGATCATTGGATCTACCATTTCATTAGTTACGACTCTTTGTGGAAAAGCTGACCCCACACCAATAATTGCCGGAATTTTTTCTTTCATATTTACGCATGCTAGCAAAGAAGTTTTTTCTTGTCAATAAATATCCAATTGACAAACAAAAATCCTCTGTTATACTAGCGACAACATCATGACAACACAGGAAAAAGAACCACGAAGTCATCATTCTTACGAAGAATTCACCAATCGCCCCTTTTATATAGCGCTCAACAAAGAGACTATGAGACTTGCTCCAAGACCAGTAAGATATGCAGTTGATATTGGGACAGGAAAAACTGCGATGATTGATCAGATGTTTGATGAGAAAAAACTAACAATTGACTTCCAAATTAGAGGCTATGACCCTGATGAAGAAGCATTGGCCGGCGACCGAATCAAATATTACCATTATAGAGATAAGATTCTTTTTATTGAAGCCTGGGCAGAAAACATTCCCTTACAAGATAGATGGTCTGAGCTGACAGTTTGCGCAAATGCTATTCATTTAACAGAGGTACCAAAGACAATCAAGGAATTTGCAAGAATTACAGACGATGAAGGAACTCTTCTTATAAATACTGCGTACACACGCGACCATGCATATCCTGAAGCGTCAGAAGCCTCATGGGGAGCATTAGTTGTCAATGCAAGAATCGCCGCACGAAAGACTCACGGAATAACTGATATTCCCAAGCCTGTTCAGCTTCAAACTTATAAGCTTGAAGATTATGAAGCTATGCTAAAGGACGCTGGATTTGTTGTTGAAAAAGCCTATCCCAAGGTAGTACACATGAATCGGGAAGATCTGGAAGCAATTTGCCATTATGATGAATTTGCCAAGGGCGCACTTCCTGGCGTAGAACTTGAGCTTGCCAAAGAATTACTTGTTGATGCAATTAAACCGACTCTGGAAAGAAGAGGTTCCGACAGTTTACCCCGAGGATGGGGTATCATAAAAGCTACAAGACTTCCTAGAGCTGCGTGATTTTACGGTAGAGAAAATTTACTACAGAGTGTTTTTACCTCTTCTTTAATTTCCAATAATTTTTTATTCTTCTCAACCCTTTTTTTGAAATCTTTCCAGAATTCGCTTCTTTTGGCTTTATCCAAAGGTAAAACCTCACTGGAAATCTCATTTATTACATCATTTATCCATTTGGCAATTTGCACCATTTCTTTCTCTTTTATGCCCCGAGTCGTGATAGCAGGAGTTCCCAATCGAATTCCTGAAGGATAAAATGGAGGCATGGGATCGTTGGGAACTGCATTCTTATTCACTACGATTCCTGCTACTTCCAAGGCATAAGCCGCCAAAGCGCCATTAATTTTCTTATTAGCAAGATCAATCAAAAGTAAATGGTTGTCTGTCCCGCCGCTTACAAGGTTGAACCTCGATTTGGTCAATTCCTCAGCCAAAACTTTCGCATTTTTAACAACCTGCTCTGAGTATTTTTTAAATTCCAGCTTACTTGCCTCAAGTAAAGAAACTGCAATTGCGGCTGTTTGGTTATCATGCGGTCCTCCCTGCAAGCCCGGAAAAACTGCTTTATCAATTTTACCTGCTAGCTCCGGGTCTTTTTTTAGTCCTTTTTCTGTCACCATAATCATGGCACCTCTTGGCCCCCTTAATGTCTTATGGGTTGTTGTCATGACGATATGAACATAAGGAATTGGGCTTGGATGAGTCCCTCCAATAATCAATCCCGCTATATGAGATACGTCAGCTAGTAGATACGCTTCGACTTTATCTGCAATTTCTCCAAATCTTTTGAAATCTATAATTCGGGGATATGCCGTGGCTCCGCATACTATTATATTGGGTCTTTCCTTCAAAGCTAGTTTTTCTACTTCGTCGTAATTAATCAGGCCGTTCTTGTCAAGATTATAAGGGATAATTTTAAAGTACTTTCCGGAAAATGAAACGGGAGATCCGTGCGTTAAATGCCCTCCGAATGCAAGAGATAATCCTAAAATTTTGCTTTTAAAAGGCTCCAAAAGAGCAAAATATACGGCTGTATTTGCCGGAGATCCGGAATATGGCTGCACATTTACATGCGGAACACCGAATAATTTTTTTGCTCTTTCTTGCGCTAAAATCTCTATATCGTCGATCAAAGTGTTTCCCTGATAATATCTTTTCTTCGGATAACCCTCTGAATATTTATTATTAAGAACTGATCCAAGAACTTCAAGCACGGCTTTTGAAGCGTAGTTTTCCGATGGAATCATCTCCAAAACATCTTCCTGCCTTTTTTCCTCTTCTTTTACTAATTTGTAAATTTGCGGATCAACCGCTTTTAAATTCTTCATACTATCTTTACTGTAATGCGGAGAGCTTACAAAATTTTCTCAGCGAGCTTTTGCGCCATCAGTCAGCTTGTCAGGTAATAACTTACTCGCACTGCGAACGAGAAAATTTTCGTAAGCGACCTCAGCATTTATTTTTCTAGGTCAATAAATCTGAATTTTATTCCCTCTGATTCTCCAAATTCTTCTTTCATCAACCTTTTAAATTCTGAATAATCCGGAAAAAATGTATCAGCCCCAAAATCCCCCTCTACTATTGTTAAGTATAGCTTATCTACAAGCCCCTTTTCTATGGCCTCTCTGAAAATTTCTCCTCCTCCGAATATAAAAATTTCTTCGGATCCCGGACTTTGCTTTGCTTTTTCAATGCCTGCAATAAGATCTCGAGCGATCGTAACTTCAGGGGAATAAAAACTTACGCTTCTAACCCGTTCAGGATCTCTGGTAATCACGATACTCGTTCTTTCAGGCAATACTCTTCCGATAGATTCAAATGTTTTCCTGCCCATTACAAGCGGGTGGCCGCGGGTGAGTCGCCTCATCCTTTCAAAGTCCTGGGGAATGCGAAAAAGAAGATCATTATTCTTCCCTATCCCTCTTTTTTCATCCATCGCCGCAACAATACTAACTAAATTTTCTTTCATAACTTCAATCCTTTTTTTACCACATCTTCTGTATTCTTCAGGAGATTATAGTTCTTTAAGCTCCCTATCTCAACCCATTCCGGAATCGTCTCTTCTGCTTTCTTAATTTCGCCTTTGAATACCCGGCAGAAAAATACCCTCCAGGAATATGTTTTTATCCCATCTTTTCTTTCAAGATCTGTGATATATAGATTTCCGGGAAAATCCAAAAGATTATCAATTGTCGTTTGAAGCCCAGTCTCTTCTTCTAATTCTCTTTTGGCTGCCTCGATTTCGTCTTCCCCTAGATCTAATCTTCCACCCGGCAGGCCGTAAATCCCAGTCAGGTGCCCTGCTTTTTCAGTATGTTTTACAAGTAAAACTTTTCCGTTTTTAATGATCAAAACCGCAACACTTGGAATTATTTCTGTCATTTATTAAAATATTAATTGCTGGATTATAGTGATGTATCAATACATCACTATAAATTAACCAAACCATCTTTTTACAAATTTTGAACTGTGAAGATATCTATCTTTAAATACCTTTCTCTCCTTATTTATTTCCTTTTCTGTTCTCTTTAATGCTAAAACAATTCCTCCTTCGCCTTCTTCGATTATTTTTTTTATTTTCGAAACAGTTTGAGTGCTTGTTTTTGATTTGGATGCGACAGTTCTTAAATCTAAACCTTTTACCAAAAGGCTTGCTATGTGCCATCTCCTTTTAAGCATCCTAAGCTCGGATTTTGTAAGAATATCTTTCAAAAACTTTTTGATCTCCTCTGTATTTTTTAAAGAATTGACAATTTCGTAAAGAAAATGAATTTCTTTGAAATATTCTTTATTTTGAACTTCTTCTTTTGGTTTTGACATATTAATTAAGAATTGTAGTCCTAAATTATCAAATTTGTTTCCATGTATCAATACATCACTACAATATCAAAATAAAACAAAGTATGGTAATTTCCAATTTCAATATGTAGGAAACATCAAAAATAATTCGTAAAGACTTTTAAAAAGAGGGGTCTTTAAAATCCTCCCACCACTGTGACTTCTCCTCTAATCGGTGGCCAGGGATTATAATTTTCCAGTGTAAAATCTTCGTATTTTATATCATCGATATCTTTGAGTTTGGGATTTATTTTCATCCTCGGGAAAGGACGCGGTTTTCTTTTGAGCTGCTCTTTTACCTGTTCAAAATGATTGCTATAAATATGCGCATCTCCAAAAGTGTGAACAAAATCCCCTGCTGGATAACCAGTCAGATGAGCAAAAATCATGGTGAAAAGCGCGTAGCTTGCGATGTTAAAGGGAACTCCCAGAAAAAGATCAGCGCTTCTTTGATAAAGCTGGCATGAGAGCTTTCCGTTTATGACATTGAATTGAAAGAGTGTATGACAAGGCGGAAGAGCAACCGACTTTCCCTTGCCTGCCATCTCGTAGACAAATTCAGGATTCCAGGCAGAAATAACAATATGTCTTCTTTCCGGTGTTTTTTTGATCTTTTCAATCGCCCATTTCACCTGGTCAATTTTCCGTCCGTCTGATGCCGGCCATCTTCTCCACTGAACCCCATAAACCGGCCCCAATTCTCCAAATTTTTCCGCAAACTTTTTGTCATTTTTAACTCTTTCTATGTACTCGTCCTGGCTTAGCATTTTTTTATTTTTAATATTTTTTTTGTGTTTTTTATTTTTTATATTTAATTTTTTATTTTCAAACGATTCTTTATATCGTTTGAAACCCCAATCATCCCAGATATGAACACCATTATCCACCAGATATTTAATATTTGAATCGCCCCTGAGAAACCAGATCAGCTCATGCAGAATTCCGCGCAAGAATACTTTTTTGGTTGTAAGAAGAGGAAGTCCTCGAGAAAGATCGAAGCGTATCTGCCGACCAAACACGCTTTTAAACATGATGCCCGAATTAAACTCGTGCTTCTCGAATCCATTCTCCATAACGTCTTTTAATAAATTCAAATACTGATATTCTTCACTTCGTTTCATATTAAAAATTAAATATTAAATAGTAAATATTTTATTTTTTATATTTAATATTCTATATTACACTTGCCGTTCCTTGCGCCGAGTCGTGACTCTTCCTCCCTGCCATTGGCCGCGGTATTTGCTTCCTCCACCCCTTACTTCATGGAATATTACATGCACAAATCTTGCTCCCATTTCTATCTCAACACTCACCGGCCCTTCGTTCTTAAGACCAAATGTAAGTTCTCCTTGATATCCGGGTTGTATCGGTCCGGTTCTGATAAAAACTCCCGAGCGAAAAGTCGTAGTTCTGGGAATTATAACCGCAGATAAATTAATGGGAAGATTTATTTTCTCAATTGTCTTGACCAGATAAAAATCTCCGGGTTTTATTTTGATTTTTTTATCTTTTCCGATTTTTGCTACAGTTTTTACCTCGGGTGTTTTTCTGTGCGTTTCTCCGAGGAGCGCCTCGCCTGAGATTTTGTAAACCTCACCCAATCTTAAATCAAATCCTGCTCCTTCAGGATTCTTTAATTCTCTTCCTGATAAACCTTCTACCAGTTTTTTTGTTTTTACTAATTCTAAAAGTTTCTTTGGTCCAAGAATCATAATATTCTTAATTCTTAAATCTTAAATCGTAAATCTTGATTATATCGGCAGTCACTTTCTCGACTGATTGTTCTCCATTTATTGTAATAATTTCATTGCTAAACTTTTTTGCGAGCCAGTCATATCCTTCCTTTATTTTCTTAAGTTTTTCCAAAGTTTCATAATATTCCTGTTTCTTATCCATCTTTGCCAGTCTTTTTACTGCCGCCTCTTCTGAGATTTTAATGTAAAAAGTAAAATCCGGAATTATAAACTGATGATACATTGACAAAATACTTTGAGCCACAAGGAGTATCTCGCTACCATTTAATTTATCTGACTTATCCAAAATCCCATAGGCAACTGATGACCAGAAACATCTATCAGTAATAATTATTTTTCCTTGTTCCAAAAACGGTTCAATAGTTGTCTTTGAGTGTACTTCCCGATCCGCTGCAAACAAATACTGAAAAGAGGAAGCAGGAAGTTTTATATTGCCCTGAATAACATTATGAATAAGATCGCCGATTGGAGGTTTTCTGGTGGGCTCATGTGTTAATAAAACTTTTTTCCTTTTTTCTTCAAAATACTCTTTTAATTTTTCTGCCTGGGTTGACTTGCCGCTTCCGTCAATTCCTTCAACTGCAATATATCTACCTTTATACGGATTTCTTCTAAAATCTATATCGAACGAAACATGGTACTTCATAAATTAAATTCTAAACTCAAAGCATCAAATCACAAATAATATCCAATTTCCAATACTCAAAATTCAAAATTGTTTTGGATATTAGAATTTTATATTTGTAATTTATTTGAAATTTGTAATTCTGGATTTAGAATTTAAGCAAGATTATCTTTCTTCGTGAATTTTGCTTTCATCCGGTCCTTTTTGACCAACATACTTCGCACTTTTCTTTTTGTAATAAGGAATTTCAGCTGGGGTAGAAAGTTGTTCAAAAGAGACGCTACAGATTCTCATTCCGGGGTAAAGTGCAACGGGCATTTTGCCCATATTAGCAAGCTCAAGCGTAATGTGCCCTCGAAAACCGCATTCGATATGGGCCGCAGTTGAATGCACAACAACACCGAGCCTTCCAATGCTTGATCGTCCTTCAAGCCTCCCGGTCAGATCGTCCGGCACTTCGACATATTCAACTGTTGCACCCAAAACAAAATCCCCGGGCTGAATTATAAACGGCTGTCCATCTTTAACGCGGAATTCCTTGGTGATTTCTTCTCTTACCTCTTTCTTGAACGGATCCACATATGCATGGCGAGAATGTTCAAATACTCGAAATGAATACCCTAAGCGAAAATCTATCGAACACGCGCCAAGCTGGGTTGAAAAATCAGGGACAGGTTTTATCACAATTTTTTTAGACTTAATCGCCTTTTTAAGATCTCTGTCCGATAGCACCATATTAAAATTTAATTTTAAAGATGGAATCGCGTCTGACGCGATAAAACCATAGCAAAAGTTTAACATCAAAAAAGGAAATTTAAAAGTAGTAAATTAACCATCTCTTGACAATTAATTAAATTTACTTTACTGTTTTTATAGAACTTATTTAAATAATGGCAAAAGTAAAATCAGGTCATGGAAGATTAATTGCGCTTTTTGTTTTATTTGTGATACTTGCGGCAATTCCCCTGACTGTTAAGATATCTCAGGAACAACAGGAAATCCGCCAGCGTGCGGCATATGTTATTCCAACACCAGCTCCCAGATCATCTCCTCCCTGTTTTGTTCCCCAAGCAGTTCTTGACAAGCTGAAAAGATCGATGAATATAATTTCTCAAAATTATGGCTATGGTGATGTAGACCAAGATGGAAGTATAACAACAAAGGATGCCCTACTGATTTTAAGATATGTAGCCAAGGCGACTACTCTTTCTCCTCTTCAGATAGAAGTAGCAGATGTGGATGGAGCACCGAATCTTTTATCATATGCCTCAAACGTTACCGCAGTTGATTCCCTTTTGATACAAAGATATATCGCTAGACTTCCTCTTCCTGACGGAAGATACAGTTTTCCGGTCTGTCCCAAACCGACGCCAACTCCTGCCCCTCTTATTTCTCCTTGGTCAGTTACTCCGATTCCTACTAATTAATGTCTTTTTTACTATTGACAAAGCATCTTTAACTATTCTATTCTTGTATTAATGGGAAATCCTTTGCAGAAGGTAGTTGAACTTATTAAAACATCAAGCCCCAAAAGGACAATAAGCATAATTGTCATCCTTATCATCGCCGCCGCCGTACCTCTCACTGTCATTGTTTCCCAACAACAGCAGGAAATCCGTCAGCGTGCAGCAGACTGTACAAACGGAATAATATCTGGAAGAGTCTTTTATGATAACAATCCCGAAAATGGCGTTTTTGACCCTACAGAACAAGGTTTCGATTTAATCGGACAACCAAATGTTGCCCAGGTGAACATGTGGAATAACGACACTGGAATAGCACTCAACAAAGATATAAGCGCCGGAAATGGTGTCTATCAATTTACAGCCTCTACCAATAGAGATGGTTACCGCCTAAGATTTACTGCTCCCACGGGGTACAGGATCACAACGCCCCAAAATATTTCTCCATGGCAAGTAAGTCCGAGATCTGACGGGCGCTGGCAGGCAGATTACCCTGCCTTAAGACTCCCTCCATGTGCGCAAATATACGATTTTGGAATTACCAACGGTCAACCTCCTACGCCAACTGCTACACCTCCTCCAATCTCAAGCTGTGGTACAAATGGAAATGTTGTTTTTGACAATAAATCTTCGAGTCTCACAACTACAGCGGGCGCACCCACGACTCTTACGTGGAACCATACTGTGGGCTCTGGAAATAGTCGGCTATTGATTGTCGGGGTTAATCTTCGCACGTCTTCGGGAGGAAATATCACTTCTGTTAGAGCCAACAATCAAAACTTGACTCGAATAGGAAATGTAATAAGTGTAGGCGGAACCTCAAGTCCGACAAGTAACTCCATGTGGTACTTACTTAATCCTCCCAGCGGTTTAGTGTCAATTTCGGTCACGGCAGACAGAAGTCTGACTATCTCAGCCGGTGCTTCAAGCTGGTCCAATGTAGACCCGAATAATCCTTTGGGCAACTCAGTCGCAAATACAGGCAACAACTCCAATCCCAATCTATCAATAGCAGGACCTGCTTGCGGTGTTGTAGTTGATAATCTTGCCACACCTATCGGCGACTGTCCTCAAACTCCATCTCCTGATTCGCTTCAGACCCTGCTTTGGAGCGTGAATGTGCCTGGAGATAATCTCTCTGATCAGGGAGGAAAGGGTCAAAGCGCAGGCAGTTATAAACAATCAGCTACTCAGACAACTATGTGGTGGAATAATGCTTGCAGCGGAGCTTGGGCTTTAAAAGCCGTTCCGGTAGCGGCATTTGAACCCACTCCCACACCAACAAATATTCCGACACCGACACCTACTCTAGTTGCTGGTGCCAAACCTCCCCCTTGTTTTGTCCCTGCTTCGCTTCTAAGTCAACTCGGGCTCCCAACTACTGCTGTAAGAGGCTATGGAGATGTTGATTTGGATGGTGATGTTGACATGACTGATGCTACCAAAATATTAAATTTTGTTGCTCTAATTCCACCGCTTCCTTCACCTCTTCAAATTGAAGTGGCTGATGTTGATTCAACTTGGGGTGTTCTTTCCAATGCGTCAAGCATAACCTCAGTTGATTCACTCATGGTTCAAAGATATTTACAAAACTTACCCATACCATCACAATATAATCCACCGAACTCAAATACAATAAGTCTGCCGGTTTGTTTAGGCCAGCCTACAATCACGCCAACCCAACCGCCAACCCCTATTCCAACTACTATCAGGACGCCAACTCCAACCACTACGCCTCAGTGTACATCCGGTCAAACATGCACTGCATGTACTGCACCTGCTAATACTTGTAATGGTTCAGGCACTCAAAGCTGTACTCTGACAACAACCTCTACTGGATCTACAAACTGCCAGCAAGTTACGACTCATAATATTTCCTGTACCGGCGCGCCGGCCAACTGCACAAATGGTAATGTTTGTGTAAGTAACGCCTGTGTTGCTCCAACCGGAGTGCCCACGGCAACTGTTGTACCCACCCTGACGAAGCCTCCAGGAGTTACTGTTACAGAAGCGCCAAGAATAAGCCCGACCGCTGTTCCGACTATTCCAACCGGTAATACAGTCTTTGCCCTAAACATTGGACTTGATGGAATTGGAACTGTCGGAGATAATGTCAATCCGAATAATTCGAGTGGCTCCAATAAAAATCCATTGAGAACATCAAGAAGCGTAACTATTCAGGTGTTTGATAACAACAACACCGAGGTAGCAAATAAGTCCGGCACGCTTACCTATCAAACAGGAAGCGGCAGATTTACCGGAAATGTGGATATGGATAGGCTTGCAAGCGCAAATTACAATGTCAAAGTAAAATCTCCAGGCTATCTAAGACGTCTTATTCCTGGAATTCAAAATGTGACTGCCGGTCAGGCGTTTAATCTCCCGAATGAAAACTTGGTTACGGGCGATATCAACGGGGACAATGCAATTAATATTCTGGACTACAATATATTTATAAGCTGTTCTATCTTCAGTAAAGACGGACAAGCAGTCTGCAACCAGAACCCTGACTACAAAACGCTCTCTGACCTTGATGACAACGGGGCAACTGATCAGTTTGATTACAATCTGTTTGTCAGAGAACTTTCAGTCCAAAACGGAGATTGACAAGAAAAACAAAATATTTAATACTAAATTAAGTGTAGGTTTTGATTTTTGCCTTTTGAATTTTAAATTTAATTAGTATGTCCAGACGAACAATTATATTAATCATAGCACTTGTCGGTATAACAGGAATCTTACTTGCTATTGCCCTGACTCAAAAAAAGGGTCCGGGACCTTCTGTGACTAAACCTTCGCCTCAGGTTCAGGTGCCTTACGCTCATACGTCGCTTGAGATAAGCAGTAATCCCGTTTCCCAGGCAACTTCTTCGGGATCATCCACCTATTCCCTGGATGTGAATATTAACACGGAAACAGATAAGGTGACTGCAGTCCAGCTTGAATTATCTTTCGACCCCAAGGCAATCTCAAATGTAGATGTTAAACCAGGCACTTTCTTTAAAAATCCTGCCCAACTTATCAAAAGAGTAAATGCTAAGGACGGAACAATCTCATATGCGCTAGGAATAAATCCCGGAGAAAATGGAATACAAGGAAGTGGAGTCGTTGCCGAAATCTCATATCGGGAAATTGGCCAATCCGGAACTTACACCCAGATTAATTTTCTACCCAAAACATTGGTAAGCGCTGAGGGAACGGATAAATCTGTTCTTAAAAAATCAATCGGATCACTAATTATGCTCGGGGGAGCAAGTCCTGCAAATTCGACTAAGCCCGCCACTTCAGGTGCTATTCCTCAAACGACAAGAACTCAGCCTAATCCTTTTCAATAATCACCCTTCTCCCAGGAAACAGCTTTTATAAGAGGAGCGTAAAGATCATCTTCGATGCTTATTTTTAATTCTTCTAATTCTTTTTCTGTAGGATTTCGTGACTGAAAATTGACAAATGGGACATCTTCAATAATTGCAAGCGGGGTTTGTTCATCTCCCTCACCCATCACGCCAACAGCCGAGGAGGCTAAAGAATCTGCAACATTTAGCTTTTCTGCCTGAAGTTTTCTTCCGAAGATATCAGGTTTCCCAATATAGCTGTTAAGAGCCGAAAAACCGCTGTGGGCAATTGCTACACCGGTTACTCCCCAGCGAAGAGGAGTAGTTTTACTGTCAGTAACTATAACTCCCAAATTTTTAATTTTAAATTTTTTCAAAAAATATTCGCGGATTTTATTGGCTGATCTTTGCGGATCTTTGGGCCAAAGAATATAGTATCCATTTCCGTTTGACTCGTCAATTCCAGCTGAGGCGGTAAAAATACCGCGCTTAATGCTTATAGAAAAATCGTACTTGCTCATGTGTCTTGGAAGATAAAACTCTGCCTCTTTTTTTACCAATTCATCTTTAGTTTTACTGCCGATTCTGACCATCCTTCCCTCGCAAATTGAAATTATTTTGGATGTTACGGCGATTATCGACCTTTCAGGAGTTTTTTTTATATAACGGTCCACAATTTTAAGAATATCCTTATCTTTTTGCGTAATTTTGTGGGTCTTAACCGAGGTAACTTTCATTAAAGCTCTTCAACAATCCAATCGTCATTCTTTTTTTTTACAAAAACAGGAACAACAGATACTGCGGGGAACATCATTTTGACAAGTTCCGCTGTCTTTATTACGTCTTTTTTATGCTTTTCCTCAGAAACCGGATTTCCTGCGCAATCTTCATGTCCCGAAACGACAATATTTTGAGAATGATGCTTCTCAATCGATATCAAAATCTTTCCCTTAATAGACTCCATCAGTTCTGACGATCCCGTATCGTTAGCCTTGAAATGATCACCTGATAATAAACCTACTAATCCTGCCTCGGTAATCGCATCTGCATATTTGACTCCGAATTTTTCTCTTCCCCACTTGGCAACCGTGCATTCTGATCTTCCATCCATACACCCAACGCTTGTAAAAAATGTTTCACCAGCCTTTGACATAAAACTGATAGTACAACAGTTTTCAAAAAAATTCAATTATTGAAAAACGAATAAAATTTGTTATAATGACACCTTATGCCAAATCCAGCAGAGCTAGGTCCCAATGGAAAAGATCTTGAAATAAGCGAACTAAGAACTAATATTACTATCGAAGGTCTTCTTCAAGACAATCACTCATCAGCTGCAAAAAAGAGAATAAGAACATGGTTTGAGACAAAAGATGCTGGAGAGCTAGACAAACTAAGAATATGCGGTGATTCTAGAGTAATTCCTCCAAATCCCGACAAAGAAATCATCGTAAATTATATCGCGGGAGGATCAACCCCTGAGCCCGCTTCAGGCATCGTCAATAATCCAGGTGTAAAATCAGCTATTATCATGACTCATTTTGATGGTGAAACAGCCACCCTTAAAAAACCTCCTAAAGGCTGTGCGGGCTTAGCAGCAAAAGAAGTTCAGATTCAAAATGGAAAAAGTAACCAAAAACTCGACAATTATGTCGAAAAACATATTTGGCATCCTGATCCTGTAGTCCAGGCTGTCATTTCGGCTGAAGAACTTGCCTGTGAAACAGAAAAACCGGTGCTTGCCGCGACTCAAGATCACAGAGATGGTTCAATCTTTCCCCTCGCTGTTATGTATCCATGGAATAAAAGCGTTATAACTGTAGCTCCTAGGAGAATAAAAAAGATGCTTCATGGCCGAAGATACATTCCAGAAGAACTTTATGAAGAAGGAATTCCTACGATAGATGTGGACGAAGGCTTCAAGTTCTATGATTTTTTGGAAGAAAGTAAACGGCGAGTTCTAGAGCTCAAAGATGCTTATCCTGATCTTTATGAAGGATCTAGGGTGCAAAACCCATCCTTAATTGCCTGGTCAACTTGTGTAGTATCATTTCAAACTCGTTTCCCCATCATTGGGGACAGACCCGGAACTGTGTTTCAGGTATTTGTTTCAAGAACCAAGGATGATTTAGATAATCTAAAGATTTCTCCAGAAGACCTTCAATCATCTCTTGAGCAAATGGAATTTCCTGTAAAAGCATCTCTTGAAAATCATGCGCAGAGTAGGAAGTCTTTCGCAAGCACAAATACAATTCTCATTGATACGGAACATTTTGCTCATTCAGTTGCTCTTGCTCTTAGGTTTGTAAGAAAAGAGAGATCAATACCAAGATGGCTTGAGCTTCCAAATCACAAAATACTGGTTTCAGAAACCACTGAAGGGGTAATTACTCGAAT
The DNA here is from genome assembly GCA_016182185.1 of Candidatus Levyibacteriota bacterium. Lineage (GTDB taxonomy): Bacteria > Patescibacteriota > Microgenomatia > Levybacterales > UBA12049 > JACOXU01. Next base: position 147,259 of record JACOXU010000003.1, read on the forward strand.
TGAAGAATTTAAACCACGATAATTTGTGGGCAGCCGTGGAATCGAACCACGTACCTCTTCTTTATCAGAGAAGCGTTCTAACCGGTGAACTAGCTGCCCAACTTCCCTATTCTATCAAATTCCACACTTCTTTTGGAACCATGTCTTTTTTAAGCTGTCCCTGGGGCTCCCAAACTAGACAATTCATCAGAATTTCCTGAATAAGTCGCAGTTTTCTCAACTGATCAAGCATTTTCTTTGCCTGTTTGGGATTGGTACCTACAAATTTGTAATACATTCCCACTAATTGATTCAAACGGTTGGATACTGCTTGATAAGTGGCAATTATTTTACCTTGTCTTGAACGTTTTTGATAAGTCCTGAATTTCTTAAGATTCTGCCATTCTCCTGCCCGTACTTCGATATCAAGATCCAATTCTTTTTCAGAAAATCCCTGATCGCCTGTTTCGCCATGAAATTTGTCAGCTTCGGGGTTATTCATTTTTCTTTCTACCTACTCTTCTTAAAATTTCTCCTCCAACTGCAGTTCCGACCCCCGCCGCAAAAATTGCAGGATTTGTAACAATGCCGATTATACCAGCAATCACCCCTCCGGCTCTTATGGCACGGCCGGTGTTTTCAAGAAAAGTCTCCCTCCTGTCGTCTTTCCTTCATAGCTTATGATCGTCCATAAATTTCTTTTCCTCTTGCATTGTTTTCCATTCCATAAAAGTATTAACTATAGCTGCAGAGCTTACAGCCCCGGCCGATGCTAACATACTTTGTTCAAAGAATGAAACGGACGCAACAACTATTATTCCTATAATTCCAAAGTAATCTTTGACATCGCTCGCATTTAATTCAGGATAACCTTTAGGCTGATTTTCTTTATTTCTGCCCATAGAAATAATAATTTGGGAGGCGCAGGGGGGAGTTGCACCCCCGAATAGATGTTCTGCAGACACCCGTGTTAGCTACTTCACCACTGCGCCATTGTGGGATAATTTTATCAAAAAACAAGCTGAATTACTATGGAAAGAGGATTTTATCTCACCATGAAGCTTATCTCAACTGCAGTGAATCCTTTTCGTTCAATTTTTTCTATAACAGGCGGTATGTAAGAATAACTGGGGCTATTATCGAGATTTTCTATATAAAAAACTATATTTCGATAGGTGTCAGGAGATGGAGCTATTACGAGCGGGAGGATTTTTTTAGATGTCGCATCATCAAACAAAGATATAAAAATATAAGAAGAAACTGCTCTCGTTTTTACAAATTCCAGGGTATCGGCAGATTCTTTCTCGTTTAAGCCCAACCGGCTAGATATTTGCTCAATTAAATCCTGGACTTTTTCTTTCCTGACTACATATCCCTTAACTGGTTTATCAACATTAATCGCAGGCTCATAATCGAATTTAAAAGAAGAAACTCTTTCATTTCCGCTTGTAAAAGTACCATCACCATTTAGAATAACATTTAATCCCAAAGCTGGACTATAATTAGTATTTAAAGGATAAATGGCCGTAGTAGAATAAACAGAAACGCTTTTCCCTTCCTGTCCATACAGATACAATGGGCTGTCAGAGCATGATCCTGCCAAGTCTATCCAGGCATCGTGAAAACACTGTTGAAATTCAGGATCTTCGGGATAATCAGGATCCCACACGCGGTTTTTCATGATATCCAATGGGTAATCTTTTCCGAGAATTTCATTGCATTGCGCAGCAGCTCTCGCGTAGCAAGCATTGGGATTTATGACATGCTTAGGAGCTGAACTTGGTGCCGGCTGAGGAGGCACAGGATCAGATTGCTGAACCAGTCTCTTGGGAGCAAGGGATGGTTTAAGTTCAAATGTTTGTAGTTGGATTTGGTTTCTTAATTGATCTGTTCCTAGAGAAAGAAGCTTAGACGAAAAATAACCCTGCGGTTTCAGATCAATCATTTGCACGAGGCCTTTATCAAGATTCACCGTTGTTCTACTTTGAGCTGGTATATCCAGTAAATACATTGAATTAATTAATTGACTGTACTTCCCGCCAAGATTTCCCAGTTCTGAATCAGAGGTTGTTTTATCTACAGCAAGATACTTATTTTCAGAAACTAATGTAAGTATGTCCGTCAATTTTGTCCCAGTCGCAATGTTATCTAAATTAATTTTTTGAGAGTTATTTGTGCTGACATTATAGAAATACGTGCCAGACAAAGAATCGTTTTTTGAAATTAATCTATAAACAATATTTCCGGTGAGCCTATCCCAGTTGGGATCTGAAAATATATCGTCGTTACTAGTTGCAAGAAGAGTCTTTTTCTGCCTTGTGGCAAGATCGAAGATTTCAAGCGTGTTGGATGACAAAATCGCCCTTCTGAATCCGTCAGTCTCCGAAGTTCCAGAACCTTTACGTCCATCGTAGCCTGCAAAAAGCAGTTTCTTGCCGTCCGGCGATACTTCAGGCTGGGTACTTATCATCCCATTGGTAAGTGAGGGAATATCCTGTTTATTCGTGCCTGTAAAATTTGAAACCGAGACACCGTAACCCCAGCCAGCACCTGAATTTGGGAGAAATTTATCAGTAAATAAATCTCCGCTGTCAGTTATGGCAATCGGATACGCCAGAGTAACTCCAAGTCCTGAAGTTTCATCGTAGATAAGATTTTTTTGTGCTGGATTTGATGTATCAAGTGTATATACCCTTGATTTCCCCCCAAAGAGTGCGCCTCCCTCAGATGGGCTTACTTCCCAAACTGCCAAATATTTGGAGTTTGGGGAAACGACATAATCATCAATCCCATACCCGCTATCTGCGGTTATAACAGTTGTTTCTGTCTTAGTATCAAATGCTCTAATTACGACTTGTTTCCCGTAGTCATTTGCATCGGTATCTTTAATATAGCTAATTCTTTTCGAATCTAAAATTTTGACATGTTTTACATTCGATGGAAGCTCAACAAGTATACCGCTTTGACTTGTTGATAGGTCCAAAACTGAAATTGTTGATTTGTCTTTACTCCAAGATCCATAGATAAATGAAACTGGAGCGATGTATGCGGTTTGTGTTTTATTTTTGTCGTCTTGCTGCTGTGGAGGATTATTTGCCTTATCGTTTTGGCTTTTTATAAATATGCCTCCTGCCAAAGAAAAAACAACCAGAAAAAAGATTAAAATCCATTTGGCGCTATCAGAACCCAGACCAAAAAACCTTTTGACTTGAGGTGCTTCAGAAGGTAAATTTTGGGCAGTATTTTCTTCCATTACTTAAATAATAGTGGAAAAATATTCGTCGGTCAAGAGGTGGTAGGAAACTATTGAATAGAATTTATCTACCCTCAGTATAACGGATAGATCAAGCGCTATTCATTCTCCCGCCAAAGGCGGGATTCGCTTGTGGCCAATACACTTTCTCGCAAAATTTCTACTCTTAACCTAATTAGAAATTAGAAAATTAAAAATTAGAAATTCCACTCCGCGTCAGCGGAGGGGCTTAGGTGTCTTCTCTCAATCCAATACTGAGTAAAATCGAAGTATTAGAAAGGAGGTGATCCATCCCCAGCTTCGGCTAGGGATACCTTGTTACGACTTAAGCCTCATCGCCGAATTTAGCCTCTCTCACCTAATGGCGAGATTCGGCTACCCCCGACTTTGCTGCCTTGACGGGCGGTGTGTACAAGACCCGAGAACGTATTCACCGCGGCTTGCTGATCCGCGATTACTACCAATTCCGACTTCATGAGGGCGGGTTTCAGCCCTCAATCTGAACTGAGGCGAAATTTAAGGGATTAGCTTGCTGTTACCAGCTTGCAACCCGTTGTTATTCGCCATTGTAGTGTGTGTGTAACCCAGGGCATAAGGGCCGTGCTGACTTGACGTCTTCCCCTCCTTCCTTCCCGAGTTAGACTCGGGACCGTCCCTAATGAATAATCTAACATTAGGCGGGGGTTGCGCTCGTTTCCCCACTTAAGGGAACACCTCACGGCACGAGCTGACGACAGCCATGCAGCACCTGCATTACCATCCCATCTTACGATAGGATCTTCTTCTGTTTCCAGAAGAATAAAACGGTAACATGTCAAGCCCTGGTAAGGTTTTTCGTTTTGTCTCGAATTGAACCACACGCTCCACTGGTTGTGCGGGTCCCCGTCAATTCCTTTGAGTTTTAGCCTTGCGGCCGTACTCCCCAGGCGGTCGAAGAGCTAGCGGACATCGTTTACGGCTAGGACTACACAGGTATCTAATCTGTTTCGCTACCCTAGCTTTCGTGCCTCAGCGTCAGGGAAAAGCCCAGGTGCATGCCTTCGCCTTTGGTGTTCCAGTAGATATCAACGCATTTCACTGCTACACCTACTGTTCCTGCACCCCTGCCAATCCTCAATCCCGCCAGTTTTTCTACCCTTCCTGCGGTTAAGCCGCAGTATTTGAACAGAAACTTGGCGGGACGCCTACGCACACTTTACGCCCAATGAATCCGGATAACGCTTGCCCCCTACGTATTACCGAGACTTCTGGCACGTAGTTAGTAGGGGCTTATTCTTCCCGCCGTGAAGAGCGGGACAAAAGGAGTTTACAACCCTAAGGCCGTCTTCCTCCACGCGGCGTCGCTGGGTCAGGCTTGCGCCCATTGCCCAATATTCCTGGTTGCTGCCACCCGTAGGTGTACTGCCCGTGTCTCAGTGCAGTTGTGGCTGATCGACCTCTCAATCCAGCTACCCGTCATCGCCTTGGTGGGCCTTTACCCCGCCAACAAGCTGATAGGACGCGGGCTCCTCTCTCGGCGCAAAGTTAATGCTTTACCCCCTCTTTTTTAAAAAAGAGGGGAACTATGGAATATTACCCATCCTTTCGGACAGCTATGTTCCACCCAGAGGTAGATTCCCACGCGTTACTCACCCGTCTGCCACTGGAGCCTTGCGGCTCCCGTTCGACTTGCATGCCTAAGGCACGCCGCCAGCGTTCATCCTGGACCAGGATCAAATCCTCAAAAAAAATTCCTACCACTTCCTGACCGAGAAACCCTGAGTTTATCGAAGGGTTTCATTTCAAGAAGTAAATCCAAAATGTGTGCTGATTCACTTTTTAAAGTGCAACTTTTATATAAGATCTTAAGACAATCCACCTTGCCTTACCACTCGGCTTTAGATTCCATTCGAATACGCCTCGTGGAGCAGCTTTTGGCGGATAATGAATTTTTAATTTTCAAATGAGCATTAAAAATCCCGCCAAAGGCGGGTTCTATATTCCTTTTTTAGGAACCAGACTTTCGGCGAAAGGTCTTACATATCTTCAAATTTGCTTACCCAGTTAAAGGTTTACAAACAGTAAATCTATTATAGTTGAATATTAATCTTTGTCAAGAATCAGTTTGTCTTTCATTGACTGTTAAATTCGATCTTGCCTTATTCAAAAATTCTCTGACTTGATCACTTGACCATCTTTCATATTTTAACCCTCTTGGTTTTCTCATGCTGTGGTTCGTCTTTCTGACGCTAAAATCCTTAAAAGCAGGCTGTTCTTCGCGCGACAATCTGTTCCAAACTTGCCTGAGAAAACTTATATTATGTAAAGATGTGCTTGCCCGTGTTTCATTGTAGCTATCAGCGATTTCCCTTAGATTACTCGGTCCAAAAACCCAAGCAATTCCTATATTTAATGTTTTTTCAGATATGCCTTCGTACAAAATCCTTTTTCGATAAGTTTTTGAACCAAGTACTGTCTCTGTTGATGACGCTTGGCCGGACTCATCTCTTTTTCCACCATAGCGTGGATTATAACATAAACATCGACTAAATCAGCTTTCCAGCAGTAAAATGGTCCAGGGAAAAGGATGGCGAACCTTTTTAATTGTCGATTGTGAATTGTTAGTTGTAAATTGTTCAAACCTCTTTGCCGTCCAGTGGTGGATGTGTTCGATGTCGTTTCCTAAACGAGTAATGTTTTTGCCTCTTAAAAAATTTGCCCCCATAAAAAACGGCTCATTGGGAACCGAAAGCAGAATATATTTTTTTGAAACTCGAATTAGTTCTTTTAAACCCTTTCTGGGATCTTCCAAATGCTCTAAGACTTCTGTCGCCATAACTAAATCGAATGCGTTGTCTTGATATTTAAGTTTATAGATATCTCCCTGATTTAAAATAAGATGTGGATGGGTTTTTTTACCAAGCTCTATGGCTGTTTCCAAAAAATCTACTCCTTCAAGTTTTTTGCCAATCTTATTTTCGTAAAGCTTGTTAAGAGTAAATCCCTCACCGCATCCCACATCCAAGACAGAGTTAATTTTTAAATCTTTGATAACGCTGATCAGATTCTTATAAAAATTATCTATAAGAAACTTTTGAAGAGGATTTTGACTTGTGTGTTTTCTGAAATTATCTGTTTTTTCCATATTTTATTGCTTCAAATAGAACAATTCCTAAGGAAACAATGACATTCAAACTTTTGTTGACTCCCCACATTGGAATTTCTGCTATATGATCTGCTATATCTAAAACCTCCTTTGAAACGCCTATGGTTTCATGTCCTACAACAAATGCAACAGGAAATTTATAATCGACTTTATTGTATGGAATACTTTTGGAATTCTGCTCAATGGCAATAATTTTGACTTTTGAATTTTGACTTTTGAGTTCGCGGATTGCTTGAACCGCGGTTGAAGAATAACTCCACGCCACCCATTCCGTTGTATTGATTGAGGCCTTTTTGATGCGAGAATTTGGCGGAGTCTCGGTTTCCCCGCACAAAATGACTTTTTCCGCCGCTACGGCATCGGCAAGCCTGAATATCCCGCCCACATTATAACTATCAAGTACATTGTCTACTATTATATATATGGAATTTTTCTTAATCTTTTTAAGATCTTTTTGCAAAGGAGAACTTGATCTTAATTCTTTGGCTCCCAGCTTGATCATGGAACTAATTATACACTAAGAAGGTTTATTGAGGCTAATCTTCTTCCTCCTGCTCTCCGGATGAACTATTTCCGCTTGAAGATGAACCGCTATTTGAAGAGGAGCTACCACTTGAAGCAGATGGTCCAGAACTGTCGCTTGATTCTTCATGAATTTTATCAACTTCGTTTTGGGCTTCCTCAAACTTCTTTGCCGCCTCTTTTGCTTTTTCGATAGCCTCTTTTGCACGCTCTGCCGCTTTTTTTCGAGCCTCAAACAATTTCTCCTGTTTTTTCTTTTCTGCTTCTAACAATTTTTCCTGGGCCTTTTTTCGAGCCTCATTTTTCTCCTCAATTGCTTTTCCTAGAGCCTCTTCTCTTCTTTTAAGAGCCCTTTGTGCGGCTTCTGTTGCTTCATGCTCGAGCTCATCCAATTCATCTTCAAGTTCCAGGGCCGATTCTGTCGCAGCTTCAATTCTTCTTTCAATTTCTCTATTTAGGTCATCACGAACTTCTATTTCGAATTCATCATCAGGTAAGCCATCCTCCACTTTTATCTTTGAATTAAGAATTGATGCCTGAACGACTGAAACCATTAGTTCAAGTTGTCCGTCGGCTTGACTCTCTAAAACATCTAATAATTCCTGTCTTCTTTCGATATCAACATTGATTGTTCTTGCAGTCTCTGAAACATCTTCACCTTTAAGCTGTGCATTATTTAAATTATCTGCAGCCTGTTCCAGATTTTTGGAGACCCCTTCAAGAGCCGTTTCTATACCGCTTGGATTTTGGCGGGCAAGCATAAGACGAAGTTCTGCCAATCTCTCACCCGCAACTGCATTATGGATTTTTGCTTTGTCTTGAGGACTAAAGGTGAAGAACAAACGTGTTGCCTGCTTAATTTGATCTAAGAAAAAGAACGGGCTGTCAGGCAAGATCAATCCCGGTCCTTCAATAGTTGGCGGAAGTTGAGGAGTAGCAGATTGAGTTGAGACTCCCAACACTCTTCTGTGACGAGCATATACGGGTTCTGAGGTCACCAGAATTAAGATTAATATAGCGAAAGAGATTAAACCTATATAAACTGATGTTTTCCTGATCACATTTTATTATGATCATATCTTTTAAATCTTGTCAAGTGTTGCCACTTAATACTTAATACTCTATACTGAATACTAACTACAGTATTATGACTGCAACCGGACACGCGATAATTGGAACTTTAATCGCTGCGAAATTTGGCGACCCTACTCTTGCCGTCCCCCTTGCTTTTGGCTCTCATATAGTAGCCGATGCACTACCCCATTGGGATGAAGGTGTTAACCCCAAAAAGAGTAAGCAAAAAATCGCATTTGATGCGGTAATCGACGTAATCGCAGGTTTTATAATCTCCTATCTTATCGTTTTTATGCTCTTTCCGGGAACAAACCTTTTCTATGTTTTTATTTTGATTCTTGTTTCCCAATCTCTTGACTGGATTACAGCACCTTATTATTTATTTGGAGTAAAACCGTTTAAGATTTTTTATAAATTTCAGAAGTTATTTGATAATCCGCAGGATAAACCTTGGGGAATCATCAACCAGGTAGTAATTTTGGTTATATTGATTGCTCTTGCGAAGCTTTTTTGATGTCTTGTAATTTCCAGGCGGCAAAAGTGCATTTGGGGTAATTTGAGCAACCATAAAAATATCGGCCTTTTTTTGACTTTTTGAGTATAATTTTCCCTCCATCATTTGGACAAATTTGGCCAGTCTCTTCTGCATATGGCTTGGTAAAATTACATTTAGGAAAAGCGCTGCATGCCAAAAACTTTCCAAATTTACCGATTCGAATTACGAGATCTGATCCGCATTTTGGACATTTTTCATCTGTTTTTTCAACTTCAATTTTGACTCTTTCGGCGTCTTTAACATCATTTAATGTTTTCTCAAAATCTTTATAAAAACTTCCTATCACAGGGATCCACTCTTTCTTGTCATTTGCAACAGCATCCAGCTCATCCTCCATTTCGGCCGTAAACGGTATGTCATCAACTGTTGAGAAATTTTTGACCAGAAAATCATTTACTGCTACACCTACCGGTGTCGGGACAAATCTTCCTTCCATTCTCTCGATGTATTGCCTTGACTCAATTGTCGAAACGATAGTTGCATAAGTCGAAGGACGCCCTATTCCCTTTTCCTCAAGAGTTGCTACCAAAGATGCATCATTGTAACGAGGTGGGGGTAATGTTTCATGTTCTTCTTCTTGAATTTTATCAGCCCTTAACTCTTCACCAGTCTTAAACTCAGGTAAAATTTTATCATTAATCGCCTGAGGCGTAAGCTTTAAGAATCCATCGAATATCAAAACCGACCCAGTCGTCTTCAACCGATATTTTTTGTCGTTTGAGTCTGTCAATACCGTAGTTGACTCAATGATTGCATCAGCCATCTGCGACGCTACTGCCCTATTCCAGATGAGTTCATAAAGTCTTCCATGATCTTGCTGCAGATCCTTCGCAACTTCTTCTTTTGAAACACTTATTGCAGTGGGTCGAATAGCTTCATGCGCTTCCTGAGCCAGCTTTTGCTTTGTTCTGTATACTCTTGGTACATCAGGCGTATATTTTTTTCCGAACTTCTTTTCTATATAATTTCTGATGGATGTTACTGCCGAGCTTGCTATGATTACCGAATCGGTTCGATGATAAGTAATATAACCTTCTTCATATAGCTTTTGAGCAAGTGCCATAGTTCTTTTTCCAGACATTCCGAGGCGTCTTGACGCATCTTGTTGAAGAGTTGAGGTGGTAAACGGAGCATAAGGGCTTCTTTTTGCTTCTTTCTGCAAAATATCAGCTACGACAAACTGCTTTGCCCTAAGATCTTCGACAATTTTCTTAGCTTGTTCCAACAATCCGATGGATGTTTTGCTGACTCTGTACTGCCCGTCATACAGCTCATGAATTTTTTGGATTTCTAACTTTTCACCATTTATTTCTATTAGTTCAAATTCCGTAGTTTTATTCTCTTTTTCAAAAAAAACCGAAATAGTCCAATACTTTTCCTTTTTGAACTTTTCAATTTCTCTTTCTCTCTCAACAATAAGTCTTAAAGCAACTGATTGTACACGGCCGGCTGACAAGCCACGTCTAATCTTCTGCCACAAGATCGGTGAAAGTTTATAACCGACCAGCCTGTCCAACACCCTTCTTGCAGTTTGAGCATCGACCAAATTATCATCAACTTCCCGCGGATGATTCAAGGCTTCATCTATGGCTTCTTTGGTTATTTCATGAAAAACAATGCGGTTGAATTTTTTTGCCTTATCTTCCTCAAGTAAAATATCTCTTACATGGGCTGCTATGGCCTCTCCTTCACGGTCCGGATCTGTCGCCAGAATTACAGTTTCAGCAGTTTTACTGGCTGACTTAAGATCTGAGATGACCTTTTTTTTGGCCTCAACCAACTGAAAATCAGGCTTGAAGTTTTTTTCTGTATCGACTCCAAGTTTACTCTTGGGCAAATCCATAACATGCCCCATTGAGGCTTTTATTTCATAATCGCTGCCCAGGAATCTTCGCAGTGTTCTTGCCTTTGTCGGTGATTCAACAACTACCAAATGCTTCATAACTTATACAGTTTATTTTAAACTATACCATACTTGTCAAGAACGAATTATTAACTCTTGACTCTTGCTGTTATAATGTGTTATAACAAATTATAACGATACAAACCTAACAATGGTAAGAAAATTATTAAGAATTGGAAATTCAGTTGGAGTAACGCTTGACAAAAAGATGTTAAGAAGTCTTGGGATGGATGGCGTGACCTGGGTCTGGATTGAACCGGATAAAAAGCACAACACAATTCTAATCCGCAAACGCGAAGAAACCGACTGGTAATCTTTAGCAAAGTTTGATTTTACGGTCCACAGTGATATAATTTCCCCTATGCAGTCGCATGAGAGAGAAAAAAGGCTACCTGTTGGATTCGATATTGAAAAAATAGCTGAGAATTTAAGAGGATGGGAGTTAAGACAATTTTCTTTCATGAGAGAAGAAGGTGAATGGCAGCTTTATAGAGTAGTCTCTGACGATAATGTAAGTCTAGAAATGAAACCGGCTAAGAGGTACGTTTGTTTAAGAGCAGCTACAGGAAGGCATTTTTCGACCAATGCTAATATCTTTTGTAGAAATATAGAATCTGTTAATATTTCTAAAGGTGAGGTGGAATTTAAAGGAGATGTAAATTTAATTGTCCGAACATACAGCTTTGAAGTAAGACTCCCGGATGCTCCTCGAGAAGATGCTATTATTGTACATTTTACTCCTTAACTGAATAGGTACTATTACCCACATTTTTAACTATCCCCTTAATCTCCATCATTGATAAAATACTCCCGAGTTTTGAGGAATCAATCCTTGTCTTTCGGGCAATTTCATCAAAATACAATTCCTCATTCCTCAAAGCTTGTAAAATCAATCTCTCTTCTTTACTCTCTGTTTTATATTTTGTAGTTTGGGTTTTTGGATTTATTTGAGATTTGTAATTTGGAATTTGTAATTTTAATTCATTTAGTATATCTTCAGTAGACGTTACCAACTTCGCTCCCTTATTTATCAGCTTATAAGGTCCTTTCGACAAGACAGAATTAATCGGACCCGGCACTGCGAAAACCTTGCGATTAAATTTGAAGGCAAAATCAGCTGTAATAAGAGAGCCCGAATCCTCTGCTCCTTCTGTGACTAAAACTGCCTTGGATAATCCTGCTATAATTCTATTTCGTGAAGGGAAAAGACCCTTGCCTGGTAAGTAACTTAGGGGAACCTCGGAAATTACGCAGCCTCTGCCATTAATAATTTTGTCATAAATATTTTTATTATGTATCGGCGTGCAGCAATCCACTCCACATCCCAAAACTGCGATAGTCTTCCCGCCATTTTCAAGAGTAGATAAATGCGAAATCCCGTCAATGCCTAACGCCAGACCAGATACTATTGTAAAACCTGATAAGCTTAAATCTTCAGCAAACTTCTGGGTGACTTCCTTTCCATAATTTGTTGGCTTTCTTGATCCGACAATTCCAATTGTCTGTTTCAATTCATCTTTAAACTTCTCAAATCTTAATCCTCTGCCAAAAAGGACAAATGGCGGATTGGGAATCTCAAGAAGAAGTTCGGGATAACTTGTGTCATTACTTGTGATGAACCAGGCATTCTTCTTTTTTAATTTTTCCAAGTAATCTTTTATAGAAAATTCATTCCTGAATTTATCAAACTTAATTGTCAGCTTGTCCCCCAAAACTTTTTTTAAATCTGTTATTTCGGCTTTCCATGCTTTTTCTGCTGTTCCAAACTCGGCAAGCAGTTTTTTAAATTTCAAAGGTCCTACTCCAGAAAACACCGAAAACCCCAACCAATAATTTCTTTCCTCCATTATCTAATAATATTTTCAAATTCTGGCAAAATAAGCAATATTGACGGCGTGAAAACACTTTGGTATGATTTTCAAATGGAGTTAGGAGATATTCCAAAACAGCTTAAAAAGGCTCTAGGAAGGCCGCAACCTGCTCTACCAAAGCAATCTGGATTAGATATTCCTTTCCCCAGATCTCCTGTTGAACATTTAAGACCAGATCTTAAAAACGGTCCTTTAAAAGATTCTATTGCGGGAAACGGAACTAAATCTTTGTCAAATGCGGTCGCACAAGGATTGATCAAACAAGGAGATAAAATACATGTAATATCAAAACCAGATTCTGGTGATGATCTTGTTTATTTAGGACCCAGTCAAAACAATAACCCAAACAATCCTCCTTCTCACAGCTTCTACTGGTTAAAAGAAAGACAACCTGTCGCAGTTAATAATATTACAAGATGGATGAGGCTTGGACAAGAATCAGAATTACCAGATCATGCTAAGCAGGCAATAGAAAAGTTTCAAACAAAAAAATCAGGTCAAAAATAATTATTTCTATTCTCTACTAAACCATTCCTCCAGCACCTTTTTTGCAATCGGTGTAGCAATATTTGATCCCTCACCGCTCTCCTCAGCCAAAACAGTAACAATTATTTGAGGATCATATGCCGGTGCAAAAAGCGTTATCCAGGCGTGAGGAAGGGTCTTTTCTGTCCCGTGTTGTGCTGTTCCGGTTTTGCAGGCTATTGATATCTTTCTATAATCTTTAAAGCTTCCCGAAGTAGTAGACTGCGGTGCCTCCAAAAAATTTTTTCCATCAACTTTTAACTTTTCATTTTTAACTGTAAAGTTAAAAAGCGGCCAGGCAACCCCGCCCGGACTGCAGGATTCAACCATGCCCTGGCGAATAAGATCTGCCGAATCAGGAGACAATAAATCTTTTTTAAAAACCATTGGCTTTGTATTCATTAGTAAATGTGGCTTATAAATGATTCCCTCATTGGAAATTGCCTGGGTCCAAATATTGACCTGAAGCGGAGTAGTCAAAACGTACCCCTGTCCAATTCCATAATGATAGGTATCACCCAAATACCATTGTTCCCCGATCTCCTTTTCTTTCCATAGCGGAGTTGGCACATTCCCAGCTGCTTCCCCGGCCAAGTCAATTCCGAGCCTTTCTCCAAGACCAAACTTTTCAGCAGTCTTTGAAATTTTTTCAACGCCGATTTTTTCGCCAAGTTTATAAAAAAATATGTCATTTGAGCGCTTGATTCCTTTGATAACGTCAACTGCCCCATCTTTTCTACCATACTGGCTGTAGTACCAATTTGAAAAGGAGAAAGAACCCACATTTATGATTCCTGTATCTTCGACTTCGTAGCTTCTGTCAATAATTTTATTTTCAAGGCCTGAGGCTGCAACTATCAATTTAAAGGTCGATCCGGGAGGATAAACACCTGAGATAGAACGATTTAATAACGGTTGGTTGTTGTTATCGGTAAGAGCTTGCTCTATTGTTTGATAGTTATTATCAGGATCTGTTCTATAATCTTGTCCCATTGTAAAGAGGTTGGGATCAAATGAAGGTTTTGAGACCATAGAAAGAACTTCCCCATTTGGTGTCGATACTATAACAGTTCCTTTTTTTACATTTTTTAATGCTTCAAAAGCTGTTTTCTGAAGCTTTGCATCAAGAGTAAATGTAAGATCTTTTCCAGGAATTGGATCTGTCTGACCGAGTTTTCTCACAGATTTTCCCAGACTGTCTGTTTCGAGCAATTGTTTACCGTCTATTCCTTTAAGAAAGGTTTCGTATTCCTGCTCAACGCCCATCTTGCCAATTAAATCCCCTCCTTTATAGGCTGAAAATTTCGATTCTTTAAGCTCTTCTTTGTCAATTTGGCCAATGTATCCAACTACATGGGCAAAAATATCTTTATAGGGGTATGAACGGAGCGCATCAACCTCAAGATCTTTCTTTCCCTGAGCAATCAATGTTATAGCTTTTTCATTATCAATTACTCTTGTCTTGCCGTTTATCGTTTCACGGAAACCCGGAACATTAAAAACCAATGGATCTTTATTTCGATCAAAGATTATACCGCGGGGAGCATGAATTACGACTGTTCTTATTCTGTTATTGTCAGACAAATCCCTATAATATGATCCCTGAATAATCTGAAGATCAAATAGCCGAAAAAAGATAACCACTGCTGCTAGAACAAGCAAAAGCGGCATAAAGAAAACCCGCATATTACTGGGCTTGTCAAAATGTCTCGATGCACTGCTCCTTGGTTTTTCAGAGGTTATATAGTCAGGAAATGCAATTCCAGTCTTGAGCATCATAAGGTTACTTTAGAACTATCTGATTTCATTATTTTTTTAACTGCTATAAAAGAAAGAATCCCTATGATCGAACTCGTAATTGCCTGAAACAAAATATCGCGATAGCCGAAAAAAATAAGATATGCGATGCTTCCCAAAAATGATGCCATAAATACAAAAGGAACTGTTCTTATTTCAAATTTTTTGTCGTAGAGAAGAACTATGAATAAAAAAATTGTCAGAAAAAGACTTGTTTTTCCTATTGGGTTTAGTTTTATTAGATCGATCATTAATCCTGCCGAAAAAGCCAAAAGGAAAATCCAAGATTTCTTGCTTATTACTGATATTAGCAAAATGGCCAGCAGAACTAAAGGAATCGTAGTGATACTTGCTTCAAGAAGTATAAGAAATATGATAAAGATTATCAAGAAGATATACATGATTATTGGCTCTTGATTACAAATACTGTAGAAAGGCTAGAAAAATTCAAATCACTCACTATATTAGCGTTTTGAAAAAGAGCGCTTGGTTTTTTTTCAACCGAAATAATTGTTCCTACAGTCAAATCTGGTGGATATCCGCTTCCCCCCAACTCCTGGCCTCCCTTTGTGACAATTATGTCCTTTTCCTTGATATCTGCTTCCTGCATTATATTTTGAAGACTCATTTCCCTTCCTGCCTCTCCTCTCACAACGCCGATCGCACCAGTTCTTAAGGTTTTGGCCGTAAATGAAGATGTTGCATTTGTAATCAAATTTACCTTGGATCGAAATTCAGTAACTTCTGTTATACTTCCTACTAAATTATCTTTCAAAATCACAGCATCGTGAATTCTTATTCCGCTTGATTTTCCAACATCAAGGATAAATATTGAAGGCTCTGTCACTCCCGGGACGAAATTAGGAGCGCCAATAATCTTAGCCGCAATTAAAGTAGTGCTTTTAATAGTTGCGGTTTGAAACTGATCCCGAAGAGCTGAATTTTCTTTCTCAAGCTTCTCTTGATTCACCAATTGGCGGGCAAGATTAATATTTTCTTCTTTTAGATTCTTGAGATTCTCTTCTTCATTTAAATTTAAAATTGACTGAAATGTTTGAAATGTAACTTCTTGCACAGGAGAAAAAATATTTCCAATTGCTCCAAAGAGATTGTTGAAAAAATTAAATCTTATTAGTCCAAGAATTATGAGCGAGAAAGCTAAAAAGAAGATAAAAATAGGAGCAAAATTTTCCTTTTTTTTCATAGGTCCATTGTAGACTTTTTGAGAAAATCTTACAAGCTGCAATGAATCTGGTATAATTATGGCCACAAATGAAGAGATTGGCAAAAAAAAATTTGACTAAAGTCATCTTTGCTCTTATTCTAATATTTATTCTCTCTACTCAAATTCAACCAACCAGAGCATTTTATCAAGCGGTTCTTACAGCGCCTGAGTTAATTCAAAATTTTCCCTTAAAACCGCTGATCTATCTGACTAATAAACCAAAAGTAAAAGAAGTGGTAATCAAATCGTCAAATCGAGAGATTTATGCAGATCTCTATATTCCAAATGATAGGGAAAAACACCCAGCTGCGGTATTGGACCTTGGTCTTGATATTGATCGGAAAGACCCAAGAGTTGTCAAAGTCGCTGAAACATTTGCCAGAAATGAATATATTATACTTGCTCCTAATATTCCTTATCTTTCATCAAGAAGATTAACAACAACCGCAGTTGAAGATTTCATAGCCTCCTATAAATTTCTTGAAAACCAACCAAACGTCAAAAAAAATAAAATCGGATTCATTGGTTTCTGTACCTCGGGAGGATTAACATTAATAGCAGCCGAAAACGAAAAAATCTCCCAAAAAGTCTCCTTCGTTGTCGCCATTAATCCTTATTTCGATCTTAAAAGCCTCTATATTGCCTTAACTATAAGAGAGGTTGAAGGTCAAAAATGGACCCCTCACTTCAAGAGCGTTGAAGTATTCAACCGGGAAGCCATCGCCCTACTGGACAAAACTGCTGATCAGACAATTCTGTTTAATAATCTTGTAAATATCAGCGAGGAGGATCTAGCAAAAGGAAATTTCCCCAAACTTTTAAAAGAGGACGAACTTAGACTTTCAAAAGCAGCAATATTTACTTACCACACTCTGACCAATAAAGACTCCGATAAATCCACATTCTACTTGGAAAATGCTCAGGATTCGCAAAAAGAATTTTTAATCTCAATGTCACCTTCTACAAACATTCAGAAATTAAACGCCAAAACGTATATTTTTGCTGAAAAAGGTTTTAATTACATTCCCTATACCGAAGCAAGAAGACTTTCCCGGAAACTTGAAAAAGAAGGTAAATATCTCACTTACCAAGAAATATCAGTCCTACCGCAATCGATTCAAGAACAAACATTTAAAGAACAATTGGTTGGAATAATTAAACTTACACAGTTCATTTTCGGTTTTTTTAAAGAGACTAACTAATTTGAGGGACAATTCTGATAATAACTATTATAAATAACGGTGCCGCCGTAAAATAAAAGCCCGTGTCCAAAAGTGCTGTCAATGCCCGTGGTTCCAATATCCTGAGCGGGATTTAAAACTGCATCTTTAAGCTTACCCACTGTAAAATTTGGAATACACGCAGCAACAGCTGCCGCAGTCCCCGAAACAAATGGTGCCGCAATCGATGTCGCTTGAGCATTTACAACCGTATTTGAGCCATCATTTAACACCATTAGTGTTTTAATGTCATGACCCGGTGCCGAGATATCGACTCCCGAATATGTATTTCCGTCCAGTGTAGTCCGGTTGCAACCGTAACTATGATGATAGACAGAATTGGCATCACGCCAAACGGCGACCACAGATACTACTTGCCAATAAGCAGCCGGAAAGCCGATGAAGCAATTTTCAGGAGCAGTAAAATCATCCTCATTCTTCGCCCCAGCGACCACTAGAACATTGCGATTATAGGCATTACCGATTGCATCTCGAAGCTCCAGATGATCGATATCATTCGTTGAAGCTAAACTTATATTAATCACCCTGATGTTTAAGTTTGAATATATTGGATTTGTAATAACATCGTTAATAGCAGCAGCCAAGTCTTGAACAGTCCCTTCGTTGGCTCCATTTTGAACCCTGGAAATTAATACTTTTGTTTTCCAGTTAACCGCCGCGATATCCTGTCCGTTATTCGTTTTTGCCAGAATGATAGAAGCCACCTTAGTCCCGTGACCGTCATCGTCAGTCACATCGCTTGAACCATCGATATAATTTTTTCCCAGCACTGTCCTCGCAACATCCGTATCCCTGTGAATGTCGTAGCCGGTATCCAAAACGGCAACAGTTGATGCCCCGGCAACAATCCCGGGCTTCTTTTCGGGCTGATTATTTCTAAAATAACCGTTGGCAGGCTGCGGGCTAAATTCAACTCTGCTCATGTTTGTGACGCGAACATACTCCTTTTGACCCTTTTTGTCAAACTTATCTTAGCCCGCCTATGACCTTTACTCTATGAAGAAGTGTGTCGTCCTCAAGAACTTTCCCAGCTCCTCTTACAACGGTCGTAAGGGGATCATCGGATCTTATCACCGGAAGATGAGTTCTCTCAACTATCATATGTTCAAGACCCGGCAGAAGAGATCCTCCGCCTGTTAAAACAATACCATGTTCCAAAATATCAGAAGTAAGCTCTGGCGGCGCATCTTCTAAGACATCTGAAATTCCTTCGATTATTTCGGATAACACCGGAGCAAGTGCCTCTCTTACCTCAGTTTCACTAATTCGAAGACTTTTAGGAAGTCCTGTTTCTATATCTCTTCCTCTTACCACAGCAAATTTTTCTCTAGGCGTCACATTTATCGTTTCTGATTTACCTTCTTCGCTTTTGAGCCTTGAGCTTTGCCGTGCGTCGCCAGAGGCTATGCCGGCGGCGCGAGGTTTGACTTTTTCTTCATATGCGCTGCCAATTTTTATTTTTAAATCTTCAATTGTTTTTTCACCCAAAAGTAGTCCGTGACGTAGTCTAATATAATGAGCAATTGCTTTATCCATCTCATCGCCTGCAGAAAGCAATGACTTGCTAATCACAATTCCACCTAATGAGATAACAGCTATCTCGGTGGTCCCTCCTCCGATATCAACAACCATTGCTCCTGTTGGAGAAAATACAGATATACCTTCTCCAATTGCTGCTGCCATTGGCTCCTCGATGAGAAATGCTTCTCTTGCCCCGCTTGCCAAAGCTGCCTCCCAAACAGCTCTTCTTTGCACCTCGGTGACTGCCGAAGGAATTCCGATCACAACTCTTGGCTTTGACAAAGCAGTTGGTAAATAACTTCCGACCTCATGAACTGCCTGGATGTAGTGAGAAATCATGCTTGCTGTTGCATCAAAATCAGCTATCACTCCGCCTCTTATTGGCCGCACAGTTATAATAGATGCCGGAGTTTTACCTAACATTCTTTTGGCCTCGCTCCCTATTGCAATAACTTTTTTGCTTCTCTTGTGCATTGCCACAACCGAAGGCTCTCTTATTACGATCCCCTTCCCTTTCACCCACACAAGCGTATTGGCAGTTCCTAGATCAATGCCGATATCATGAGAAAAGAAACCAAAAAGTTTATTTAACATCTGGATAGGTCAATTTGTAATTCCCATCATACCATCTTGCCCAAAGATTTCCAATATGATAATCTTAAATAAATTTTTAATTTCTAATTTAGGTGAATTAGGTTAATTAGAACAATTAGGTCAATTTAGATGAAGATCATTAATATTTGTAACCGTGTTATCGAGTTTTCCTTCTATTTTCTTTTCTTCTTTATCCCTCTTATTCTTTTCGGAACTACATCAGAACTTTTTGAATTCAATAAAATGTGGTTCACTTTTGGAATCACGATTTTAATTTCGGTAAGCTGGATAATTAAATCAATCATTAAAAAACAGTTTCAAATCCAGAAAACTCCTCTTGATATTCCAATTCTTCTTTTTCTACTTTCTCAAATAATCTCTACCCTTTTCTCATGGGATTTTCATGTTTCATTTTGGGGTTACTATTCGAGGTTCAACGGAGGGCTCCTCTCTACAATTTCTTACATTGCCCTTTATTATGCTTTTGTCAGCAACTTCACTGCAAAAAATGAAAACAATAAAATTGAAACTCTCGAAGGCACAAAAATGGTAAAAAACGTTCTCTTGGTCAGTCTCATGTCAGGAGTTGTTGTTGCCCTATGGGGAATTCCCTCTCATTTTGGCTATGACCCGACTTGTCTTGTTTTCAGGGGAACGTTTGATGTATCGTGTTGGACTTTTGACTTTCAACCAAAAGTGAGAATTTTTTCAACGCTTGGTCAACCGGGATGGCTTGCAGCCTATCTTGCAATTCTTCTGCCTATATCTATTTATTTTTTTATTAAAAATTTTAAGCACAAAGATAATGAAGAAAAATCTTCATTTTTTGATTTAAAGTTTCCAGACAAACCTAAGCCTATACTGCTCTCTCTATTTTATCTTTCATCAATTATTTTGTTTTCCATATCTCTTATTTATTCTGTCTCTCGTTCTGGTGTCCTGGGCGTTTTAATCTCCTTAGGTTTTTTTGTCGCCGTCTATATATGGCATCGATACAAGAAAAGCTCAATTAATTTACCAATCCTTATTATCCTCGCAGGATTAATCGTTCTTATTCTTTCAAATCAGACGCTGATAAATCTAAAATTCGATATCGGTTCTGAGCCTACCAATATTGCGAAGGAGTCCTCAGAACAAATTCAAGAGGTAAAACCTCATGTTGAAGCACTCGGTGGAACCGATTCAGGAAGGATCAGAGAGTATGTTTGGAGCGGTGCAATTGAGGCCTGGAAAAATTACCCGCTCTTTGGCACAGGAGTTGAGACATTTGCATTTGCCTATTATAAATACAAACCCGTCGGTCAAAACTTAACAAGTGAATGGAATTTCCTGTACAATAAAGCCCATAACGAATTTCTTAATTACCTCGCAACGACAGGAATTTTTGGTCTCGGGAGTTATCTCTTGTTAATCGGTTACTTTTTTTATCTTCTTTTCAAAAGACTTAAATATGCCGTTTTAAAACCCCAGGAAAACCGCCTGCCTCTTCTTACTCTTGCTCTTCTTTCTTCCTATATATCGATTCTTATAACTAATTTTTTTGGCTTCTCCGTTGTAATAGTAAATATTTATTTTTTCCTTATACCTGCCTTCGTTTTGCTTCAGGAAAAACTTATAGATCCTGAAAGAAAAATAATGATCCCAAAAACAGTTTCTGAGAATAGCGATTCTTCAAAGTTTTCACCATTTCAATGGAGTAGCATAACCATAACTGCCCTTATAGCTCTATATTTTCTTTATACTCTTTATGTCTATTGGGATTCAGACAAGCTATACGCTTACGGCTCGAATCTTGATAAAGCCGGATACCCGCAAGAAGCATATAAATATCTTCATAAAGCGGTTGCGCGCAGAAGCTCTGAACCGGTTTTCAAGGACGCCTTGATTGTTAACAATGCAAATGTTGCTGCACAAATGCTTCTTGAATCTGATAAAGTAACGAGCGAGTCCGCCCAGCAAGCATCGGCGATTGCCCAAGAGGCAATAAATATAAGTAATGAATTGACTCTCAATTATTCAAATAACATTGTTTTTTGGAAATCTCGGGTGCGCATGTTTTACACCTTATCGCAAGTTGATGCAAGATTCTTGCCGCAAGCCCTTGAGGCAATAAGACGTGCAAGTGAACTTGCTCCGAATGATACAAGCATTCTTTACAACCATGGCGTACTTGAGGGACAAAATGGGAATATCAACGAAGCAATAAGGGTTCTTGAAAAGACAGTTACGCTTAAGCCGGATTATAGAGATCCTCATTTTGCTTTGGGACTTTTCTATCATCAGGCCGCGGTTGACAAAAACGGTAAGGTTATAAATCAGGAATTTTTTCAAAAAGGGGTCGATCAAATGCAGTTTATCCTGAATCGCCTAAGCCCCACTGATGATGGTGCCAAAGAAGCACTCAAATCCTGGGGAAAACTATAAATTCCAAATTCCGCTTATATTTGCTATAATTTCAAGATGCTCAAAATTATTACTGCTCCTGATCGAGTTCTCTCTCAAAGAGCAAAAAGAGTTAAAAAGATAGATAAATCCATCTTGGAATTTGTTGAAGAGATGAAAATGGCGCTTCTTGCGGCCAAAGATCCCGAAGGCGTGGGTCTTGCCGCACCTCAGGTTGGCAAATCTCTTTCAGTTTTTATCACAAAGCAAAACGCTAAGTCACCCATCAAAGTCTTTATAAATCCCCACCTTAAACTTGATCAAATAAATTTTAATCCTGAAAATAAAAATCAAAAAAGAGGAGCAAAAAAATCAATTTCAAAAAGACTAGAAGGATGTCTTTCTCTTCCGAACATTTGGGGACACGTAAAACGTGGCTCCAATTTATCGATTTCGTATCAGGATGAAAATGGCAAAAATCATTCGAAAAAATTTACTGGGTTTATGGCCACAATAATTCAACACGAAATGGATCATTTAAACGGCGCTCTTTTTACCAAAAGAGTTCTTCAACAGAATGGAATTCTCTATAAATCACATAAAAATGAACAAGGCGAAGATATTTTTGAAGAAATAGAAGTGTAAATTAACCTAATTAATCTAATTGACCTAATTTCTAAATTGGGATTCTGTTTAGGTTAACTAGAAATTAGAGTGATTAGAAATTTATGAAGATCATCTTCTTTGGAAGCTCAAAATATTCGGTCATTGTTGCTAAAAAACTCCATCAGGAATTCAATTTAAAACTTGTTGTTACTACTCAAGCCGATTCCTTTCCTGTTAAATTTGCAGCAGAAAATAATATCGACCATAAGGTTGTCTCGAAGTTTGATAGAGAAACTATCGAACAGATAGAAAAATACAAACCCGATTTTAATGTTGTGGCTGATTTTGGCAAAATTCTTCCCGAAGAATTGCTCAAACTACCTAAATTTGATTCTTTAAATGTCCATCACTCACTTCTTCCCAAATATCGAGGGCCATCCCCTGCTCCCACTGCGATTTTAAATGGAGAGAAAGTAACCGGCGTGTCAATTATTTCTATGCAAAGGGGCGTGGATCAAGGACCAGTCTTTCTCCAAAATGAATATGAAATAAAAGATATCGATACAACTGATTCGCTTCTTACCAAATTGAATGTTTTGGGCGCTGATTTAGTATCTAAAGTCATTAAAAATTTTGAGAATGAAAAGCCTATTCCGCAAGATGAATCCGAAGTGACGATTACATATCTTTTAAAAAGAGCTGATGGTTTTATTGATATAGATAATCCTCCACCGCCTGATAAATTAAATCGAATGATCAGAGCTTATTTTCCTTGGCCCAATGTTTTCTTTGAGGCTAAATTAAATGGAAAGGGGAAAATTATTAAGCTCTTGCCGGATAAACAAATTCAAGCCGAGGGAAAAAAGCCAATGAGCTATAAAGACTTTATCAATGGCTATAAAGAGGGAAAATATTTACTCCGCAAAATTAACCTAATTTCTAATTGATCTAATGTCTAAAACTTTGTTTTGAATTTAAGATTTTGAATTTGGAATTTGTTTAGAAATTGGAAATTAGGATTTAGAAATTTGGTGCTATACAGTTATGCTAATCGTAGCTTCAGGGGACTTAACAGATTCTTTTGTTTTACTTTTAAACATCCTCAGGCATTTTGTACAAAGCTTCATTCTCCTTGAAATACCATTTACCATTACCCTTGCCATATGAAGATTTGGCTTGAAAATCCTTCTGGTTCTCCTTTTGGAATGAGAAACATTATGGCCGTACATTATGCCTTTTCCGCAATTTTCACATTTCATACCCATAGGCAAATATGATATCATATTAAATGTTTTAAGACAACATGAACCTTCTTGCCGGACTAATCTCTCTTATCATACTTTTATTTTCAGCCATACTTCACGAGGTAGCACACGGTTTTGTGGCAGAACGTCTGGGAGACCCGACTGCAAGGCTTGCCGGAAGACTAACTCTGAACCCAAGAAAACATATAGATCTTTATATGAGCATTCTTCTTCCGCTCTTACTGATCATTTCAGGTTCTCCTGTTATCTTCGGCGCGGCTAAGCCCGTTCCGGTTGATCCTTTTAATCTCAAAGACGGAAGAAAGGATATGGCCCTCGTTTCTCTAGCCGGGCCTCTGACCAATATTATAATTGCAATAATTTCTGTAACGCTTATTAAAATCATTAATTTGACTGCCGGACCGTTTTTCCCTCCTTTTTTATCTTTAATTTATTTTTTGCTTCTTCAGATTACGCACCTTAACCTTCTTCTGGCAATCTTTAATCTTATTCCAATTCCGCCTCTTGACGGATCGAAGATATTTGCGCTAATCCTCCCTGATAAAGAAGCGGCAATTTATCTTTCTCTTTCGTCAATCGGATTTTTCATCATTTTTTTTCTTCTTCTTTTTCCAATTGGCGGATTTTCGCTGGGAAGCATGGTCTACAACATTCTAATCTTTGCCGAAAAGCTTTTGGGAATTTGATATACTGAGTCTATGGCAATACTTGCCCTAGTCAGACACGGCGAATCAGAATGGAACGCAAAGGGTCTTTGGACTGGCTGGACAGATATTTCGCTCTCCAAAATTGGAAGAGATGAGGCCAAACAGGCCGCAGAAACACTTCGAAATGTTCAGTTTGACGTATCATATACCTCTATACTCTCAAGAGCCAAAGAAACACTTGAAATAATAAAGCAAACTATTGGAAGTACTGGTTTAAAAACCATTGAATCTCCAGCCTTAAACGAAAGAGATTATGGAGAATTTACCGGCAAAAATAAATGGGAAATAGAAAAAGAAGTAGGCCGAGAAAATTTTCAAAAACTACGACGTGGCTGGTATTATCCGATTGAAAATGGAGAGACGCTTAAAGATGTTTATGAAAGAGTAGTCCCGTATTACAGACAGGAGATTTTGCCGAACCTAGAACAAGGTAAAAATGTACTAATTTCTGCCCACGGCAACAGTCTCAGGGCGCTTGTAAAATACCTGGATAATATTTCAGATGTTGATATCTCAAATCTTGAAATCGCCACAGGTGAGGCAGTAATCTACGAGGTAAATTCAGAAGGGAAAGCAATCCGCAAAAAAGTTAGCTAAACCTTGCAGGGACGCTCGGACTCGAACCGAGAAAAGCAGTTTTGGAGACTGCTGTGATAACCATTTCACCACGTCCCTAATTTAAAGTTAAAATTCAAAAGACAAAAGTCAAAATTGCCTTTTTAATATACAGTTTTCGTAACAAACTTGCAATTTTGGTTTCTTACTTTAATTTTTCTGTTTCCTTGTGATCGGTTTTCTTTCGACAATGTCTGCAATATTTTTTAAGCAATAATTTCTCGGTCGTATTTAACTTATTTCTAGTTGTTACATAATTTCTGTTTTTGCAGACCGTACAGACAAGTCCGACTTTTACCCTGTGTTCACCTTTTTTCGCCATAAATTCCTCCTTTCATGTTAATTTGAGCCGACGATGGGAATCGAACCCATGACCTAGTCATTACCAATGACTTGCTCTGCCACTGAGCCACGTCGGCCTACAAAGCCCGTTTGACGCAGTGCTAGGTGAGGGACTCGAACCCCCGTAGCCCTTCCGGGCGCCTCGTCTACAGCGAGGAGCAATTGCCGCTATGCGAACCTAGCATTTAAATTCATTCCAACTTTTAGAACCAACAACTATATGAGCTTTTGTGATTACTTTTTCTGCAGGAATCAAATATTTTTCTCCATTACTGCAATAAATAAATAAGAAATCGAAATCCTCGCTTTTATATCTATTATGATATGTCTTTTTTCTATATCCACCAAATGTTCTTAAATCAATATTGTAACCACCGCTTGATTCCTTGTCATCTGTATATTTACATTGAATCTTCTTAAAATTACCATCGTCTATCACCAAATCATACAAATCGCAATCCGCTATTGGAAGAAGAACAGTATTCCCTTTGGCTATAAAATGATCGATGGCTACTCCCAATGCCAAACTTCCTTTTCGTTTAGTATTCACGTATTTATTATACGTGGTTACTATACACGTGTCAATGTGCTGAGCCGAAGGTGGGATTCGAACCCACGACTTGCTGTTTACAAAACAGCTACTCTGCCACTGAGTTACTTCGGCCAATCCAACCTATTTTACCAAAAAGAAAATGAAATTAATATCCCCTTTGGGGCCTGAACCAGAAGATTGTAGGAGAGATAAATTCGTCCTTGATACCGAGAACAGCTGGTGTCTCCCCATATATGTAATTTAGGAAGGCTATTAAATTTGGCGCACCAAACCTAAACTTGCCTCGTCCCCCCCCTTTTTTAAAAAAGAGGGGGTACCTCATATGTGGTGAATTTGTAGAGGAAAAATATCCAACTTTCTCTAGTATCAAAGAACAAGAATAGTATAAATCTATTTACTGAAAAAAGTCAATCCCATTATTCTCTTGTTTTAACCAGCTGAAAGTAATTTCCATCAGGATCCGCGAGGGTTGCTATCAAACCGTAATTTTCAACGTGATAGATGTCTGCAACAATTTTTACTTTTTCCTTTTTAAGTCTCTTTAACTCTTTTTCTATATCATCTACTTCAAGATTAAACATTACTCTATCAGGTGAAACGCTCTTCCCTTTCACTTTGGAATGATCAATTATATAAAGACTGACATTATTTTTGAGATCAAATCCAATTCCGTATTCATTATTTTCGCCAAATTCCATCTCTTCAATGACTTTAAGTTTCAAGGTATCTTTGTAAAATTTACCCAGTTTTTTTGCATCTGGTGATCCTATCAGGATTGTTTCAAGTCCTAGTATCATTTTTTCCACCTCCTTTGCCCGCCGAAGCCTTGTGCGAAGGCGGGTTCGCGCTTTACCAAGCTATAAAATCCCACTCAAAAAGTCAACCCCTTTCTTGCAAATAAATTGCTAATTGGTATAATTATCAACCGTATGTCAGTCGAATCCTTAATCGGAAGAAAATATAGCCAAATTCTAGAAGCTCAATCCTATGTGAATGAAAAAGTTAGAAGAGAAAAGGAATTGGGCCATACAAGATCTCATATTTATATCGTTTCGAGTGTTTTTATAGATAAAGGACGAAAAGAACTTAAGGAAATTTCTGAAAAATTGAATAAATCAGGTATCAGGATTAATCCAATCTCCCACATTCCTCTTTTCCGTCAAGTTCCCAAAACAGAGCGGAAAAAGGCAGGTTTGGCCTATGCAGCGCTTACTTTTGGAGTGGTAATGATTTCTGCTAAGCAACTCGTCGATGATAAGATATTCAGACCTTCGGAAATGGTTGGGCTGTTTAATTATTCTGTAGATGGAACTTTTATTCCTAAATGGAACTCGAATGGATTGGGAGATATCGCTATACCGAAACCCCAACAGCTACTTCTAAATAATTTTGCCCATGATGATCCTTCTCTTTCGTTCATATTCACAAAAGGATGGGAACAACTTCCCGAGCAATTAAGAAGAGTTATCGAGAACGTCGGTCTTGTTCCTCTGGCGACTACTGTACTTATCCCTCCCTATTCACGCCTTGTAAGAAAACAGATTAGAGAAACTAGAGGGCGATGAGTGATATTAAGCCTAGGCTTGTCCCAAGGAGTGCACCGCCTATCACATCGGAGGTCCAGTGTTCCCCCAGATAGACTCTGCTGACAAGCATAGCAATATCAAAGAGCAAAACTAGAGAGAAAAGTATGGTTTTCTGAAAGGGTGTTAGTTTTTTAGAACTTCCAATCATAAACATTAAAACCATAGAAATAAATAGTGTCCGCGTGCTATGGCCGGACGGATAAGATGATCCCGGTTGAACATAAGAACTGGGAAAATTAAACGGAATATCGTTTCGAAAAAAAAGATAAGGAGGACCGGGATGAATAACAAAAATCTTTCCGTAAAGCTCAAGGAAAATCGCCGAAAAATATAAAATAAAAACCAATACAGCCTTAATTTTCCGCCTTATAATAACCAGAAATAACAAAAAAAGAGTTGATATTTCAAAACTACCTATAAGACTTAAAACTGAAAAAGGGGTGTCAAATCTTCTGCTTATTCGGTCCTGAAGTTTAACCGTATTATCAAAATCTAATTGCGTAAATAAATCCTTGTGAACTAAATAAGAGAAGAGTATGAAAACCAAAAACAACAAAATACCCAACAGAAAAAGATTTTTTTTATTCATGAAGATCTAGAACTTTAACCCTTCGAGAAACTTGCGGAAATCTCCATTTATATCTTCGTGTTCAAGCCCAAATTCAACCACAGTCTTCATGTATTCGAGCTTGTTTCCTGTATCATAGTACTTTCCGCCTCTAATTTCTGAGGCAATCATTCTTTTTTCATCCGAAAGCATGAGTTTAAGCGCATCGTTATAATATAGCTCCTCCCCTTCGTTTAAATTAGCCATTGCTTTATGAATATATTCAAAAATATCCGGAGTAAATATAAATCCTGAGACAGTAGCAAGATCAGACGGTGCATTTTTTTTGCCGGGTTTTTCTATGATCTTATCTACATCAATTAAACCCTCCTTTAATTTTTTTCCTCCTGCAAATCCATATTTTTCATAATCCCCTTCGCTTCTTGCCTTGACAGCGCTTAAAACAGAACATCCATACTCCTCGTACACATTAATTAACTGTTTAAAACGCGAAGGATCAGCCTTGATAAAATCATCGCTCCAGGTATAAATAAATGGCTCATCGCCAATGATTGCCTCAACATTAAGAAGCGGGGTTCCATTCCCGTATGGCCCTTTTTGCCTTATGTATACAAAATTTGCCAGAGTTGAAATATTCTCAACATCTTCAATCAGTTTAAGTTTTGTTTCCCCGCCGTTACGGAGATTTTCAATAAGCTCAAGACTGGGTCTATCGAAATGATCTTCGATTGTTCTTTTGTGATATCCTGTAACAATAATTATGTCTTCTATTCCAACTCCGACAAGTTCTTCCACAATATATTGAATTATCGGCTTGTCAACAATTGGCAGCATTTCCTTAGGCATCGCCTTTGTTTGAGGCAAAAATCTGGTGCCAAAACCTGCCGCGGGAATTACAGCCTTGCGTATTTTCTTCATAACAAACTAGTCTATCGTCATATGGTAAATGGTAAATTGTAAATTGTCAATCCCGCCAAGAGGCGGGACTCTTTACATGTCAGTTAACTTTTGTTAAAATAACAAAAGCAAATTCTAAATTCAAAATCCTAAATTCTAAATAAACTCAATATCAGAATTTTGAAAATTAAAAATTATTTGGGATTTGGTGCTTGAAATTTGGGATTTATTTTTTGTTATGGCAACCACACCAACGGTTTTCTTAAAGGAAGTTCAGGATGAGCTTAAGAAGGTTACCTGGCCCACCAGAAGTGAGGTTATAAGACTCACCGCTGTAGTAATCATTGTAAGTCTTATCGTCGGGGTTTTTTTAGGCGGATTGGATTTTGTTTTTGTCAACGTTACAAAACTATTACTAAAATAGTTTAGAAATTAGAAATTAAGATTTAGAAATTTTAAGGATATGGATACTCAAAAAACAGAACAGTCAAAGGAAAATATACCGTCCAAATCGGACAAAAAAGTTTCAGGACAAGATAAGTGGTACATAGTTCATACCTACTCGGGCCATGAAGACAGAGTTACCAAGTCTCTCAAACAAAGAGTTCAAAGTTTGGGTTTTGAGGACAGAATTTTTGATATTATCGTTCCTAAACGAAATACAATCAAGGTGTCAGGAGGCAAAAAGGAATCCGTCAAGGAAAAGATTTTCCCCGGATATATTATAGTCAGAATGATCTTAGATGATGAGAGCTGGCTTTTGGTTCGAACCACACAAGGCGTTACCTCTTTCATTGGTGCCGGAAATAAACCGACTCCGATTTCCGAAAAGGAAGTAGAAGCTATTCAGAAATTTATGACCATGGAGGAACCCCTTTACAAAGCTGCTTTTACCAAGGGTGAAGCTGTAAAAATTATTGACGGGCCCTTCGCAGACTTCTTAGGAACCATCGACGAGATTGATGAAGCCAAAGGGAGGCTTAAGGTTTTGGTTTCAATCTTCGGGCGCGAAACACCCGTGGAATTGGACTTTCTGCAGGTGACGAAGCTTTAATTCTAAAATAGAAAATCAAAAATAAAAGATAAAAAATACATATGAAAAATAAAATAGAAAGAAATATTTTATATTTAATTTTTAATATTTAATATTCCAACCATGGCAAAAAAGATTAAAACTATTATTAAATTAAATATCTCAGGCGGAGAAGCAACTCCTGCTCCGCCCGTGGGTCCGGCATTGGGGCAGCACGGACTCCCTATCATGGAGTTTGTCAAAGCCTTCAACGATAAAACTGCCGATCAAAAAGGAACTATAATTCCTGCGGTTATTACTGTTTACGAAGACCGCACCTTTTCTTTTATCACCAAGAAACCGCCAGTGGCTGAAATGATCAAAAAAGCAGCAGGTCTTGAAAAAGGTTCCCAAAAACCGGGACGAGAATCAGGCGGAACACTGTCCAAAGCCCAGGTTGAAGAAATTGCCAAAGCCAAGATGGAAGATCTCAACGCAAATGATCTTGAGGCAGCAGCGAAAATTGTTGAAGGTGCAGCAAGATCAATGGGAATACAAGTAAAGTAGCTCAGAGTTAAAAACTAAGAGTTAAAAGTTAAAAAAGTTTTTAGTTATTCGTTTTTAGTTCTTAGCTTGACTGACTGAAAGGAAAAAACATGGGAAAAGTAAGAGTAAAAACTTTCGGGTTACCCGAAGAAGAACAAGAAAAGAAAAAGTTAAAGCAAAAAAAAGAAGCCAAAAAGATGGCCAAAGCTCCCGGTCTTAAGGGCGGAGAGCGCGTAGTTTCTGTGGGCCCAAGCGAGGAAGAAATTTTGGAATCTGCAGAAAATGTTCAAGAAGTCTCTGAGGAAACTCAGGAAAAAAAGACAAAATCGAAAAAAGAAAAATTCATTAAAAAAAGGACGAGATCCCAAAGATACCAGCAAAGCGCACAGGTTTTGGACAAAACAAAAACATATTCGTTAAATCAAGCGTTGGAGCTTCTTTCCAAATTCCAGAAAACAAAATTCGATGAAACAGTCGAGCTTCACGTCAATACAACTCAAGGCGGTGTTTCCGCAACTATTGCCCTTCCCCATGGAACAGGCAAGAAAGTGCGGGTTGCTGTTGCGGATGAGAAATTAATTACAGAAATAGAAACAGGGAAGATTAATTTTGACATACTTGTCTCAACTCCTGCGATGATGCCCAAGCTTGCCAAAGTTGCCAAAATTTTAGGCCCGCGTGGACTTATGCCCAATCCCAAAAATGGTACGATAACCGACAAACCCCAGGATCTTATCAAAAAGTATGAAGACGGACAGATTAATATCCGAACAGAAGCCAAAGCTCCATTAATTCACCTCACAGTGGGTAAAGTTTCTTTTGGAGAAAAAAAACTGGCGGACAATATAGAAAGCATA
The DNA here is from genome assembly GCA_016182185.1 of Candidatus Levyibacteriota bacterium. Classification (GTDB taxonomy): domain Bacteria; phylum Patescibacteriota; class Microgenomatia; order Levybacterales; family UBA12049; genus JACOXU01. Next base: position 178,401 of record JACOXU010000003.1, read on the forward strand.
ATCAGTGCAATCAAGAAGGAAAATATCACAAAAGTCATCCTTAAATCCACCATGTCCCCCGGAATAAAAATTAAGGTATAAATTAATTTTCTGCTCTTTATTTCAATTTGTCACTAACAAAGACGTCTCCTGCAAGCGGAATTCTTGGACCTCTTCTTATCTTCCACTTGGGTAATTCCCCGTGTTTTGAAAGCACTTCGTCATAATATGCGACATGTTGTCCAGCGATTATTTTCCAGGCAAATCTTTCCCGAACATCCTGTCCTGATTTCACTCTTATTTCTCTGGCGGCCTCCTCCGGAAGACTTAAAACCCTATTTATCTGAGTTGCAAGACTATCGGAATCAAAAGGCCTTGCCATAAATCCATATAAATCATCACCTATTGCCTCATTCTGTCCTCTAATGTCAGTACAAACCACCAATGTTCCACAGCTTCTGGCCTCAGCTATCGTTCTGTTGAATCCCTCTCCTCCAATTGATGGAGCAACTACAACATCCGCACTTCTGTAAGCCCGCGCAAGATCTTCTTTGGATAAGACTCCAAGAAATTCTACGTCAGGAATGTCCTCTTTTTTAACTATTTCTTTTAACCTTTCCGTCATGTCCCCTTTCCCGGCTAGTTTTAATTTAAGAGCATCAAATCCTACCCGTCTCAAAGAGGCATAAGCCTGCAAGAGATATTCAAGTCCTTTCCGCCCGTCATGTCTTCCGGCAAAAAAGATCGTTTTCTTTCCATCTTCCCATTTTTCAAGTTTTGGGCCATCCGGATTAAAAAATCCTACATTAATTCCGTTATAAATCACTCTGTACTCTCCCGGAAACATTTCATTCCAAAACTGCGCAGTCCCATTTGAGACTGCAATTCTTCCGCTCAAAGTCTTTTCTATTGTATTTACATATCCCATAGTCAATCCTGTAGGAATACCATAACTAAACTTTGGCCTGCGAAGTATCTTTGCTGCAATTGTATATGCCCTGGCCAGCGCATCGATTCCATGCGGAGGATAACCGGCATGAAATTGTCCGACAACAGGAACTATCCTTTTTTCATTTTCATCTTTGGGAATAGCAGAAAATAGTGTGTGCGAAGAATTGGGAACACCCGGCTCATGGGAAATAATAATATGAGGCTTTACAGCCTCAAGAATCTGCCTTGCTCTTCCTTTATTAAATGTCACAGCGGCATCAATTTTGGTTTCGATGACAGGAATACTTACGGGATTGCCTAAATGATAATCCGCCCTGTCACTTTGTCTATTTTTATTGGTAGGACCAAGTGTCCTCACATCACAGCCCTGTGCCTCAAGAAACGGGATTATTTCCTGTATAAAACTACTAACCCCGCTGGGATAATCAGTTCTGATCGGATATGGTGAATGAATTAAGACTTTAAGACTTGATCGTCTTTCCTGATTCATAGGGTGGATTCTAGCATTTCCCTAGTTAGGTTTCAATAAACTTCTTGACTATTCCAAAATGTTTTGCTAAACTTACAAAACCTAAGACAGCAAGAGTTCAGCGGCTAGCAATTAGTAATTAGCCACTAGAACATAAACACTTGCCGAGGATATTAGCAACTAGCCACTAGTAGCTGGATACTAGTTGCTTCGCTACTCGCTTAGGCGAGTTTTTTTATGAGCAAATAACTACATATGAGTAATAAAATAAGTACCAACAGACAGAAAAAAGAACAGATAATTGCCGGCCTTAGCGAGAAGATCGAAAAGGCTCAAAGCATAGTCTTTACCAACTATCAGGGGCTTACTCACAAACAGCTTGAAGATCTTAAAAAAGCTTTAAGGGCTTTGAATGCAGAAATCATCGTAGTGAAAAATACCCTACTTGCCCGCGCGCTTCAAATTTCATCCGCCAATTCGGCGGATCAAATTTCAAATTTTGAGGGCCCTACCGGTGCCCTCTTTATCTATGAAGATATCATTCTTCCTCTAAAACAGCTAGCCAAAAGTATCAAATTATTAGGTTTGCCCACGATAAAATTTGGCATATTGGATAATCAAGCGCTAACCGGCGAACAGGTGCTAAAATTAGCCTCACTTCCCTCCCGTGAAGTCCTCCTAGCGCAAGTGGTCGGCGGACTCAAGTCGCCTATTTATGGACTACATCGCGCACTTAATTGGAACCTTAATAAACTTGCATTAACAATCTCTGCTATAAGGCAGAACAAATCCTAAGCACAAAATTCAAAACAGTTTGGAATTTGGGATTTTGAGAATTGGAATTTGTTTAGAATTTAGATATTTGGATTTAGAAATTACCGACCGAAGGGAGGTGTACATATGGCAGAAAAGAAATCGAAAATTGATGAATTAATGAAGACAGTCGAGGAAATGTCTGTTCTTGAACTTTCAGAGTTTGTGAAAGCACTGGAAGAAAAATTTGGTGTAACTGCACAAGCTATGGCCACGTCAAACGTGGTTACAGGAGGAAGCGAAGCCGCGTCTGACGCGGAGCCGAAAGAGGAACAAACAGTCTTTAACGTAGTAGTCGCAAGTTCCGGCGCCAACAAAATCTCTGTTATCAAAGCCTTAAGAGAACTCGTTCCCACATTGGGACTTAAAGAAGCCAAAGATTTGGTCGATGCAGCTCCAAAAGAAGTAATGACCCAAGTCAACAAAAAAACAGCAGACGAAGCCAAGGAAAAACTCACGGCAGCCGGCGCAACAATAGAGCTAAAGTAAGAATCGCTAAAAAGTCTTAACGAGTCTTAATGAGATTTCTTAACGATCTTAACGATACGGGATCGTCAAATGTCATCAAATGTCATCAAAGAAATGCGTTGTTCTTACGTAATTATCTGCGTAATTCTGCGGAGGGCAACAAGTTGCCCCTTGACAAGAAGTGTTATGGTTTGTTATTTTGTAGATAGTTAACTTATATATTGATCCTAATTAAATATGGATTGATTAGAATAAATATAGTCTTGAGCCTATGAGTAATCAAACTCTATCAATCAATAATCTTCCTGATCTTCTTACTGTTCGTGAAGTTGCTCAAATTCTCCGTGTTTCTCCGCTTACTATAAAACGCTGGGGCAAAAGAGGTAAGCTTCCTGCCATCCGTATAAATTCCCGTGGCGACCGAAGATATAAAAAAGAAGCAGTAATGTGGCTACTTGGCATACAGGAAAAAAGAGAAATCCTCTAGAAAATTCCTAAATCCTAATTACCCTAATTACTCTAAATAAATCCCAAGTCCCAATTTTAAATTTTTAGATCAATTAGGTCAATTAGAAATTAGGTTAATTATTAATACTTAATATCCTTCCAAATATTCTGATTAGAGCTTCGCTTTCATCCTCAATAAACCCGATTGTCTGATGAGGCTTTCTACCCTCTGAGCTCTTCAGGATTTTTACCCAGTATTTAGTTTCTCTCATTTCTCTTTTGGCCTGTGTCATTTTAAACACGAAGTCTTTCCCTTCTGCAACTTTGGCTTTTTCATAAACCTCCTCTGCCATTTTGATCTTGCGCGTAATCTGATTGGAAAGTACAAAATTCACACTGCTGTAAGGAAGTTTCTCCCTAAGCTCCATTGCGAAAGACAGGAGGTTCAATATCCTTCTCTCTATATAATGCGTTAGTTCAATACTCATATTATAAAATTTCTAAATCCTAATTATTCTAATTACTAATCAAATCCCAATTCTCCAATTTATTATTTAACTTTTTTATATATTGAATTGAAAATTAAGTTTAGTTCTTTTGCTTCCTGCCATAATATTCTTGCTTCTTCTTTTAACTGTGGGGCAGCAACTACAATCATTCGCAGAAAATGTTTTACTTCTCTTGCTTCTTTTTTGCAGATTCCTATTTTATGCTTAAAATCTTGTTTACTTTCTGCATCATCCGCTTCTGAGTAATTTGCGCCAATACTTGTCTCTGCTTTAACAAGCTGACTAATCAAAGGGTTGGTTATTGGGTTTTTAGAAATTGACTTACAAAAGATAATGACATTCTTTCCAAACTTTGCCGTCCTCTCTTCCAGATCGTACTTGTTATTTATTTTTTTATTCATTTATTAGGTTAATTAGGTCAATTAGAAATTAGTTCAATTTGCTGGTGAGCTACCGTTCGTCGACTATCCACCAATCAAACTTGATATCTCGACTGTAGCGTCTTTCAATCTCAACTGTGAAGCCTGAGCCGGCTGCTTTATTCGTAACCACGAGCGGCTGGCCTCCGGTAAGGCTTGTGGCAGTCACAAATATTCTGGATTTATTGGTCACGGCAGCCGTATCAACTACCACACTCGTATCTCCTGCGAGCAGGGTCCCCGAACCCAGCGAAGCCGCGTTTGACGCGGTGGTATCGATATTGACTTTCTTGGCTGTGATTTCACCTTCTGTTTTTATATTTCCATTGGTATCAATCGTGACTTTGCCTGAGAGTATATTTATCCCACCCAAGCCATTGCTCTGAAGGTTCAAATCTCCAATACTATTTATAGATGCTCCCCCATCTCCATTGTTAAGCGATGAGTCAAGTCCGTGAATTGACAAGAGCCCTGCTGCGATGTTACCGGTCACTCCCAGATCTGCAGTCGTCGTTCTGCCCAGCACCATCAAGTTGCCTGATATTGTCGCGCTCTCTGCGTTGATATTGGTCAGATCAGGTAGAAGCGAAGCCGCGTTTGACGCGGTTGAGACACCCAATACTGCTCCATTCAGCATGCTCTGCAGGAAGGCAGATTCTGATGCCAGCTGATCCACTCTTTGTGAGAGACTATTGGTATTAAGCTCTAAGCCGGTTACTCTATTTTGCATATCCGCGAACAACGGATCACTACTCAAATCAAATGTCCCCGAAGATGAAGCTGACGATACGGGATCGTTACTTGGGTTGATCAGTCCCAGCAACTGGCTCGCCTCCTCCGCACTAAACTGCGCATATGGATTAGTCACGCTCCCATCTGCTGCAATTTGAATCCTCGGATCTCTCCAGGAAAGGTTTATAAATACTGAAATTTTACCAATAATATCCGGATCTGAGTTGCTGTAGCCTTCAATAGCAATCCCTATAACCATTCCCGGCTTTGTTGCCTTCATGGCTACACCGGGCTTACTTGATGCAGTAAGAGAATCACCCGGCATTATTTCTCCATTTTCCGCAGATACTTTTACAGGAACACGACCAGAAAGAGCAACAGCGACTTCTTTTACTGATCGGGGGTCTGTTTTCTGACCATGCCCACCAAGCAACACACCTGGTTTTTCTGAGATGACACCAAGCATTGCAGAATTTGTGGATGACTTTTGAACAAATTCTGTTTCGTAGTCATGTTCAAAAGGATTATCAGGTGGGGTATCAGGTTTGGGCTGATAATTTAAACTTACAACGTCCCCAGCTTCTATTGAATCATCAAGCGTCGGGAAATTTTCAGCTATATCATCAATCGTAAAGCTTGAACTAATACCATATACAGTACCTGCAGTTCTTGAAGCATCAATACAGTCGTCTGCAGTATCTAGAGAATCATCTGCGCAGATAGCTCCATAGGCTAGTATACCATTGCCGCCTATATTAGTAGTCACATTAGCTCCGGCTGCTCCGACAAGCAAATCCCCCCCGCTTCCTCCTGTGACAGTAAATATAGTAGCCCCCGAGGCTGAGGCGGTAAAAATATCTAGACCAGATGTTTGGTTTATAACTGCTGCTGCCTTACCGCCTGATGCTCCGGAAAGATTAAGCATCGAACCAAGACCCGAGCTTGTGACGTTAAGTACGGCCCCTGTTGAAAGCCCATTACTCTGGGTAAGAGAAAGAACATTTGCAGTATCGGTACAGCCGCCAGTGGTAATACTGCAATTGGATGTCAGATTTGCCAATGAGCCAGATAGACTAACAGATCCAACTGGTATCATAGAGACTCCATTGTCTACCCAATTGCCTGACCCCGTATTAGACCACGAATGAGTTGGATTCTCTTGCGTGCTGTCTGAATAAGCTACGGATGGATTAAGAAATCCGCCCTGTCTTTTTGTATTAACCCCCGTAGTCGTGAGTGTTCCGCTAACCGCTGAGGCTACTATATCTATTGCCGTTCTGCCCAAAGAGTTTGTGATGGCATTATTAGGCGTAGTACTAGAACCAGTTGAAGAGGTACAACCTGCAAAAGCGCTTCCTACAGTTTGATTAATGTTAAAGTAGCTGGCAGTAATAACATAACCACGATCACTTCCACTTCCATTGGTGAAGTTTACACTTGTTGTATTAGCGCCTGAAGATGAAGAATCCCCCATTGCTATAGCAAAAATATCCGTAGCTACACTAGTGCCATTTGTAGCCTGACTACAGACTCTCGTAGCGGAACTTCCGCCGTACGTTACAGTATTAATTGTTTCAGAATTTGCATTCTGATATGCAATGGCTATTACCACCATACGGTTGCTTCCTGCTCCCAAAGTATGGCTGTTAGTTATTGTAGTATTAGTAAGAGTCCAACTACTTATAACAGAGGAGTCATAAACACTTGTATTTATGCTTAAATTTCGATTTAGATTTAGCAAATTACCGGAGTCAGTATTGATAGCTGTATATGTAGCGGTATGATCTCCATTGATAAGATTGGCAGAAGTCAAATTGGCAGAAGTGGAAAGGACATTTAGGCCCTTACCCGTAGTTAGGGAATTTGCGGCGATTGAGAACGCGTCTCCTGTAGTTGCAGAAGAGGTTGCAAAGACAGACCCCCAATTATTTATAGTAAAGACTGTGCTTCCCGATTTTGATGCTGTGAAAATATCTGCATTTGGTGAAAGGTCTGTTTGATTTACTCTAAGAGCTGCGTTATTCCCGCTGATGCCGGATATGTCTAATAATCCTATTGGACTTGTATTTCCGATACCTACTCTGCCAATATTATTTATAACAAATTTTGTAGAGCCTGAAGAAGAGGCGGATAGAATATAATCATTTGTATTAGTTCCAGTTTGGTTGAGAATCATCAAAGCGTTGTGTCCGTTGTTGCCTGATAGATCAAGGAGTCCAAGTGGGCTTGTGTTGCCGACCCCGACCCTACCAAGATTGTTGATGACAAATTTGGTAACACCAGAGGATGAGGCAGCCAAAACATAATCGTTGGCATTGGTACCAGTCTGGTTAAGGATCATTAAGGCGTTTTGTCCGTTATTACCAGATAGATCAAAAAGACCTAAGGGAGTCGAATTCCCAATCCCAACTTTACCGAGTTTATTTATAACGAACTTAGTTGTCCCGCTCTTTGAAGCTGTAAAGATGTCATTATTCCCTGTCTGATTGATAATTGCAGCTGCCTTACCACCGGAGGCTCCTGAAATATTTAGCATTGGCCCAAGACCTGAGGTGGCGATGTTGAGTACCGCACCTGTCGAAAGACCATAACTCTGGTTAAGAGAAAGAAGATTTGAACTATCATTGCAAATTCCAGCTGTTACAGTACAATTAGAGGTTATTGACGCAAGGCTTCCCGTAAGATCTGCTGTGCCTACTCCGGGAACGAGTGCCACTCCTAGATGATACCAAGATAAATCAGTACCACCGGCAGTCCAGGCCATGTTGGTGCTTGCACCTGTAGCTGATTCTTCCGAATAAGCGGCTACATAGACTGTCGAGCCGTATGTTTGGTTCCATCTCTGCGTTTGATTACTTCCTCCAGGAAGTGAGAGTGTCGGGTTTATGCCTGCATTCAGCATAGAATCTATTACAACATCCCCGCTCTGGCTTGTAACATTTAAGCTTGGGCTGGTACCCGAACCTGTTTCGGTCTGACAAGTAGCACGAAATGGGCTTGTTTGAGAGACTCCGCTATAAGTTGTTGCTAAAGCGACCCAGGTCTCACTATTACCTAATGTTATTGATACAGTATTTGAACCCGAACTTGGATTAAGCAAATAATACATATCTATGGCTTCTGTTCCTGGTGAAAAAGTACAGCCTGGAATCAAAGTGAGCGCTGAACCGTTATAAGTAATAGATGATATTCCAGCATTTCCTGCTCTTGATACGGTAACTATTAATATACGGTTGTCACCCGTTCCGGTAGTGTGTGAAAAATTAGCTGAACTACCTGTTTGCTCAGCCAGAGTGGTACTATTATCATAAGCAATAGTTTGAGTTGAGGTATTCAGAGTATAATTTCTACTAAGGCTTGCTAAATTTCCAGAAATATTAGCATTACTCGTACCGGTATACGTATTGGTCTGGTTTACATTTAATCCTTTACCACTCGTCAGCGAATTTGCTACGATTGAGAAGGCGTCTGTCGAAACTGCAGAAGAAGTGGCATAGATACCTCTATTTATAGTATCAAAATTGAGCATCGAACTTCCGGCAGCATCTGCAATCTGAAGAGCTGTTGATGAATTGGTCAAAGGCAGCCATTGCGCACCTGCGACGGAGACCAGATTTCCTCCGTTTGTAATTCTGAACTTGGTCGTTCCGCTTGTTGAGGCGGCTAGAATGTCATTCGTGCTTGCGCCGGTTTGGTTGATGATAAGAGCGGCGTTTCCTCCCTGATTTCCTCCTTGCAAATCCAGAAGCGCAGTTGGGGTGGTTGTGCCGATGCCCGCCCAGACATAATTCGCTCCAGTCCCTCCAAGAACCAGCCTATTGCTTGCTCCCACAATCGCGTTGTATCCAAGGGCTGTAGAACCGTTGATGCTGTTTGATGATGTTTGAGATAGATATCCTATGAATGTGTTGTTGCTTCCCGAGGTGAGTGGAACACCTTGAGTGCCTGCTGAAACTCCGATGGCTGTATTGCCCGAGCCTGTAACATTTTGAAGAGCAGCGTTTCCCAACGCAGTGTTATTGGTTCCTGTATTTCCAGAGCTAAGACCTACGAAGGTGTTCGTTCCTCCGGGTGCTCTGAATAGATTATTATTGGATTGTTTTATGATAATCTCTCCGGTCGTATCTCCTCCGATAGTCAAAGTCCTTTGGGCGGTTGACTGTATACTTCCGCCTGCTCCGAGCGAGAAATTACCGGCGATAGAAGCAGTAGGAGTACCCGAATTGATATTCAAGACTGCGAACTTTGCAGATTGGGTCGTGGTTCCACCCAGAAGAAGATCAACTGTATTGGCAAAGGCAGGAGTATAAGCTCCACTCACCAGATCCCATCTTGCGCCTGCACAGTCACTTGAAGCAGTAACTATACCATTTGAGGTAGTTACACAGGAGCCTGATACATCTGCTCCGGCTGTGCCATTGATCCTGAGCTTACTTGATCCAGCCAAGCTGATATTTATATCTCCTGTGTCTCCTCCGCCCAAGGTCAGAGTTTGTCTATTCGTAGACGTAAGACTTCCTGCTGTATCTATAGTAAATCCTGCAGCAGATGAAGCATTACCGCTGTTGGTGACTCTGAATTTAGTTGCACCGGATGAAGAGGCGGCAAGAATATCACCGTTTGAAGTAGAATTATTGACTATAAGAGTCGCGTTGTTGCCTGCGTCTCCGGTTATTTCAAGAAATGCTTTAGGTGAAATTGTGCCAATACCCAGTTTACCTAAATTGGAAAGGACAAGCTTGGTACTACCGCTGGTTGAGGCTGTGAAGATATCCCCTGAATTAAGCTGGTTAATAATTGCCGCCGCATTGCCTCCATAGGCTCCTGCCACATGAAGGGTTGCGGTTGGAGCAGTCACATTAATACCTACATTTCCGCCGGGCATGAGAGCCAGATGCTGAGCAGTCGCAGTTGTTATTTGAGCAAGACCCGCACCTGTAAAGGCAATATTCGCACCTGCGCCTGAAAGTGTAAGAGCATCTCCTGTGTCAGTTGTAGATATAGCGCCTGTTGAATCGACTTGGAATTGAGATGTCTCTCCGACTGTAAATAGGGCATCAGGAGTCGTATCGCCAACACCGACACTTCCGTTATCAAATATGGCAGCATAATTAGCAGTATCGCCATCAGTGGCTGAGAAGTAAGCTCCAATATTGGTTCCTGTACCATCTCCTGAAACCGAGCTGTATATACCATAATTTGTTCCGGATGTTGCAGTCTGGGAGATATTTATTCCTCGTCCGTTAGCTGTCCCATCGGAAATGTCAAGCTTGTAGGAAGGAACTGTAGTGCTTACTCCGATATTTCCACCGGAGCTTAAGAACAAGGCATTGCTCAAATTCCCAGGTTTGAAGAGTATGCTGCCTGTCGAATCACCGCCGATGGTTAAGGTCTGTTTATTGGTACTTTGGATGGAAGGCAAAGCTGCCGAATCGAAAGTAAGACTCGTTGAGACAGAAGCAGTGCCATTGACATCAAGTGTGGCAACCGGAGTGGTCTTTCCGATTCCGACTTTGCCGCCGCTTTGAAGGAAGAGTGTATTAGCTGTACCGCCGGGGCTGAAGGTTATATCTCCGGTTGTGTCTCCTCCAAAGGTCAAAGTCTGTCTTTTGACCGACTGGATTGTAGAATCGGATCCAAGTACTAGAGCAGACGCTGCAGCATTTTGAGCCGAAATAGAAGCAGTGGGTGTTCCCGAAGCGATGTTTAAGACGGCAAACTTGGAGGAGGCAGTACTAGTTCCGCCTAAGAGAAGATCAACAGTACCAGCAAAGGACGGTGCATAAGCTCCGTTGATCAGATCCCATGTAGCGCCCCCTGTCGGGCAGGAACCTGACCCAGTTACTATACCATTTGTAGTAGTGACACAGGAGGCAGTTCCCAACGTAGAACCGGCAGTTCCGTTGATTCTAAGATTACTGCTTCCGATAAGACTTATATTTATATCTCCTGTGTCCCCTCCGCCAAGAGTGAGGGTCTGTGCATTGGTGGTAGTAAGACTTCCCGCACCATCTATGGTAAATCCTGCGGCAGATGAAGCATTGCCGCTGTTAAGAATTCTGAATTTAGTGGCTCCTGAGGCTGAAGCTGCAAGAATATCATTGGCACTTGCTCCTGTTTGGTTTACTATAAGGGCTACGTTTCCTCCTCTTTGTCCTCCTTGAATATCAAGGACTGCTGATGGAGTGGCTGTGCCAATTCCTACGTTAACTGCGTAAAATCCTGTTCCTCCAAGAACTAAAGCATTGCTTGCATTTACCAATGAATATGCTCCTATGGCAGTTGAGTTATTAAATGATGCATTATCTGTCCATGGACCGGCGTTGTAACCTAGATAAGTATTGTTCGATCCATTTTGATTGTTATATTGACCGCCGGCTGTATTTCCAGCATCATAACCTAGAGCTGTGTTGTTAGAACCTATTGCAGAGGCAGCACTTTTGAGAGCTTGGTATCCTACAGCAGTGTTATTGGATCCGGACATTCCCACCGAGCCAAGAGCGGCATAACCCAAAGCAGTATTGTATGATCCGCTACTAGTTAGAATTGTAGCTGCTCCAATGCTGGTATTAAAAGATCCTGTGCTGTTTGTGAGAGCGGCATAACCCAAAGCAGTATTATCAGTTCCTGGTGGATTTACATGACCTGATCCTTCTCCTACAAAAGTATTATTTGTTCCCGGATTCTTGAAGACTATAGCATTTCTTGATTTGAGAATAAGGTCTCCTGTGGTATCTCCTCCTAAGGTAAGTGTCTGGTTGGCAGTAGTCTGAAGGGTTCCTCCTGAGGTAAGATAGGCTCCTCCTGTTGTTCCGGAGAGAGTG